>JAIFNI010000301.1 GCA_020047785.1 Clostridia bacterium
TTAACTATAATCTGTCAAGCCTTTATTCTAATAATTATTCATATTTAAATTAGTATAATCTAAATGATATTCGTGTGATGAATAAATTGCATTTATTCAATCGGTCCCCTCTCCGGCATTTCGATTCACGGGCGAACCAAGTCGATTCAAGCCATCGCTTGAATCAAGGCGATTTCACGCCGACGCCTGAAGAAGGCGATTTCACGTCGACACCTGAATCAAGGCGATTTCACGCCAGCAGTCGAATCAATGGGCTTTGATCACACAAAGATGTATAATGACCGCATGCGACGCAAGGAAAGCTTTGCCCACGGAGGGTTCCATGACAGAAAAAAAAACGGCCGGTCCGGTCACCTTTCCCATTGTCGGCATCGGCGCCTCCGCAGGCGGGCTGGCTGCTTTCGAAGCATTTTTCTCGGGCATGCCGGCAGAACGGGATCCCGGCATGGCATTTGTCCTGGTGCAGCATCTCGCACCGGACCACAAGAGCCTCCTCACCGATTTGATCCGGCGCTGCACGCGCATGCAGGTCCACGAAGCGGAAGACGGCATGCAGGTAAAAGTCAACTGCACGTACATCATCCCACCCAATCGTGACATGACCTATGCAAACGGCAGGCTGCAGCTCCTGGCTCCTCTGGCACCGCGCGGGCAGCGTCTGCCCATCGACTTTTTCTTCAGTTCCCTGGCGCGCGATCAGCGTGCGAAGGCAATCTGCATCATTCTTTCGGGCTCCGGCAGCGACGGGACGCAGGGCTTGCGGGCCATCAAGGCGGAAGGCGGGATGGCCATGGCTCAGCATCCGGAATCCACCGAATATGACAGCATGCCGCGCAGCGCACTCGCCACGGGTCTGGTGGATTATGAACTTCCTCCGGCCGAAATGCCGGCACAGCTGATTGCGTATGCGGCACATGCCTTTGATCCGGATATCCGGATTGAAAAGCCAGGTGCTCCAAAAGCGGAAAGCACCTTGAAGAAGATCCACGACATGCTCCGGTCCATGAGCGGACATGATTTTTCAGAATACAAGCCCAACACCATCCACCGGCGGATCGAAAGGCGGATGTCCGTCCATCAGATAGACACATTGGATGGATATGCGGCTTTTCTTCAGAAAAAGCCCGATGAAGTGGAGGCGCTTTTCCGGGATATGCTCATCGGTGTCACGAACTTCTTCCGGGATCCGGAGGCATTTCAGGCACTGGCAGGCGAAGTCATTCCCAAACTGTTTTCCGGAAAAAGCGCCGGCTCCACGGTGCGAATCTGGGTTCCCGGCTGTTCTACCGGAGAAGAGGCCTATTCCATCGCAATGCTCCTGCGCGAGTATCTGGATGACATGCACCATTCCCACAAGGTACAGGTTTTTGCCACCGATCTGGACCGTCAGTCCATTGCCATCGCCCGTTCCGGGGAATATCCCGCAGGCATCGCCGCCGACCTCACGCCCGAGCGGCTGACCCGTTTTTTCACGCAGATTGCGGAAAAAGGGAGCTACCGCATCAACAAACCCATTCGCGACATGCTTGTCTTCTCCGAACAGGACATCATCAAAGACCCGCCGTTTTCAAAAATGGACCTGATCAGTTGTCGGAATCTGCTCATTTACATGGGTGCGGACCTGCAAAAGCGATTGATACCCCTCTTCCATTATGCCCTGCAGCCCGGTGGATTTCTTTTTCTGGGCACTTCGGAAACAACCGGAGAATTCAATGCGTTGTTTTCCGTCCTGGACAGGAAATGGAAACTGTACCAGCGCAAGCATGACCTGTCCAATGTGCGGCGTTCATCCACCGGCGTATCCGCAATCAACGACAACTATCCGGAAACACATTCAGCCAAGCGGTCCGTTCCCGCCGACAACCCGGTAAAACCGAATCTGCGTGAGGTGACGGAACAGGCACTCCTGCGGTTTACCGCGCCGACGGGCATCCTTGTCAACCCAAAAGGAGACATCCTCTATCAGCACGGGCGGGCGGGCATGTTCCTGGAACCCGCTCCCGGAGAACCGGGCGTCAGCAACATCCTGAAAATGGCCCGCGAAGGCCTTCATCGTGAACTGACCACTGCGCTCCACCAATCGGTCCTGTCTGAAAAAAAAGTGTGTATTCCCAATCTGCGCATCCGTACAAACGGGCATTTCACCCCTTTCGTCCTGACGATTTACCCGATTCCCGGACAGTCCGATGCTTCGACGGAAAACAGAAACCAAGGCGCGCCGCCCCCTTCGATGTATCTGATCGTGATTGAAGAATCCATTCCCGCATCCGGGTCCGGAGCCATTCGTCCGCAACAGGATATTCCAGCCGGCATGGGTGAGGGAATTCCTTCCTGCATCCGCCAGAGCGCCCAATCGGGAACAAATGCGGACTCTCCGGAGCCTGAATCGACTCCTCTGGTCGAAGCGCTCAGAAAGGAGTTGAAGGCAAAGGAGGACTACCTGCAGGCCACGCAGGAGGAACTTGAAACCACCGGCGAGGAATTGAAGTCCTCCAACGAGGAAATGCAGTCGGTGAACGAGGAACTGCAATCCACCAACGAAGAACTGGAAACCTCGAAGGAGGAGCTGCAATCCATCAACGAAGAACTGGCAACCGTCAACTCGGAACTGCAGACCAAGGTGACCGACCTGTCGAGCGCCAACAACGACATGAACAATCTGCTCGCCGGAACCGGCATCGCGACCGTCTTTGTCGGGCCCGGAATGCATATTCTGCGTTTCACGCCCACTGCGCGGAGCATCATCAACCTGATTCAGAGCGACATCGGCAGACCGGTCTCGCACATTGTCACAAAACTGGTCGGTTACGACCGTCTCGCACTGGACATCCAGTCCGTGCTGGACACGCTTGTTCCAGTCGAAATCAACGTCCGGACGGAGGAGGAACGGTGCTACACCATGCGCATCCAACCTTACAGAACCGTCGAAAATGTGGTCGCCGGGGCTGTGGTCACGTTCGTCGACATCACCGAAATGAAACGGACCTGGGAGTCTCTGCAGGTATCCGAAACTCGTTACAGGAAGCTTTTTGAGGCCGTCAAGGAAGGAATCCTCGTCGTGGATGCGGACACTGGCACCATCTCGGATGTGAATCCCTATCTGACCATACTTTCCGGATATGCCAGGGATTATTTCATGGACAGAACGTTTTGGACCATCGAATGGCTCAACGGCATCGCCGCCGACAGCGAAAGCTTTGTCATGCTGTGTGAAAAAAGCTACCACAGGTTTGAGAACCTGGCGATGAAAACAGAAGACGGTCTTCCCATGACCGTTGAGTTCGTCAGCAATGTACACAGTGTTGGTGCGCACCGCTTCATGCAATGCAACATCCGGCGGATTGCGACAGAAAAAACCTGAACAGGTTTCCGTTCAGGCAGCGTATCAGGTGGCCGACATATTCGAAGTGACGAACACATCATGACCTGGCATGGAAAAGAGCCGCATGAAATGAGGTCTCAGCATGAAACGCAGCGGACATGAAAAGGACCGGCATGGTTTCCCATCCGGCCCCTTCTTCCCGCATATCAATACGCTTCAACGAACTTTTCGAAATAGGCCTGCGGATGCAGGCAGGCAGGGCATTTCTCCGGCGCATCCGCCGCCTCGGCAATATAGCCGCAATTTCCGCATTTCCACAAGGTTGGCTCATCCTTCCTGAAAACATTCCCACCGGCCACATTGGCGGCCAGTTTATTGTAACGGGCTTCATGACGGGCTTCCACCAGCGCAATCATCTTGAATGCACCTGCAACTTCCGGGAACCCTTCTTCCGCAGCAACTTTCGCAAAGGAAGGATACAACTCGGTCCATTCCTCGTTTTCTCCGGCGGCCGCAGCCTTCAGATTGTCATAGGTCGAGCCTTGGGCGACCGGATAGGTGGCGCTGATTTCGATCCCGATCGGCATCTGGCCTTGAAAACCTTCCAGCAGCAGCTTATAGAATCTTTTCGCATGCTCTTTCTCGTTGTCGGCGGTTTCGGTGAACAGATCCCGAATCTGCTTGAATCCTTCCTTGTCGGCCACAGACGCGTAAAAAGTATAACGGTTCCTGGCCTGTGATTCTCCGGCAAACGCCTTCAGCAGATTCTCGGCAGTCTTGGTTCCCTTCAGATCCTTCATGGCGGCCTCCTCCTGGCAATTCATTCGGTTTTATTTTCAAGGCATCCTGGACAAATGCCCTTGAAATACACATTCCGTTCCCTGATTTCGTACCCGGCAAGTCCATCCGACACAAGTGGCCTCATATCGACGGCAAAGTCCGACAAACCTCCGCAGATCTCACACTTGAAATGGCCATGATCATCCGTCATCACGTCATAGCGGGCTTCAGGGTCCCCAATGCGCACGATGCGCACCAGCCCGGCTTTCCTCAGGATTTCCAGCGTATTGTAGACAGTCATCTTCGAAAGGGAAGCCATCTCCGGCAGCAGGGATCGGTAGATTGCGTCGGCAGCAGGGTGTTCAGGGTGCGTCATCAGATATGACAGAACCAGAACGCGCTGGTGGGAAGGTTTGATGCCATGTTCCCGCAGCAGTTCGGCTGCATCCGTCATGCCGGTACGGTTCATGGACCCCACCCCGCCTTTTCCAATAATTTATAATGATTATAAAATTATAATAATTATCATTCAAGAAGAAGTCAAGGCCTTCAGGGGAAACTTTTTGGGTTGTAACCATTCAATCGCCAACCTTCTTTTGCCGGAGCCAGTTGCCCGGGCGCTGGAAAAATGCCTTAGCGACATCCATCGGCGTGCCTCGCGTATCTTTGTCTTCTATGGTGGGGAACAGGAAAACCACAGCTGCCGTGCGGCCGAAAACGGTCAGCGCAAGCAGCAGATCAAACGGAATCATGCCGCGGCCGAAAAGCCAGGGCAACGGATTCACCTTCAGCCATGCCCCGAATCCTTCCATGATGGCACCCCCCAGCAGCTGACCGGGCAGGATGCCGAACAGGGCGACGATGAAGGCGTAACTTGCCAGATAGGAAGGCCGTTCCTCTTCCGGCGCTAACCAGATGGATAGATTCATGGTCCCCATTTCATAGGCGGGCCAGACTACACCCGCTAACATCTGGACCAGAAAAATGGTGACGAGGTAGTTTTCAGGTGTTGCAAAAAACCAGAATGCCGGTAGTACCATGATGATTATGACTGCTACCGACATGACCGTCTTCGTTCCGAACCGGTCCATCAGGCTGCCGATGCGTCCGACCGACAGGATGACGAAAAGGCTCATGGTTGTCTGTGTCAGGATCGTGATGGCCAGCATGCTCATGTGGAGGTGTTCCAGCATGAATGGGGTGAAGAATGATCCGGACAGATTCAGGCTGAATTGGAAAGCCGTGGAGAAGAGGATGAATTGCCGGTAGTTCGCATCCTTCAATGGCTGCATGATGTGCATGTGAATCGGCTTCACTTCAGTTTGTGGTGTCATGGCCGGATCCCGGATCCAGAAGAAGAAGAGGATGTCGATGACCCCGAGGACGGCTACAATGAGGAACAGGATGGCGTACCCCTTCGTTCCGGGCACCTTGTCCAGAAACAGACCGGCAAGCGGGGCCACAATCAAGCTTGTAATGGTGCTGATGAGCGTGCGTTTCGAAAAATACCGACCCCTGATTTCAGTCGGTACCATCGCGCCCATCCAGGAACTGTACGTGATGATCATGAATGCCTGTGCTCCGGAATTGATAGCGATGAGCAGAAGAACAAGCAGGATGCGGGTTCCTTTGAACTGATCCGGCAGCAGGAGCGGCACCAGGGCTGTCGGGATGAGAATGAGCCTCTGGATGAGCCCGGATGTGATGAAAAGGCCCTTGCGCCTGCCGGCCTTCTGCAGCACGATGGAGGCCACCAGCTGAAGCAATCCGCTGAATACCGGCATCGCCATAATGACGGCAAATACGAAATCACCCGCGCCGAGTGAACGGATGAACGCGTTGAGCGGCGGCCCGTTGTAGACGGTCATGTATGCCATGCCGAACGTCACGGCCAGGATGATGAGGTTCAGGTCGCGGTGGAGCTCTTCCTGCAGGTTGTGGGGGTTCTTTGTTGTCTTCGCCATGATGCTCCTTGTGCGGACGGATCGGCATTTCTGCATATCCGCAGCCCCATGCAGGGTTGTTCAAAGATGATGGAGGTCGCCATGACGGGTCTGTACCCGATTCACACGCCAGTGGCATCAACCTGGTTCATTATATCATCCCCGCACCGGCCTGTCTCATCTGAAGCTCGTATCAGCTCGCAGTCCATTTCGTCATGCGGTCCATTTTATTATGAAATCTGTCTCGGATAAAACAATTCAAAATGCAATCAACAAGATTGATATGATATGATACAGATGTTTCACAGTCCGCATCTTGGCTTGGAACACATCTGAAAAACCTGTACTTGATACACATGGGAGGTTGCATATGAGCCGGCTCGCTTGGCGGTCCAATATCCTTTTCAACCGCTTCCTTTTGTTTTTCCTTTCCATGCTTCTCTTGGCAACCGTTTTATCCGGATGTGGCACCGGCAAGTCAGTTGTTGTCTATACGGCAGTGGACCAGGTCTATTCGGAGCAGCTTTTCACGCAGTTCACCCAGGAAACAGGCATCAGGGTCCTGCCGGTCTTTGATGTCGAAGCGGCAAAAACCACAGGACTCATCAACCGGATCATCGCGGAAAAAGAAAACCCGCAGGCCGACGTTTTTTGGAGCAATGAATTCATACAAACCATCCTGCTCCAGGAAAAAGGGGTCCTGGCCCCCTATGTTTCGGCATCCGCAAAGGACATCCCCCAGGCGTTCAAGGAAGAAAAGGGGTACTGGACCGGTTTCGGCGGGCGGGCCAGGGTTCTGATCATCAACAGGGACAAGCTTTCAAGGGACAAGTACCCGACTTCCCTGCTGAACCTTCTGGACAGCGGCGTCTCTCCGGACCAGATCGGAATCGCCCTGCCGATGTTCGGGACAACCGCGACCCATGCCGCCGCCCTATACGCGCAATGGGGTCCTGAGGCAGCCCTTTCCTGGCATGGGACACTCAAGGAAAAAGGGGTCCGGGTACTGGACGGAAATTCCGTCGTGCGTGACCTGGTCGCTTCGGGCGAACTCATTATGGGCCTGACGGATACGGACGATGCTTATGGCGCAGTCAACAATGGCGCACCGGTGGATGTGGTTTATCTGGACCAGGAAGAGGGTGGAATGGGTACACTCATCAATCCCAACACAGCCGCCCTGATTGCCGGTGCACCACATCCGGAGACAGCCCGCCTTTTCATCGATTGGCTCCTGAAACCGTCCACCGAAGCGGCACTGCTGAAAGTCGGCTTCATCGATCTCCCCTGCCGCGATGTCGGGGTGCAGAGCTTGAATCTCGGCGATACTGTCGTGAAAGGCATGTCAGTGAATCTTGCAGCCATTTATGCCAATCTGGAAGTCTCCAGGACAGACATGACCGAGTTGTTCATGAAGTAGGAGAAGCGTGCGCATGACGGGGGGAAAAAAAAGAAATCAAATACTGAGATTTCACCTCCCTTCGGGCATTCTTGTTCTCTATACCCTTTTGGCAGGTTTGCCGCTGCTTCTGCTCTCGGTACAGGCTTTCACCGCGGTTGCAGGTGGGGAAACCGAATGGCGGACCCTCGTCTTCCCTCAGGGGCGACGCCTGGCCCTGCTGCTGCAGACACTCGGTTTCGCTTTCTCCGTCGCCATCCCGGGGACCCTGATCGGATTTGCGGGAGCTGCCACCCTTCGCTTCACCAGGTCCCGCAGGATTCGGCATCTGTCCGCCTTCCTGATTCCATCGGCCGCCATTCCCCCACATATCCATGCCATGGCCTGGAGCGTGCTTGTTTTTTGGATCAACGGCTTGCTGAAGCGATCGGGACTGCCGCCCCTGCAGGACCAGGGATTCATCATCAGTGTCTGGGTGCAGATGATGGCCCTTCTGCCATTCGCGTTCGGCATCATGCTCCTGACCCTGTCCGGCATCTCGAACGATCTGCTGGAAGCCTCCCGGGTCACGGCGCCGGACCGTCGAACCATCCTGCGCATCCTGTTCCCGATTGCCCTTCCGGGACTTTCCACATCCTTTTCCTTCCTTTTCCTCGTCAGCCTGCTCGATTACAGCGTGCCTTCCCTTTTTCAGCTCAATCTGTACACCCTGGGGATCTTCTCGGAATACAGCATCCGTTACGACGCCTCGCATGCCTTTCTGATGTCGGTGCCGCTTCTGTTTCTCTCATTGCCTGCGGCATGGCTCCTGCAGCGTTCCCTGCGGAGACTTCCGCTGATTCCTTCGGGAAGCGGCCGGGAGGCGCGCTGGCCGCTCAGGCTGCCGTTCTGGATGCACGGACTTTCGTGTCTGTCGGTTCTGCTTCTGCTGCTTCAGCTGCTGGTTCCACTGGCAGTTCTCGCTGTTCAGAGCCTGCCTGCCCTTTCTTCCATGGACTGGCTGACGGATTCCTTGCCGGATATGGGCATCTCGCTCCTCATCGGTGTCGGAACCGCTTTTCTCACACTGCCCTTCGCCCACGCCGCCGCTTTGTCGATCGACAGCCGCCGCCACAACCGGCATGCCTGGTGGTGGCTGGTCATGCTTCCGCTCGCGCTGCCGGCTCCGCTGATCGGCATCGCGCTCATCCATACCTGGAACGCCGGCGCATTCAGCTGGACCAGCCTCTACAATACACTTTTCATGCCCATTCTCGCCTGCACGCTGCGGTTCCTCCCTTTTGCGGTTTTTCTGCTGCTGTCCTTCCTGAAGCGTGTGGACCGGAATCTGATCGGCGCCGCCCTCATTCTGCAGAAAAACAGCCTGCACACCCTATTCCGCATATTTCTGCCCATGCTGTCCGGTGCGTATCTCGGGGCGGGTCTGCTGGTCGCCGTCCTGGCCATCGGAGAACTGGGCGCCACCCTGCTGCTGACTCCCCCCGGCGCGGGAACCCTGACATTGAAAATTTACAATTATCTTCATTACGGTTCATCGGAGGCTGTATCGGGGCTGTGTCTGCTTCTGTACCTCATTGCCCTTGGCATAGGCCTGTTTCTTCAGAAAACAGCCACCTCGAACAATCGGAGGCCTGCATGAACATGGTGAACGAGAACGAAGCCGCACCGGTCCTGTCCCTTCGAAACCTTGTGTGCAGACGCGGTGAACGAATCATCCTCGACGGCATCAATCTGGATGTGCCGGCCGGAGCGCACCTTTGCATCCGGGGTCCCTCCGGATGCGGAAAAAGCACACTCCTGCGGGCAATTGCCGGGCTGGACATCCCGGCAGGCGGCACCGTTTCCATTCGGGACCGGCTTGTTTCAGGCGCCGGAGCATGGGTACAGCCGCATCTGCGCGGTCTCGGCTTTGTCTTTCAGACACCCGCGCTCTGGCCGCACATGACCATTGCCGAGAACATCCGTTTCGGTCTTCACGGGATGGGAAAAGGTGCTTCATCCGAAAGGACGGACCACTTGCTGAAACGCTTTTCCCTGTCCGACCTGCGGAACCGCCATCCGGACGAAATCTCCGGCGGCGAGGCAAGACGCGCCTCCATTGCCCGATCCATGGCACCGCATCCCGCATTGCTTCTACTGGATGAACCCATGACGCACCTGGATGAATCCTTGAAGGAGGATGCCCTGGATTTCCTCCTGGAAGAAGCTGAAGAAGCCCACACCACCCTGCTTCTTGTGACGCATGACGCCGGGGAGGCCGCGCGGGTGTCAGCCCGCAGTCTGCTCTTTCAAGAGGGTGGGTGGGTTCTGGCGTAAAGATGGACCCGCAGCGCGAATCCGCATTCCTCAACGCGACCATCGTTTCTTTTCACTCTTCACGCATACCGGTGGCGCCGCTTGTATTCAACCGGAGTCATCCCCATCGCATGCCGGAACAGATAGCTGAAGTAGGACGGATTCTCATATCCGCAGGCCAACGCCACCCGATGGATCGGCCAATCGTTCTGGACAAGACATTCCCTTGCTTTTTCCAGACGAAGGCGCGTGATAAGTCCGTTCAGTGTTTCCTGCATGACCGCTGAGAAAATCTTATGGAAGTGCGCAGGACTCATGTCGGCCAAAGCAGCGAGTTCTTCCAGACACAACGGTTCGGCCAGATGCTCCCGAATATGCCCGAGTACTCTGCGGACGGCTTCCCGATGGGCGGGCCGCACACCGGAAGAAGCATGCAATGGCAGTTTCACTTCCTGATAGAGGCGGTTCAGCAGATGAAGCATGCAGCCTTTTATCTGAAGAACGGCCCCTTCCTCCCGGGAGACATACAATCGAAGAATCGTCTCGAACAGCGCGCGGACGCCCTCGCCCTGCGGATGCAGGATGGACGGAAGCGCATCGAGAACAGGATTTCGATAGAACGGCTGGAACGGCTGTTCGAGGTTGAAGTCATAGTGTTCGGAATCCTTGCCCGTATCCCCCAGCATGTCGAAACAGATGAGGATGCAGTTGTAGGGCATGATTCCACCCACATGCTCTCCTGGACGGCGAAAGCAGACATCCCCTCCCGCGAGCGGGTGGTCCGTCCCGTCGATATGCATGCCTCCTGTGCTGTAGAGGTAATATTCCAGTTCGTAATCATAGACATGACGGGTTTCCAGCCTGTGTCCCTGCGGAAACGAGGTTCCACTGTTGAACAGGGAACAGCGAAGCACGACAGGCGACAGTCTCGATGACTCGACGGATGTTTGCATGACTGCAGGATGCATGGCGGTTTCCTCCTTCATCACCCTTCATCATCCTGCCATGACACATGGCAGTTCCTTCTTCACCATCCTACCATGACGCATGGAAAGGAAACAGATCAAAATCACAGGATTTCGACAGGTTGAACAGGATATTCCCTTTCTTGCATCATGAACGTTTGCTATGATGGGGAGGTGAAATCCCTGCCCTTTCTTGTCAGACAGCATCATCCACAGCCCGCAAGGAGGAAAGCACATGGCTTCCATGACAGGAATCGAACGCACGACCCGAATGCTCCAGCGCAAGCCCGCCGACCGAATCTGCCTGTACGAGCATTTTTGGAATGACACGCACAATGAATGGACCGAAAAGGGCTATCTCAAGGCAAACGAGGACATGGGACTCCATTTCGGATTCGACATGGCGGAGTGCTGGTCCTTCAACTTTACGGCGGATTTGGACTGGGTCCCGCAGACCATTGAGGAAACCGAATCCACCAGACTCGTCAAGGACGGAAACGGCGCCATCCTGCGGCGGCACAAGCTTCACGACACCACCCCGGAACATGTCGACTTCACGGTCAAGGAAAAGAAGGACTGGGATGCCATCCGGCATCTGATCACAGCCGACCCGCGCCGCATCAATTTTGAAGCCTATCGCAAGGCAAAACGCCAGGCTGCGGAAAACAACCAGTTTTTCATGTGGAGCGGCGTCAATGTGTTCGAACTGATGCATCCCGTCTGCGGCCATGAACATATGCTGGTCGGCATGGCCCTCGAGCCGGAATGGATCGAGGACATGGTGGACATCTACAGCCGGGTCACGGTGGAATTGCAGGAAATCCTGTTCGCCGCGGAGGGAAAACCGGACGGCGTCTGGTATTACGAGGATATGGGCTTCAAGCAGAAGCCGTTTTTCTCCCTGAACATGTACCGGGAACTCATCCAGCCCGGCCACAAACGCACCATCGATTACGCGAAAAGCCTGAACCTGCCCGTCATCATGCATTCCTGCGGTTTCGTGGAGCCCCTGCTTCCCGGAATGATGGAGTCCGGCATCGACTGCCTGCAGGTCATCGAAATCAAGGCGGGCATGGACCTGCAACGCATTTACAGGAATTACGGCGACAAATTGTCGCTCATGGGCGGCATCGACGTCCGCACGTTGTACAGCAACGACAAGACCATCATCGAGGAGGAGCTGCAGGCGAAAGTTCCTCTTGTGAAGGCGGGCTGCGGCTTTACCCTGCACAGCGATCATTCCATTCCGCGCACGGTGGATTACGATATCTACCGCTGGTTCATCGACCGCGGGCTGGAACTGGGCAAAACCTGATCCCTTATCCATTCATCGTCGGATTGATCCGTTCCTGCTGCGCCTTCACCAGTTCCACACCCAGCGCTGGCATATGTGGAGAAGCATGTCTCCAGCCCTTCCGCCTCCAGCAGCAGCGGTCCTGCGCCATCCATGCCCGGTGTATCCTGACTGGTAAATCCGTACATCATCAGAGACCCCTGGGCGAACATGCGGTTGAATGTGGAAAACATGCCGCCTGCACGCGACGGGGGTTTCTGCGCAAGATAAAGAAATCCACCAGGTGTCACGTAGTCCGGAGAAGTCCAGCGGCTGACCCCGCTGTTGCCATCAAGGGCAGTCTGCATATGCCAGTTGACACCATCCGTCTGGTGGGGGATGGCTGGTCCGGTGATGCCGGATTGCTGAAAAACCGCACTTTGGGGCATCACGGTTCCGTTTTGGATGACGCCCGGGCGGGGGCGGGTGGTATCCGGCGCAGGCAATCCAAGATACGAACAGATCGTCTCCGCCATGCTCAGTTTTGCGTGGAATCCGCTGCTTCCCGCGAAGCATGAAGGGTCTGCTGCGGGAAGATGACAAATAATGCATGATCATTCATAAAAACACCTCTTCCTTCCCGCCCCGGAGTCTGCAAGAATTGGATTGGGGCATCGGACCGTCCCACGGAGGAGATTGTCATATGGAACTTTTGCTGACACACGGATGGAAACTCTTCGAAGAGTCTCTGGACTCGGGGCCGGAACAGGCATCCGAGGTTCCCACCCTGCCCGAATCAGGCTACGATGTCACCCTCCCCTGCGACGTGCACATGCCGCTGATTGCAGCCGGCATCATTCCGGAGCCGCTGGAAGGTCTGCAGGCTGCGGACTGCCTATGGGTCGAGGATCGCTCCTGGTGGTTCCTCAACCGGTTTGAAGTGTCCGAAGCCTTTCTGGATGCGGATCGGGTGCTGCTGTCGGTGGAAATGGCCGATACCTGCGCCGACTTTTTCGTGAACGGTCACTTTGTCGGACACCACAGAAATGCGTTCCGCGCGTTTGAAGCGGATGTGCTCCCCTGGCTCACAGCAGGTGAAAACTGCCTGAAAGCGAGGCTGACGGCCGGCCATGAAACCGTGGACGAAGCGGAATCCGGATTCATCAAGCCATTTGTCTGCACCGAGGCAAACGCCGGCCGGGGAACAAGGGGAGACTGGCGCCGTGTCGGACTCCGCAAGCCGCAGTATGTCTACGGATGGGATTGGGGTCCCAGGCTTGTGACCTGCGGCATCGGCGGCCCGGTGCGTCTGGTTTCGGAGCGGCTGCTGTCCATCCTCTCGGTTCATGCCCAGACCCTTTCACTGACGCCAGAGGACAGCCGGGAGAACTCCGCCCTTTCCGCCAGGCTCCGATTCGATGTGGAGGTAGAGACATTTCTCCCGATTTCAACCTGTGAAGCGGATATCCGCATCGGGCTGCTGCATGACGGGATTTCCGTCCGGACGATGAAGATGCAGACTTGCCTGCACTCCGGCTGGAACGAGGTTCGGCTGGAAACCGAGTTGACCGATCCCGCCCTCTGGTGGCCGAACGGAATGGGTTCTCCCGAGCTGTATACCATACAGACGGAAATAACCGTCTGCCTGCCGGCTGCCGCGAAAGGATCCCGCTTCACCTCGGCTGTGGTCCGTCATCCTGATTTTCAGTTTGGAATCAGGACCCTTTCGGTCGATGAATCCCTGGTCGCCGATCCCTCTGCGCAGGAGTCAAGCACCGCCCCTTCCTCTGCCGATGCCGCCCAATCCGATGAGGCATGCACCCGCGAACCGGAACGCCGCTTCGTGCTCCTCATCAACGGAGAACCGGTTTTCTGCAAAGGCGGGAACTGGATACCGTCCGATTCCCTGTATCTGCGCATCCCGGATGACAAATACCGGACACTCGTTTCCGAAGCCGCCCGTTCCGGCTACAACATGCTCCGTGTCTGGGGCGGCGGTTTTTATGAAAAATCCCTGTTTTATGATCTCTGCGACGCGATGGGGCTGCTGGTCTGGCAGGACCTCATGTTCGCCTGTGCGGCCTTTCCGGACAACCAGGCCTGGTTCCGGGAGGAGTCGGCGGCGGAAATCGATTATCAGGCGGTGCGGCTTCGCAACCATCCCTGTCTTGTCATGTGGAGTGGGAACAATGAAATCCATACGGGATTTGACGGCTGGTGGGAAGGCTCCGATGTGCTGCTTCCCAACGGAGGCATGAAAATCTGGAACCATATCGCCCCGAAGATACTGCACCAGCGCACACCGGGCATTCCTTACTGGAACAGCTCCCCATACGGCGGACTCCGGCCGGGTGAACCGATGTCCGGCGATGTTCACCATTGGGGAGACTGCATGATGAACCCCGATATGGAAAAACGCATCGCGCCGACCGAGTTCGACAAGGTCACGGCGAAATTCGTGTCGGAATACGGGTATGTCGGTCCATGCCGCGCCTCCTCCATCGGAATGTATCACGGAGACCAGCCTGTCGTGCGGGATGGGGCCATCTGGCAGGAACACAACAACACCTTCGAGAAGGATACGGTATTGGCCGGCATCCGCAAGCACTACCGGGACACGGAAAACCTCTCCATGTCGGAGTATCTGCTCTACGCCGGTCTCTGCCAGGGGCTGATGTACGGCTATTCGCTGGAAGCCCTGCGCGCGAAGCTGCCCTGCGGCGGCGCCATCTACTGGATGTACAACGACACCTGGGGCGAAACCGGCTGGACAACCATCGACTATTATCTGAACCGCAAAATTTCCTTCCCGTTCGTTCGCCGGGCATTTGCAACGATCAAGCTGATTGTTCGGAAAACGACCGAAGATACTTCGGTCATGAACCGGCTCCCATCGGAACAGGCGGAGATAAGCACTGCAATGTCGAACAGGTCGGGTCCAGGAAACACATATGCCGTCATCGGCGTCAACGAGACCACGGAATCCGTCGAGTCAACCGTTGCCTATGGCTTCTGCCGGTTTGATGGACAAACGACCGGACTGCCCGAACGGGATATCGTGATTCCAGCCCGTTCCCGTTCCGTGTTGTTCACCTTTGAAGTCCCCGCCGCAGACCGGTCTGACGCAAATGATGCCTCAACGGCGGCTTCCGGTACATCCTGCCGGGATGTTGCCGGCCTTGTTGCCGTTCAGCCGCTTGCACGGCATTCGGCAAAAGAAGAAAAGTCATCGGCTTATCCTTCGACCTCCTTCCAGCCCATCCTCCCGGCCACGGAAAGCCGCGGCGATTTCCGCAGCTGGCAGCTTCCCCCGGCAACCCTGCATGTCGGGGAAATAACCCGAACGGAGGGCATGCCATCCTTTACGGTCCGGACCGACTTATACGCGCATGCAGTCCATTTCAGCCTGGACGAACGGGTTCTTCTGTCGGACGAATACTTCGACCTGCTGCCGGGCGAAAGCCGCCAGATATTCATTGAAGGTGGTTCGGAATTCCTCCCGGCTGTTCTTCCCTTGCCTGTCAGCCTGACGATGGGTCAGTGAATCCTCGGTCTGTCCCGAACGATGAAATCCGTCGGGATGAAGCCGGTGGGTGCGTGGAATGAAACCTGTGGATGAAGCCGCTGAACACACGGATGAAGCCGGTGGACATATCATCAAATGGGGGTATCAAATGAACCTGTATGTGGCTTTGCATGATGGCGCGCTTCGAAATCGGTTTTTTCCGGAAGAAGTCATGAAACGCCTCCATGCCCTGGGTCATGTCCGGATGAATGAACGCGGACATGTTCTGACGGAAACGGAACTGGCGGAAGATTTGGCCGCCTCGGAGGCAGAGGTCTGCCTGATGCTGTCCTGGCAGGGCAGTCCCCGGGTGACAGCCGCTGTTCTGTCGCGCGCGCCGGGTCTTCGGCTCATCCTTTCTCCCGGGGGCAGCGTGGCCTCTCTTGTGAGCGATGCCGTATATGAGAAAAACATCACGGTGTGCAGCGCCAATGACGTGATGGCAAAACATGTCGCAGAGGGAACCCTTGCCTACATGCTCGCCGCGCTCAGGGAAATTCCGCTCGCAGACCGGGAAGTGCGGGAAGGCATCTGGAACAGCCGGGAAAGCCAGAGCCTGACGGGCGCGAAAATCGGCCTGGTCGGGCTTGGGGCTGTCGGCCGTCACCTGTTGACCTTCCTGAAACCGTTCGATGTGGAAGTCAGTCTTTATGATCCATATGTTCAGCCGGACAGTCTGGCGGCCCATGAAAACGTCCGGCTGTGCAGTCTGGAGGAGGCTTTGACCGGGCGCGACATCGTGTCGGTCCATGCTTCTAAGACGGAAGAAACCTATCGCATGATCAATCGTGCGCGACTGGCTCTGCTCCGGGACGGCTGTCTGCTGGTCAATACGGCCAGAGGCGCGCTGCTGGATGAAGACGCGCTGGCCGACGAACTGGCGACGGGCAGAATCCGGGCGGTGCTTGACGTGTATGATCAAGAACCTTTGCCGATCGATTCCCGTCTGTGTGGGTCCGATCGGGTCCTTCTGATGCCGCATGCGGCAGGAATGGCACGTGTGGAGGTGTTCACCATGGCCATGCTGGATGAGATCCAGCGCTTCCGGAACAACCAGCCGCTGCGGTACGAAATTCCGAAGCGTCAGTTCCATCTGATGACCAGATAACACCTGTCATGAACAAGATATTTCTTTTATAGGGCTTGGAAGAAAAAAGCCTGCTCTATAAATTTCCGAAAACAATGGCCAAACCTGCCATTACACCTCTATTTGCGAAGCAGATAGAGGACTTGCTGGTAACCCGACCGTGGACATGGAGCTTTTCGGAAAAAAAGCAGGTAATTTTCTTCCAGCGCCTTAGCGCCAGAGGAGGTTTCTCATGAGAAACATCAAGGCTGCAACTGGCAGCTGCCGGATTACAGCAACAATGCGGAAAGAATCATCGAGGAGTACCTGTCCCGACGGATGGCCGTCACATTCGACCTGCTGGAGCAGGCCGGTCGGGAAGGCTGCGACATCGTGACCTCCTGCGAAGATTCAGCCGGTGCGGGTGCCTACATGGCGGAGGTTTCCACGGCTCCTGAGGCGGAAGCGCAGGATGAAAGCGTGATGCCAAGCATGTTCACGGAACTGGTTTCACGCACAGTCCCCATGCTGGAGGCGCGGTTTTCCGAAATCGCCTCCAGATACGCCATGTATGTGGTCGGCTGTTACTTCAAGCGCATCGAAGGTCACAACTGCAATATTGCCGCCATATTCGACAGGGCAGGCAGGAACATCGGGCACTACCACAAAACGCATCTCCCGCCGGATGAAACCTGGCAATCCGTACCGGGGGACACCATCGAGCCGTTCGATCTTGATTTCGGACGGGTTGGCCTCAGCATCTGCTATGACATGATGTTTCCGGAGCAGGTCCATGTCCTTTCTCTCAAAGGAGCGGAAATCGTCTTCCATCCGACGTTCGGCTATGGCTGGTACGACGGCATCGGGGAGGCGACGCTCAGAACGCGGGCCAATGACGGGGGCCTGTATATCGTCACATCGAAAAACGCCAGCTTCAACGCGGCGGGGAAAAGCGGCATCGTGGACCCATGGGGACATATCGTGGCACAGGCCGGGTTCGAGGAAAACGTGGTCGTGACGAAGGTGATCGATCTGGACAGGAAAAAACTGCAGCCGGACTGGCACAACCCGACACAGATGTCCGGTACGGCGGACGTGCGCCGCAGAATGAGCAGGGAAAGGCACCCGGAGCTTTATTCCGTTTTATGCGCGCCAGTGCCGGACCCGTTTTCGGCTCCTGAACCGCTGCGGCAGATGGAAATCAGGCAGGAGATCATGAACGGCCGATGCCGCTGGTCCTGACCCTGCAGGGTCATGCCGGTCGTCCTGAACGCATGGGTCAGTCCGGCTGATCATGCCGTTTTCTTTGCGCCTTTTCGAGACATCACGCCGAACAGCAGCGCGAACAGCAGGAAACCGGCGCCAAGCAGCGGCATGCCGGAACCCTCGTTCCGACTGTCCATGATAAGGAAGTTGTACGCCATCGGACTGATCATCTGAATGGCGCTTCCGGCAACCCCGAGCACGGCAAGCGCGCTGGCGACATCCACCCGGCCGCGGACGGAGGGCAGGCTCATGAAGCAGTCCATGCTGACCGGGGTACCGAACCCGTCGAAAAGGCCCATGACCGCCGTCGACATCAGGATGGCGGCCACTTCCGGACGAAGCGATAGCAGCAGCAGAGAGACCGCGCCCATTCCCAGCATCACGCCGACACCCGCATTTTTGCCGAGTTTTCTGGTCAGGTACCGGGCAAGCACTGGTCCGAGGTAAATGCCGGCCAGCCCATTGACCAGATAGGCGTAACTCACGAGCAGGATCGGAAGCCCCCGATCCTGAATGTACGCGGGGATGAACGCGACGATGAACATCAGACCAAGATTGAGTGGAACTGTGACGAGGAGAAGATAACGAAACACCTCCGCGTTGACGGGGAACCTTTTTTTCGACTCTTTTTTCACGCCGGACCCCAGGTCGCTCCTCTCGGCAGGACCAGCGGCATCCTTCCGGAATTTCTTGCCCG
>JAIFNI010000123.1 GCA_020047785.1 Clostridia bacterium
TTACACACCGAATCACGTGATTCCGTGCCCTGCAGCGGCATCGCCGCTGTAGGCATGCAAGTTGCGAATCGCAACTTGCATGAAAAAGTCGAAAAACGACTTTTTGCACGAGAAACAAAAATGACATCGCCTGAAGAAAAATCATTCATGGAACAAAATCCCTGCAGGCCTCGACATAGGCCAGCACATTGGCAAGAGGAACCTCCGGCTCCAGCAGATGGGTGGGGGCAACCCAGAGGCCGCCTTTCGGACCGGCAATCGCAAGATTGCGGCGAACAACCTCCCGTACTTCCTCAGGCGTGCCGAACGGCATGGTCGTCTGCGTACCGAGTGTGCCATGAAAAGAAAGCACATCCCCGTATTGCGCATGCAGTTCGGCGAAATCCATGCATTCCGGCTGTACGGGATTCAACACATCAATGCCTGCATCCAGCAGATCCGGTATGAAGGGGGTGACGAAACCACAGGAGTGGTAAAAGATGAGAATATCCGGTTTTACCGCCCGTGCGGCCTGAATGACCCGTTTCAGGCGGGGCTGCAGCCAGGTGTTGTAAAACGGCCGGCTCATCATGATGCTGTGCTGCATGCCGATGTCATCTCCGAGAAAAAGACAGTCAACACCGGCTTCCGCAAAGGAAGCCGCGCGGATTTCACTCCGTTTCGTAATCTCATCGAGCAGCCATTCCGCTTTCGGGTCATCATCCATCATGTCGCCCATCAGGGTTTCCATGCCGCGCATGTACCAGGCGGTTTCCCAGATGGTGCAGGCCATCCCGCCGCCGGCGGCCAGACCCCTTTCATGAAGGGCATCTGCTGCCGCCTTCTGATGAGAGGCATCCGCTTGGGCGAAATCCGGCAGGGAATACGCCTGCATCTGCGCGAGGGAATCCATGTGTTCCATCGGATGATGCATGCGGGTCATGTGCATCGCCTTGGCGGAACCTGGCTCATGGCCGATTCCCCACATGTCGAAAAAAGTGGCGGGGTGCAGCGTATCCCGGAACATCCCGCGTGCGGCCGTCTGGTCGCGTTCGGGAATGGTCCTGTCCGCGACAGTCCGTACAGGGAACAGAAAGTGCTCGGATATGGCTTCCGTCACGCCTGTGGCAGCCCTGTAATCCGCTTCAAGGGAAGGACAGAGTGACATGTCGACGGGAGCGGATTCATAACCGGTCCGGCGCATCAGGGAGAGCAGGTTTTCTCTCGGATTCATGTCAGTCACCTCGTGTGTGTGAAATTGTGACGTTTCATTCCCCGTTATCAAAAAGAGGCGTGGGCGAAAGGTTTTTCTGCATTCAGTATGTCACTGGGGCCTGCTGTCCGGAATGGCGGAATTGGTGAGAAGCATGTCGTTTCTGGTATGATGGACAAGTGATGTTATTCGTATGTTCCCTAAGGGAGGGGTAGTTGGATGATGAGCATACCGCAACGTCTTTTTCGAAGTGACACGGTCCATCGCAATATTACCAATGATCCTTTCAACGGGTTGCTCACCTGCGGTTTTCTGCACAAGAAGCCGGGGGCGGGGCGGTATATGTCCGACATCAACCTGTGCTTCGATTATTATGGGTGTTTGCTTGTTCTTTCCGGGAACGGCACGCATGTGGACAGCGAGGGCACTTCCTGGCCCGTTTCACAAGGCAGTTTCATTCAGCGGATTCCGGGCAGGATTCATTCCACCCACATTCAGCCGGACGGCCTGTGGCTTGAGTTTTACATCTGCATTGGCCGCGACCTGTTCGAGACGTTAGTACGACTGCGGATTCTGGATGCCCGAAAGGAGGTGCTGACGCCGGGGGTGACACCGGCTCTTCTTTCCCGCATGGAAGCGCTTCTCGAATCCTGCAGGAGGGCCGGGGATACGGAATTGCCGGTTTTACTGGCCGAGGCGCAGCACATTCTGTTCACCGTGATGCGCATGCACCGGGAATCACAGGACATGGATCCATCCGCGGACTGGGTGGACCGGGCCTGCAGGCTGATGGGGGAGATTGCGGGCGGAACCGGGGGTCACATATCCGTGGAAGAAGTGGCACGATTTGTGGGGGTTGGTTTGGAGCGCTTTCGGAAGGGGTTCCGGGCGCGCACTGGCATGCCGCCGGCGGAATACCTGAGAATGCGGCGAATGAACGCAGCGCAATCCATGCTGGCGGATGGTCATCGATGTGTCAGTGAAGTCGCGCTGGCCCTGGGATTTCCGGACGCGTTCACCTTTTCCCGCCAGTTCCGCAAGGTGGTCGGCATACCGCCGAGTCAGTTTCAGAAACTGTACTGAGAAATGGCGAAACGGGATAAGCGCCACGGAATCCGGGGGAGCCATCCTGAAAGACGGGAAGCGCAACGGAATCCGGGGGGGCCATCCTGAAAGACGGGAAGCGCCACGGAATCCGGGGGGGCCATCCTGAAAGACGGAAAACGTCACGGAATCCGGAGGATCCATCCTCAGAAATCGATTGTGTCGGGATCCGGCAGAAACCGCCGGTTCCGGTTCAATGCGTCGAGTGCCGCCATGTCCGCTTCGGCCAATTCGAAATCGAAGATGCTGCAGTTTTCGACAATACGGGCTTCATGCACGGATTTGGGAATAACGACAAGTCCGTTCTGCAGGTCCCAGCGAAGGACAATCTGCGCGGGTGTCTTCCCATATCTGGCGGCAATGGGGGAAAGTTCGGCCACTTCTCCCAGATGACCCGTCATGAGCGGACTGTAGGCCTCCACTTGTATGCCTTCCTTTTCGCAGTATGCGAGAAGCGGTTTCTGGGAGAGCCATGGGTGCAGTTCCACCTGGTTGACGGCCGGAATCACGCCGGTTGCCTGGATGATTTCCTCCAGATGATGCGGCTGGCAGTTGCACACCCCGATTGCGCGCGCATGTCCGTCGCGCTGCAGCTGGATGAGCGCTTTCCACGCTTCGACCATTTTTCCCTTCTGGGGCCAGTGAATCAGATAGAGATCCACCACATCGATTCCGAGCGCCTTGCGGGACTTCCCGAATGCCTTCAGGCAGGCGTCGTAGCCCTTCCGCTGCGAATCATTCCACAATTTGGTCGTGATGAAGAGATTTTCGCGGGGTGTGCCGGATTCCCGGATCGCTTTGCCCACACCGGCCTCATTTCCATAGATGAAGGCGGTGTCTATGCTGATGTACCCATGGCGGATGGCGGCTTTCACGCCGGCATCGAGTTCCTTCGGGTTCTCCACCTGCCAGACGCCATACCCGAGTCTCGGCATACGCACGCCATTATTCAGGACGGTGCAGTCACCGATGCTCCGGATGCTTCCTTTTTCATATTTCATGCAGACTCCTTCTCGGCGGATTGGCCGCCTGGCGAACGGATTTCGTGTCGTATGAACATTTGGAAACAAAGTTACAAAACGATACTGACATCCTATGTCACGGCAGCAGGCTTGTCAAGGGAGCGTCATGATGCATCGGCCGCTGATGCCGGCCGCATGGGGGAACGGTACCGGTACTCAGCCCTGCCGTCTGTAACTGCCGGGGGATACACCCACGGTACGCTTGAACTGCTTCAGGAAGTTCGAATAGTCGTTGAATCCGGACCGGATGCAAGCCTGGCTGACCGAAGCGCCTTCCGCCAGCCATTGTTTCGCCGCGGCCAGACGCTTGATGAGAATGTAGTTGTGAATGTTGCTGCCGATGCTTTGCTTGAACAGCTTGCTCAGGTGAAACCGGTTGACATAGAATGTCTTTTCGAGAATCTCGAGGCTGAGATCGCCGTCCAGATGCGTTTCGATATAGTCAAGAACCGGCACCAGCTTATCCGGTATGTTGGTCCGCTCCGTTTCCGGGGCAATGTTCAGGAAAAGCCGGTTGATGAGCACAAGCAGCTCGATGACACATCCCAGCCGCAGCAGATCGCTGCCCTGCCGCTCATCGGCCGTCAGTCTTTCGATGCGTGTGAAGAGGCCCATCACTTCTTCCCGTTGGCGGGCTGTGAGTGTCAGCTTGTTCTGCTCGCCGTTTGTCCGGTTCGTGAAACAGCCGAGGAGGTCAAAATCCGGCGGAATGAATGGGCGGAGGATGGACGGATGGAATTCCAGGCAGATCCGCTCGTATAGTTTGTCGGACTGGAAGGAAGGTTTGTGGATTTCCCGATTGTTCGTAAAGATCAGATCTCCATATTGCAGCGGATAGATTTTCTTCTCGACGAAGTAATTCACATCCCCGGAGATGATGAAATAGATTTCATATCCATCATGCAGATGGAACTCCACCCGCGGAGCGGGGACCTGGATGTGTGAAAAAATAAGGGGCCACTGGGTCTTTGATTCATCAATGCCGGACATGGGACCTCCATTTGGCCTTCCCTCCGTCTTCAGATGGAGAAAATGGAAGGGATCGCCAAGAAAAACGATAAATCAAACAATAAAAGCATGGAACAAGGTTTTCTTTTAGTTTACCATGAAAGGGGCGAAGTTCACAGCCAGCACAGCAGGAAACGGTTCCCCGGATTTCTGCCATGAGTCCGGTGCAGGCACTCCCCAAGGAGGAGATCCCATGATGAGACTTTCCTTTTCAACCCTCTCCTGTCCGGACTGGTCCTGGGAAAAGGTGCTGGATGAAGCACAGCGGCTGGGATACGACGGCATCGAGGTGCGCGGTGCCGACGGGGAGATGTACCTGCCAAAAGCAAAACCATTTCTGGATGAAAACATCCAGGGGACAATGGCCGAGTTGAGCCGACGCGGCTTGATTCTGACCGATCTCGGTTCCTCCGTTTCCTTTCACGACCCGGAGAAATGGGAGGCATTCCTGCAGGAGGGCAAAGAATACATCGATCTGGCGGCGAAACTCGGCGTCCCCTACGTGCGTGTCTTCGGGGACCGCGTGCCCGACAGAACCGGGGCCGCTGAAACCATTGCGCTGATCGTGAAGGGATACAAGGCGCTCTGCGAATATGTCGGGGAGCGGAATGTCGTGATTCTCCAGGAAACCCATGGGGATTTTCCGGATATGGACTTGCTGCGTCCGGTTGTTGAAGGGGTTTCGGATCCACGGTTCGGCATCCTCTGGGACATCGAGCATGTGTTCAAGCGTTACGGGAAGGATGCATCGGCCTTTGTCACCTGGGCGGCCCCCCATATCCGGCATGTCCATGTCAAGGACACGAAGACACAGGCGGATGGGACGTTCAAGCTATGCATGATCGGGGAAGGGGATGTGCCGATTGCGGAAGACTGCGCCTTGCTGCGCGGAATCGGATATGACGGATTCCTTTCCCTCGAATGGGAAAAGAAGTGGGTGCCGCATCTGGAGGAACCGGAAGTGGTCATACCTTATTATATGGAATTCATGAAAAATTTGAAGTTCTGAGGATATGTCAGGGAACCAATGGCACATACAAACCAAATCAATGGGAAACCAGGATAACAGGCGGGAGGAACGGACATGACGGACAGGAAACTGAAGGTGGGCCTCATAGGCCTCGGCAACATGGGAAGCGGCCATGCAAGAGACTTGACGGCAATGGAGAATGTGGAACTGGTGGGCGTCTGCGACCTTGTGAAGGAAAAGGCGGACAAGTTCGCCGCTTCCTGCGGTTCGACCGCCTACTACGACTACAGGGATCTTTTCGCAAACTCCGGTCTGGAGGCCGTTGTCATTGCGGTTCCTCATTTTGACCACACGCCCATCACCATCGATGCGCTGGGGAAGGGCATCCATGTCATGTGCGAGAAGCCGGTGTCGGTTCACGTCAATGACGCGAAGAAAATGGATGCCGCCTATGCCGAGGCGAAGAAGAAATACCCGAATCTCATCTATGGGCTGATGTTCATGGAACGGACCTACCCCAATTTCATCAAGATCAAGGATATCCTTGATGGCGGTGAACTGGGTCAGCTGGTCCGCGCCACCTGGATCAACACGGCATGGTTCCGTTCCCAGGCCTATTTCAACAGCGGCGGTTGGCGCGCCACCTGGGCCGGTGAAGGCGGCGGCATACTGACGAACCAATGCCCGCATAATCTGGACATGTACCAGTGGCTCTTCGGCCTGCCGGAAAAGGTCAGCGGTTTCGCCCACATCGGCAAATACCACGACATTGAAGTCGAAGACGAAGTCACCGGATATTTTGAACATGCGAACGGCATGGTCGGACATTTCATTGTTTCCACCGCGGAAACACCTGGCACGAACCGTTTGGAAATCGTCGGGGAGCATGGACGCCTGATCTACGAGAACGGCAAAATCACGATGAATCGCAACCGCATGTCGATGTTCAAATTCCTGCGCGAAACCACGGAACCCTTCGGCAATGTGGAATCCTGGCATACGGAGATCCCGTCGCAGCCGAACATCCCGGGTCCGCACCGTCAGGTGATGGAGCGCTGGGTCGACACCATCATCGGCCATGGAACCCTGATCGCGGAAGGGCATGAGGGACTCAATTCCGTCATGCTGGCCAATGCCATCATGCTGTCGTCCCACAAGACACAGGCAGTGACTCTTCCTCTGGACGGGGATGAGTATGAAGCCATCCTGAAGGAACGGGCCGCAAAGTCCCGTTTCGTGAAGGCTGTCGCCGATGTCGGCGTGGACATGTCCAAATCCTTTTCCAAGTAACCCGAACCCATGTAAAAGGACGAAAATCCGTGGGGGGTGCCGGTTTCTGCCGGTATCCCCCGTCCATCGTCCGGATGCTCCCGAAGGTGGCTGAAACAGCGTCGGAAGAAAGAGAGTGGAAATCATGGAACGTTTTATCGTCAGTGCCTTTGCAGATGAGATTGATCCGATGCTCGACGTGCAGATGGAAGTCCTGGAGAAGCATGGGGTTCATCATATCGAAATGCGCGTTGTGGATGGGAAGAATATTTCGTCCCTGACCCTCGGGGAAGCGAAGGATATCAAGGTGCGGCTGGATGCCCGCGGCTTCCAGGTATCCGCATTGGGGTCCCCCATTGGCAAGATCGGGATCAATGACCCGTTTGAACCGCATCTGGCCCTCTTCCGTCATACACTGGACCTGGCCGATATTCTGAACGCTCCCTATATCCGCATGTTCAGTTTCTTTCTGCCGCATGGGGAGGACCCGGCCGGTTTTCGCGACGAGGTGATGCGTCGGTGGGCTGCCTTCATCCAGGCGGCGGAAGGCAGAAACATCACCCTGCTGCATGAAAATGAAAAGGACATTTACGGCGATACGGCTGTCCGCTGCCTGGACATCCTGGAAACGCTGGATTGTCCATCCCTGAAAGCCACATTCGATCCCGCCAACTTCGTCCAGGTGGGGGAGAAGACATTCCCGGAAGCGTTTGAGCTTTTGGAAAAGCATGTAACCTACATGCATATCAAGGATGCGTTGTATGGCAGCGGTAAAGTCGTTCCGGCGGGCGAAGGAGAGGGCAAGGTGGAAGAAATTGTCCGGGCTCTCAAAGCTGCCGGCTGGAGCGGCTACCTGTCGATAGAACCTCATCTCAACGACAGCCTGCCCGGAGGCGGACCGGAGCTTTTCGGTGTCGCGCACGCGGCACTGCAGCGGATTCTGGACAAGGTCGGGAGGGACTGAGATGGAAAAAAGATGGAAAGTCGGCATCATTGGATGCGGCGGCATCGCACAGATTCACCGGGATGCCCTGCTGGCCTGTCCGGACGCGGAAATCAGTGCGGTCTGCGATGTGGTGCGGGAACGCGCGGAATCGATGGCTGCCGCGATTGCGGACGCCGATTCAGAGAACGGGCCGGTTGAAGTGTTTGAAGACTGGCACGATCTTGTCTCCCACCCCGGTCTTGATGCGGTACACCTCTGCACCCCCCATTTCCTCCATGCTGAAATGGCCATCGGAGCCATGCAGGCGGGATTGCATGTGCTGACGGAAAAACCGATGGCCATCGCCCTGGCGGATGCGGAAGCCATGAACCGTGTCGCTGGTGAAACCGGGAAACGGCTGGGCGTCTGCTTTCAGAACCGCTACAACAACACCTCGACGCGGATGCGGGCGGTGCTGGCGTCCGGCAGGGCCGGCAAGGTCCGGGGGGGCAGGGCCATTGTGACGTGGAACCGGGGAGCGGATTATTATGGAAGCGGTCCCTGGCGCGGCACCTGGAAGGAAGAAGGCGGCGGCGTGATGATCAACCAGGCCATCCACACATTGGACCTGTTGCAGTGGATGCTTGGCGGAAATCCGGTATCGCTGAAGGGCTCCATGGATACCCGGCTGCTTTCCGGCATCATCGAAGTGGAGGATGTCGCCGAGGCGCTCATCCGCTTCGAAAATGGCGTGAATGGTCTTTTCTATGCAACCAACAGCTACTGCACGGATGCGCCGGTGCAGCTTGAAATCGTCTGTGAACATTCCGTGATGCGGCTTGACGATGTCCTGACGATCCGATACGATGACGGGGAAACGGAAACGGTCGCGGAGAACGATGTGGCGACGGGAGAGAAGGCCTACTGGGGCTGTGGCCACAAGATTCTGGTGGCCGACTGGTATCGCTGCATGAAGACCGGAGAAGCGTTCCCGATAGACGGGCATGCCGCCATCACGGCGCTGGGACTTGTGCTGGGCCTGTATGAATCCGGCAGGACCGGGAAGCTTGTGACCCTCCAGGGTGTGTAGGGGCCGCCGAATTCCTTCCGGCCCTTCGTGGGTTCCTTGACGGCAGCAGAACGGCATACAGGAGGAATCTTTGTGGAAGACATTTGGCTTGGAACAAAAATCCGCCTGCGGGCTCCGACAATGGACGATCTGGATGGTTATTTTGCCAATCAGGACGGCCGAAACACCGAATCCCAGCGCTCCGGCGACAGGGTGCATTTTCCCGTAAGCCGTGAACAGCGCAGGGAGCGGTTGGAGGGGTTCTCCAAGCAGGATCCGATGGGGGAGGAATACTTTCTCATCATGGAAGACCGGGAAGGCCGTCCGGTCGGCAACATCAATACGCATACCATCGACCGTTTTGTCCGGACGTTCGAATTCGGTATCGCCGTTTTGCCGGAACATCGCGGCAAAGGGTATGCATCTGAAGCCATCCGGTTGCTTCTGCGGTATTTCTTCAATGAACTCGGCTATCAGAAATGCAATACGAACGTGTTTGATTTCAATCCGGATTCCATGCGCCTGCATGAGCGGTTCGGATTCACCCTCGAAGGGCGTCTGCGCCGCAATCATTTTGCCAACGGATCCTATTGCGACGTACTCTGGTACGGCATGACCCGCGAGGAGTTTCAGGAAAGATACGGGAAAGCGATGACATGAGCATCGGACTGCATTCGGATGGTTTCCTCGGCATAGACATCGGCACCTCCAGTGTGAAGGCCGTCCTGTTCCGGCAGGACGGCTCTGTGCGCTGCACAGGCAGTCAGTCGTATGAGCTGCTGTCCGGGCCGGAAGGCAGAGTGGAGCTGGATCCGGACACGGTGGTGGATGCTGTGGCACTGGCCGTCGGCCGATGCATGGATCTCTCCGGATTCCAACCGACCAGTGTTGCGGCAGTCGGACTTTCCTGCCAGCATCATAGTCTGATGGCCGTGGATGGCGCGGGGAATCCGCTCACCCGTCTCATGACCTGGGCGGACAACCGGGCAGTCCCGGAAGCGTTGGAACTGGAACGGATGCCCGGTGTGGAAGCCCTGTATCATCGGACGGGTTGCCGCGTGCAGCATCCGATGTATCCGCTGGCCAAACTGCTGTGGCTGAAAAGAGCGGAACCATCCATTTTCCGAAACGCAGCGAAATTCGTCACCATCAAGGAATACCTGCTCTATCGGATGTATGGGGAATGGGTGGTGGATGATACCCTTGCTTCCGCCCAGGGATTCTACGACATCCACCGCCATCAATGGGATTTGGAACTGGTGGAAGGTTTGATTGGGATTTCCGCAGACAGGCTGGGGTCTGTTGTTCCCTGCATGCATACACGCACGGGCATGAAGCCGGAATGGGCGAAACGGTTTCACCTGAACGAAAACACCCCGTTTGTGGTGGGGTCCGGAGACGGTATCATGGCGAACCTCGGCAGCGGGGTTCTGAACCGGACGGTGTTCTCCTCCACCATCGGAACAAGCGGTGCCATCCGCACGACAGTCGATGCACCATTGACTGATCCCGAAGGGCGGACCTGGTGCTACGCCTTCACCCGGGACAAATGGGTGGCAGGCGGAGCCATCAACAACGGGAGTATCGCAATGTCCTGGCTGCGGCGGGAATTCGGTCTGCAGTACGGGGAACATGTGCGGGAGGGGGAGAGCCTTTCGAAGACCATGGACCGACTGGCCTCGGCAATCCCGCCCGGCAGCGGGGGGCTTGTTTTCCTGCCGTATCTTCTTGGTGAGCGCTGTCCGGACTGGAATGCGAATGCACGCGGCATGATGGCCGGGCTGGACTTCAGCCATACACGCGCCCATCTTGTGCGGGCATTCATGGAAGGGGTCATGTACCGGATGGCAACCGTGGACGATGCGTTGTCCGAACTCGTTGGCGGCGGTGGGGCACTCCGCGCCAGCGGCGGTTATGCCCGGTCCGACTTCTGGCTGCAGATGCAGGCTGACCTGTTCAACCGGGAGGTCCAGATTTCAGATGTCTCCGAAGCGGGTGCGCTGGGCGCTGCCTATCTTGCCATGGTGGCGGTGGGCGCGGTGCCGAATCTCGAAGGAGGATTGCCTGCCATGACCCCGACCCGGTTCTTTCATCCGAATCCGGAAACAGCTTCTTTCTACGCAGCGTGGAAAAAGCGGGCGGAGTCACTGTATCAGGCATTGTCACATTTCTGAACGCATTTGCGTGCAAGCGGACCAGATGAAAGGAAGGTTTCCATGAAACTGTTCGATTTGACTGGAAAAACGGCCGTGGTTCTTGGAGGAAGCGGCGTATTGGGCGCATCGATGTGCGCCGGGCTTGCGGAGGCAGGCGCGAAGATCGCCGTCTGCGGAACCAGGCAGGAGAAGGCGGAGAAGGTTGCGGCGGACTGCCGGCGGTTTGGAACCGAATGCAGGGCCTATGGTGTGGACGCCGGGTCGAAACCTTCGCTGGAAAGCCTATGCCGGCAGATTGTCGCGGATTTCGGAGGAATGGACATCCTTGTGAACGGGGTTGGCGGAAACCGGAAGGAAGCCTCGAGCAATCCGACCACAAACCCGCCGGTCAGTTTCTTCGATATATCCGGGGAGGCCATTGAGGAAGTGATGAACCTGAATCTGCTGGCTGGTGCAGTCCTGCCATCCCAGGTGTTCGGAAAGGTTCTTGTGGAAAATCCAGCCGGCGGCGTCATCATCAATGTGTCCTCCATGAATGCGTTCCGCCCGCTGACCCGCATTCCCGCCTATTCCGCCGCAAAGGCCGCTGTATCGAACTTCACGCAATGGCTTGCGGTCGACATGGCGAAAAATGTCGGAGAAAAAATTCGTGTCAATGCGATTGCGCCTGGTTTCTTCCTCACGGAACAGAACCGTTTCCTGCTGACCGAGGAGAAAACAGGAAATCTGACCGCCCGTGGACAAGCCATCATCGACCATACGCCGATGAACCGGTACGGGAAACCGGAAGAGCTGGTTGGTACGCTGGTTTGGCTGGCTTCCGACGCGTCCCGTTTCGTGACGGGGATTGTCGTTCCTGTGGACGGCGGGTTTTCCGCCTTTTCCGGTGTTTGAAGCTGGTCGGACGGTCATGAAGGAGATACGGGACAGAACCGATGGAGGATATCATGGGCAATCAGGAAATCGGACTGGTCGGACTCGGCGTCATGGGGCGGAATCTGGCCTTGAATCTGGCAGGCAAAGGGTTTTCAGTTGCTGCGCACGATGCCTGGCCGGAACAGAATGCCGTGATGCGTACAGCCGCTGGAACGCTTGACATCAAGGCTTTTGACTTGTTGACGGAGTTTGTGGATGCACTGGATACGCCTCGCCGCATTCTGATGATGGTGAAGGCCGGGGATGTGGTGGATGAGACCATTGCGCGCCTGAAACCGCTGCTGCGGGCGGGAGACCTTCTGATCGACGGCGGGAATTCGCTGTTCACGGACACCATGCGCCGCTGCAGGGCATTGGAGGCGGAAGGCTTCCTGTTCATCGGCACCGGGGTATCGGGCGGAGAGGAAGGCGCATTGCACGGGCCATCCATCATGCCGGGCGGAGCGCGCGAAGCCTATGCCCTTGTGGCTTCCATGTTCGAGGCCATCTCCGCGAAAGTGGCCGGGGAACCCTGCTGCGCGTATATGGGGCCGGACGGAGCGGGACATTTTGTGAAAATGGTCCACAACGGCATTGAGTACGGAGATATGCAGCTCATCTGCGAGTCATGGGACCTGCTGCGGCATGCAGGGGGTTTCTCGAACACGGAATTGTCCGGATTGTTTGCAGCGTGGAACAAGGGAGAACTGGACAGTTATCTGGTTGAGATTACTGCGGACATCCTCCGCAAGGTGGATCCAGAAACCGGGAAGGACCTGGTTGACCTGGTGCTCGACAAGGCCGGTCAGAAGGGGACAGGGGCCTGGGCCAGTCAGCATGCGCTGGAAATCGGCATGCCGATCCCCACCATTACGGAAGCTGTGTCAGCCAGATCCATGTCGGCCCTGAAAAAAGAGAGGGTGGCTGCCTCTGTCGTCCTGACCGGTCCTGCAACCGGGACAGTCTCCCTGACAGACGCCGGGAAGGCTGAGTTGGCTGAAACCGTAAGAAAGGCGCTGTTTGCAGGGAAGATAGCCTCCTATGCCCAAGGTTTCGCCCTGATGGCGGAAACGTCGCGCCTGTATGACTGGCATCTCCAAATGGGCACGATTGCAAAGATATTCCGTGGCGGCTGCATCATACGGGCCTCTTTTCTGAATGACATCATGGCTGCCTATGATGGGTCCCCGGACATCGCCAATCTGATGATAACCCCTTTCTTCGCGGAACGGCTAAACCGGTATGCGCCTGATTGGCGAAAGACCGTCTGCACGGCTGTTGAGGCAGGGATTCCGATGCCCGCCCTTGCCAGTGCGCTGGCCTATTTCGACGGGTACCGCAGTGCCAATCTGCCGGCAAATCTGCTTCAGGCACAGCGGGATTGCTTTGGCGCCCATCGTTATGAAAGGATTGATCGGGAAGGCAGTTTTCATTCGTCCTGGCAATAAAAGAATGGCAAACATTCGATGTCATGCCACAGGCAGTATCCGGAGGAGGGTATCATGGTCAAGGCAACCACAGCGCAGCTGGAGTTCGCGAACGCGCCCCGCACCTTTATGGATGAACGGTTCCTTCTGCAGACAAAAACTGCACGGCGCCTGTTTGAAGAATACGCGAAAGATGCCCCCATCCTGGACTATCACTGTCATATCCCGCCGTCCGATGTGGCGGAGGACAGGCGGTTTGCAAACCTGACTGAACTCTGGCTCGGTGGCGACCACTACAAGTGGCGTGCGCTCCGGAGCAACGGGGTGGCGGAGCATTTCATCACCGGCAACGCGTCGGACTGGGAAAAGTTCGAAAAGTGGGCGGAAACCATGCCGAAATTGATTGGCAATCCGCTTTATCATTGGACCCATCTGGAACTGCAGCGCTATTTCGATGTCCATGCTGTTCTGGGACCCGCCACCGCAAAGGAAATCTGGGAGATCGGCAAGGCAAAACTGGCGGAACCCGGTTTTTCGGCGCGCAGCCTGATCCTCCGCTCGAATGTGACTGTGTTCTGCACCACGGACGATCCGACAGACAACCTGGAACATCACAGGACACTGGCTGCCGACAGCAGTTTCCCTGCAAGGATGCTCCCGACCTTCAGACCCGACAAAGCACTGTATCTTGAACGCGCAGGTTTTGCAGAATGGGTCGCGAAGCTCGGAACCGTGACAGGCAAGAGCATTTCCACCCTGCAGGAACTGATGGATGCCCTGTCCGGACGCATGGATGTTTTCGCGGCCGCCGGCTGCAGATTGTCCGATCATTCCCTGGAGCCGGTCGTTTTCGAAGCGGGAACGGATGCCGAGGCGGATGACGCATTCAGGAAAGCCCTGTCCGGTTCAAGACCCGAACCTGTTGAGATTCGGCGTTATCGCAGCCGGCTGCTCATCCATCTCGGAAAAAAATACGCCGACCTCGGTTGGACCATGCAGCTTCACATGCTGGCGCAGCGGAACAACAACACGGTCATGTTCCGTGCAATCGGTCCGGACACCGGGTTCGACACCATGGGCGACGACGGCGTCACGATGCCGCTCTCGCGCCTGCTGGATGCGATGGCGCTCGAAGGCGGTCTGCCGAAAACCATCCTGTACAGTCTGAACGGGAAAGACCTGGATGCCCTGGGCGCCATGGCCGGATGCTTTCAGGATGGGAGCGTGCCGGGCAAGATCCAGCTTGGCGCACCCTGGTGGTTCAATGACCAGCGGGACGGCATGGAGCGCCAACTCCGGACGCTCGGGAATCTGGGCGTGCTCGGACGTTTCGTCGGCATGCTCACGGACTCCCGCAGTCTGGTTTCGTATCCGCGCCATGAGTATTTCCGACGCATTCTGTGCAACCTCCTGGGCGGTTGGATGGAAGACGGAGAACTGCCAGACGACATGGGTCTTGTCGGCGGGATCGTCCGAGATATCTGTCATCGGAATGCGGAGAACTATTTTCAATTTCCACGGCACCCGGGAAATGTGTGATACACTTTTCGCATACATGACGTGTGCTCCTGCGCGGGAACGCACATAAGCGAATTCCCGCACGGACATCCTGCATGAAATCAGGGCAAGCGGAGGATGAACCTATGGCATCAACGCGGCGCAGACACCTGGAAGAACTGTCCGGACGCCATACAGACAGGCAGGATGCCGGCGGATCGAATGCGGGTCCTGCTGACTCGCGAACAGGGTTCACGAACATGAAAAAAATCAGGCTGTTCGGATTGCCCGGATTCTGGGCAATCCTGCTGTTGGCTGCCATCGCGCTCCTGGTGACCCTTCTGACTTCCTGCGGACGCATGGGGGAAGACGTGGGGGGGTCTTCTGCTTCCCCGGAGGAAACTCCGTCCGCTTCCGCTGTCCAATCGGCGATTCTGCCGGCTTCTCCCGAAACGACGGCTTCCGACACACCTGAACCGTCTTCTTCCGTTATCGAAGCGGAAGCATGGCCCATTCCGCGCGGATCCATGACGGATGCAGGCCTGATGTACGGTTATGTCGATCGGGAAGGAAAATTCCTCATCGACCCGATGTTTGAATCAGCTGAACCCTTCACAACGCGTGGTTTGGCGGTTGTGGCCGACAACCGGGGCGCATGCGCCGTCATCGATTGGACAGGAGAGCAGGTCATCCCGTGGAAAGTTGCCGACATAGCCCTTCAGGACAACGGGCTGGTTCTGGTGCGACTGACATCCGGCGAGAGTGAATACGACTACACCGGAACGGAAGTGTACAATGAAGAAGGCAAACTGCTGTTCACTCACCCCGATTATCTGGCATCCTATTCAGAAGGCTATGCGCCCTCCCTCCTCGAAGGCCGGCGCGGCTATCTCGATGAAACAGGCCGTTTGGCCATCCCGCTCGAAGAACAGGATCTGGGCGCATTTGTGAACGGGGTTGCGCCGGTCGCCAAGAGTTACGGACAGCCAAGGCATTATGTCGGAACAGATGGAATGGATGCAACAGCTGCAATTTCCAATGGAATTTCCGTCTTTCTGGATACGGATTCGCAATTGTTCGGATATCGGAATGCCGATGGGTCTGTCCTGGTTCCTGCATCCTTCCTGGAGGCCGAACCCTTTCGGGACGGGACGGCCATCGTCCAGTACAATTCCGATCCGACCCAATTCGGCGGTCTGTACGGATTGCTGGGGACTGACGGGAAATACCGGATTGACCCGGAGAGCAGCGGTATCCGCCGTCTCGGAAATGGCCTGTTCGCTGTTGGCGAAATGCTCGGGGAACCAAACTGGCTGCCATGGGATTACATGAATTATGTCATGCTTGCCTTGTTTGATTCAAAAGGCAGGGCACTGACGGATTTCGTGATGACCGACATACAGGATGCGGGGGAAGGCGCCGTTGCCGTTTGTGACGGCAAGGCAATTCGGTTTGTCGATTCATTTGGTCTGCCGCGTGCTGATTTGCCGACCATCCAGGGCCAGGGTATTCTGAAGCTGGATGGCGGGTATCTGACCGGGGTTGTGGACAGGTTCTCCGTTGTTCTCGACAAAAAAGGGAATCCCCTGGCTGTCCTCCGCAATGGGATGGATCTGGGGGAGGGGCTGTACCTTTCCGATGAAATCGCCGAAGGGTCCCGGTTCACCGATCTGAAATACCCCGTGCTTTCGGGCATGGCCGATTCCGACGTCGAGGCACGCATCAACAAGGCCCTCAAAGATGCCATGGGTGCATCCGGAATCGGAGAACAGGAAAAAGATCCCGATACCGGCATGTCTTATGTCGAAACCGTGGAAGGTGGATGGCACGCCTGGCGCGTCGGAGATCTGCTTTGCGTGGAACAGGACGCGTATTGGTATGCCCTGGGGGCGGCACACGGCATGCCCTCGCTTGAAACGCTGCATCTTGACCTGACGACAGGGAGTCTTCATTCCCTCGGGGATCTGTTCAAAGCAGATGAACAGGAAGCGGCAATGGCGCTTCTCTCGAGGCTGGTGACAGAAACCATTGTGCTGGAAATGGAGGAAGTCGGTTATTTTGTGGAAAGTGTGGAGGTATTGCCCACGCAGACATTCCGGTTGACGGAAGAGGGACTCGTTCTGTATTGGCCTCCGTATGAACTGGCATCCTACGCGGCAGGTTTCCGGGATTTCCTGATACCCTGGGCCACGCTGGATCCGGTCCTTGATAAAGCGGGCAGTGCACTCTGGCATTCGATGAATTTGGAGTAAATGAGGCCGCCGGATGAAAACCACCTGTTCTTCCCAGCCTACACCTGAAACCTGGAAACCG
>JAIFNI010000114.1 GCA_020047785.1 Clostridia bacterium
GGGTAGACCACACATGCTTCGCGGCGAATCACCAGCAATTCCCTATAAATGCGTCCGAGTCTGATGGTTTATGTCATTTATACAACGCATTTACAGGGTAGACCCGGCAGCATTCATGGCAGCAGACTGCTGCACAAAGTCAAAAAGACAGGAGCCCAACCGATGAAACAACGAAAAGCGGTCCGTATTCTTCTGACAGCATCCGCCATCCTTGCAGCTCTTCTGCTTCTGATCGCCGGAGGATTTGTTGTTTGGGCGAATGGTGCCTATCAACCATCACCTGTCGCCCAGGATGCCATGAAGGGCAATGATTCAGTCATGGTGACCGAAAAAGAAGGCGTCATTTTTTTTGAACCCCGGCCGATTTCCGGACCTGACCGGCTTGATGCAGGTTTCGTATTCTATCCCGGCGGAAAAGTGGAAGCGGAGGCATATGCGCCACTGCTCTCCGCCATTGCGGCAAAGGGACATCCGGTGGCGATGTGCCGCATGCCCCTGAATCTTGCTGTTTTCGGAACCGGAGCGGCCAAAAGCGTGTTCCAGGATTACCCGGATACCCGATGGGTTCTCGGCGGACATTCCCTTGGCGGTAGCATGGCTGCCTACTATGCCTATGAACATCCGTCGGAATCGGCAGGTTTGATTCTCCTTGGCTCCTATCCGGCGGAAGGCAATGACTTCTCGCAGAAAGACATGCCAATTCTGTCCATATTCGGCTCGAACGACATGGGCATTGAAGATATCCTCAAATACAAGCCATTGCTGCCGCCCTCAACGATCTGGCTGGAGCTGAAGGGCGGAAACCATGCGCAGTTCGGAGATTATGGTCCCCAGAAAGGCGATGGTGGCGCATCCTTGTCCCGGGAGGCACAACAGGCGAAAACTGTCGAAGCCATCACTGCTTTTCTGGATGGACTGGCCGTGAACTGAAAAGTTCCCTCAGCGCCGTCTCCATCTCGCGCACGAATCGGGACGGCTCCGCCCCGGCGCGTGCCCACCTTTTCGGGACATAAATCTTCAATTCGCTGCGCGCCCGTGTGATTGCCACATAACAGAGGCGGCGTTCCTCTTCCTGCGCACTGCCCGTCGCCTCCGTATCCGCGGAGGGAAACTCCCCCTCCACCATGTCCACCATCAGAACACGGTCGAACTCCAGTCCTTTCGCCGAATGCACGGTGGAGAGAATCAACCCTCCATGACGCAACTTCGGGTTCTTTGCCTGTTCCAGAATCGTCCTCAACGTGTCGAGACGTTCCAGAAAGCCCGGAATCGTGGATTCTCCGGCCGCAATGGTCAGCAGCGTATCCAGCAACCCGTTCAAAAACTCCGGTGCATATCCCTGCGTACGTGCGGCGAATTCAAGGGTTTTCTCATAAGCCACGCAATCCAGCAGGCCGAGGATCGCATCATGCGGCTTCATTCTGGCCAGTCGCCTGAAGCGCTCCTCCACCTCCTCCAGACGGACACGCTGAAAATTGGTCAGCATGCCCGACTTCTTTATCTGCTTCCAGACACTTCCTTCTCCCTGCATGGCTTGCATGCGATCCATCACGTCACGCGTCAGATAAGCGTTCAGTTTCCCGATGATGACCTGAAATGATTCCCGGTCTGCCGGATTCCCGATGAAAGTGAGAAAAGCTTTCAGGTCACGCGTGACCCAATGGTTGAACAACGTGTCCTTGAAATCCCTCAGATGAAAGGGTATCCCGGCACGAGAAAGCATGTCCGCCAACCCATAGGCCGAACGGTTGTTGCGATAGAGTATGGCCGTTGTGCGTATCCTCCCGGCAGACCTGTCGCTTCTACGCGATGGCTCCCCCGGCGCCCCCTCCGTTTCGGCAGGTTTCTTCACCCTGCTTTGCTTCTCTGTTGCCTCCGGCTGCAGGACCTCACGGATTTTTCCATACTGCTCCCTGATATCCTTGACCCGCAGCAGCTCGATCTCCGGCGGGATTCCGAATCCGCCGCCTTTTTCATCCAGAGATTCCGCCGGAATTCTAAGATGCTTGCTTGTCCGTTCCTTGTTGCCGAGGATGAAGCGGTCCGCCAGGGCAACAATGGATGCCCGACTTCTGTAATTCGTCTCCATCAGGAATAGAACCGCCTCCGGATACCGGTCCCGAAATCCCAGCAGACCGGAAGGATGTGCGCCGCGCCAGACATAGATGGACTGATCCTCATCGCCGATCAGGACGAGGTTGTTTCTGGGCTTCGCCAGCAGATCGATCATCTCATGCTGAATCAGAGAACTGTCCTGCGCTTCGTCAACCTGGATGAAGTCATACCGGCTGCGCATATCCGCCAGTATTCCGGCGTCCATGGAAAGGATTCGGAAACAGACGGTGAGCATGTCATCGAAGTCCATCAGCCTGCGTTCTTTTTTGACTTGTTCATAGGCTTCAAAGATCTGCCTGAATCCCTTGATGCTGCGTTCCGAGGCATCGGCCGCGCGTTTCGGGTCCGCCATGGTGTTCTTGGCCAGGGAAATGCCCATGGATAGGGATTCGAGCGCATCTTCACCGATGCGCCCGCCCATGATCTCCCGATGAATCTGCGCGAGAAGCCCCATCCGGGTGGGTTTCCCGGAGGCATCCACTCCCCGCGGACCGGACTCTGCAAGGATCACGGGCATGGGACGCCGACGTTTCAGGCAATAATACCGGATCAATTGCAGCGCAAAGCTGTGAATGGTTGAAAACTGAACGGATTGACCCGGATTGTCTGCGTGATCCGATTCATCCGGTGTTCGGGTTTCGCCTGTCATCTCCGTGCAACGCGACTCACAGGCTTCCTTGCCGTAAAGTTCCGCATATCGGCGCGTCATATCCAGCGCGGCCGCCTTCGTGAACGTCATCGTGAGAATCCGCTCGGCAGGCACGCCGGACTGGATCAGCGCCGCCGTGCGGCACACCATGGTGGTGGTCTTGCCGGAACCAGGCACTGCCAGCAATGCGGCGGGACCTTCCCGATGCCTGACAAAGGCGAGCTGCTGTTCATTGAGCGACAATCGGCGAATCATGAAAGATTCCCCCACCCTATCGGACGCACCCATGGCTCCTGCTTCAAATCGATGTTCGGATGCCTTTCCATGGATTCGGACAGGATACCCGGAAGAGTTCCTCCTTTGGATTTATCTGTCAGGCTACACATTGTCCGATTCCTCGAAAAAAAGCGGAAGTGGAAACCAAGCCCTGGCCAGGGCGCGTTCCCGCTCCGACCAGCCCGCTTGTCCCACCGTGCAGGCAGACTCATAGGCTGGTGCTGCAACACCGCCGAACGGGCCAAAAAGGAAAGCGAGAGCCCCCATGTAGGAAAGTTCAAGATTGGCGGCATCCACGGTTTCTTCCACTGTGACTGTTCCTGCCAGCACCGTGATCCGGAACGGCGTTCTGCCTTCTATCGCCAGAACGAGACTGCCTTCCGGCAAAACCGTGTAACCGGCTTTCAGCTTCGCGAATGCCCGGACGGTATTCGGAAAGTTGAACACGGCGATATTGTGCGCAGGTGCCAGATGCATCGACTCGCAGATACCGGACAAGGAGGCAATGCCCTTCTGATCGAAAGGAGGAACTTCGATTTCCAGATGATCCAGACCCTTTGCGACCAGCCAGGCGGACAGGATATCCGCCAGATCCCGCTCCTCTTCCATCACAACTTCGTGCACTTCATCCCCATTTTTGGAGGCGGTCAAGTACCCGACCAGTTTCCCATTCAGTTCAATGCCCCATAACAGGAAATTCCAGGAACAGACCGTGTCATAAAAACGGTCCAAATCCCGGACGGCATGGGCAGGACGACGATTGAACCAGTCCAGACAGCGCTGCAATGCGGGATCAGCCGCGTCCATCAGTCGAAAATCGAATGGCGATGCGAAATCCCGGCCATGACAATGCCGAACATTCGTCTTGTTCAGATTGAAGTGGAACATCTGGCCACAGAGATCATATCCAAAATACTGATATCGCTGCCGTTGTCCGCCCAGACAGCCGAAATCGGCCCCGGATGCCTTCATGTCGTCATGAGCCATCTGCATGAGCGCCTTCATGTACCCCGTGCTTCTTCGGTACGGATGGACGCAGACCGTTCCGATGCCGCATACAAGCAGTTTTTCGCCAGCCACTTCCATGGGAATCGGAAAGGCTCCGACAATCGCCCTGATGCGGCCATCCTCCCTTGCAATGCAATGATGGCGTGATGTCCCGTATTGCTCTTTGTACAGTTTGGGCAGCAGGGATGGGAAATCCACACGGCCACCATTGTGAGAAAATACATAATTTGCCAAATCCACGATCTCGTTGAAATCTTCCGACCCAGCCCGTTCAAATGTTGTTGCCATTGCATCCTCCTTTTATGGCAGCCATTCTTTGCCCATCACCGCGCAGATGAATTCCTGCACATCCTGCAGCGGATGCTTGAACACCATGCCACCCCCGTAAAGCTGATCGGCATGGTGAGTATCCGAACCCGCCGTCATGGCGAGGTGGTTCGCACGGGCATATTCCAGGGCCCTTCTGTCGTAGCGGGGCTCCGTGTGGCTTGCGTTCGCCACCTCCACCGCATCCACCCCTGCGGGATACAGGCGGATTTCCATAATATATGGGGCTTCCCTGAACGGGTGGGCGTGGGAAATCATGCCTCCCGCAGCGCGAACCTGCGCAAAATAGGTTTCCAGCGGCCAGTCGAGCAGATCGGGGTGAGCCAGAAGAAATGCCTTGTCCAGCCCATATGTAAGAAATTCCGTTGCATGATACCCGTATTCCCACCCGAAAAAGACTTTGAACCCACTGTTTCCGGCCTCATCCAGCGCATTTTCATACCCTTTGCAGAAACGTGCGACACGCTCTTCCCAAGGCAGATCGGCAGAGATCGCCGTGTTCCCGTTGAAAAAATGATCCGTCACGATGAGTGCGTCATAGCCGGCAGCTTTGTGGGCCCGGACCATCTCCGCGCCGGAAGCGCCGGCGCAGGCACTTGCCTCCCGGGTATGCAGATGGGTCTCTATTCTGAATTCCTTGTACACATGCACCTCCTGGTTCTTCCGACACCTTCCGCGTCACAGCAGTTTGAACAATGCCAGGACCAGAAGGAAAACGCCAAAGCAGATTCTGTAAATGGCAAACCCCTTCATCGGTTTCTGCTTGAGATATCTGACGAAACGTTCCACGACAACCAGCGCGACAAGAAAGGCGGTGAGGAACCCGACAGAGAGGGTCAGCCACTCGAAACCGGTGAGTGACATGTCCATCTTGATCAGCGAGTACCCGGTTGCGATGACCATGGTGGGCAGCGCAAGGAAAAAGGAGAATTCAGCGGCGGCAACCGTTGTGAGTCCCACAATCCATCCCCCGATGATGGTGGAGGCGGAGCGGGAAAACCCTGGCCAGACCAGAGCCAGACATTGAAACAGACCGATGACGGCTGCCTGTTTCCAGGTGACTTTCAAACTATCCGTCGGAACCGATTTTTCGCGGAAACGGTTTTCCGCAAAAATCATCCAGATTCCCCCGGTCACAAGGGCCATGGCGACCGGAACGGGAAACATCATGTATGTTTCGATGATGTCATGAAAAAAGAAGCCGGCCAAGCCAAAAGGGATGAACCCGATGGCGACGGCGCCCCAGAACTGAAAGCCTGAATCTCCAGGTTTGAGGTGCTTCAGGGAATCCAGAATTTTTCCACGATACAGCACAACAATGGCCAGAATGGCCCCGAGCTGTATGACGATTTCAAACAAGGTTGCAAAAGGGCCGGTGAAATCGATGAAATGGCCAACGACTATCATATGCCCTGTGGATGATATGGGAAGAAATTCCGTGATGCCTTCCACAATCCCGATGATGACGGCTTTGATGAACAACAGCAGATTGTCTCCCATTGAAGCTCCCTCCTGGCGCCGGAAAGGCTGAAATGTCATGGCGTGACTGTCCGGATCCATACAGAGCCGACCAGAACAGTTTACCTTGTCCGGCCTCTTTTGTCAGCCGTTTTTCTTGCATGAAGAAATGAGGGGGTTGAAATTGTGATTCTCGAAGATGAAGCCCTTCTCAGGAATCCGTCTCCTTGTGTCCGGGTCCGCCATGACGTTTCGGCTTTTCCACGCCAATCAGGCTTGCCCGCTGAACGGATTGATCCCCATATCGCTCCCGCAGGGCATCCAGTGCGGAGTCGAGTGCTTCCGCACGCTGCCTGCGCAGGATGACACGCTGTCCGGCAGTGACGTCACCGGACTTGACCCCGTCACCGGCCAAGGAACGGATTGTCTTTCCCGCTCCGAACTCTTTCAGTTCCTGCAAATCGAACAGGGAAACCTGGCCTGCTTCCTCATCAAATCCCGACAGCGAAATGCCGATGAGGCGAACAGGCCGTCCGGATTCCCAGTGTTTCTCCAGCAAGGACAGTCCCGCCCGCAGGATTTCGTCGGTGGCATTGGTGGCAGAGAGAGTTGTCTGGCGTGTAACCGAAACAAAATCGGCATATTTGATGGAAATCTGAACAACATGACCTTTTTTCCCATGTTGACGCGCAGAAGCGGCCACTTCCTCCGTCAACTGCATCAGAACCGGCCTGATTTCTTCCAGAGACTCCGCGTCGCTGTTCAGGGTGGTCGACTTGCCGATGGATTTCATTTCGTCCGCATCGGGCAGTTGTACAGGAGAATCATCATTCCCCCATGCATGCTGCTGAAGATCGATTCCTCCTCTTCCGAACCGTTTGAACAAGAGTGCCGGGTCCATTCGTGCCAGGTCCCCGATGGTCCTGATGCCGAGCAGATTCAATTTTGCAACGGTCTTTTTCCCCGCACCCAGCAGATCTCCGACTGGTTTCGGCCACATTTTGTCTGCAAGATCCGATAGCCACAGTTCCGTGATGCCCATCGGTTTTTTCATGTCCGAAGCCATCTTGGCAAGGTATTTGTTTTCTGATATTCCAATGGAGCACCACAGGCCCAATTCGCCGCGAATCCCTGCCATGATGGATTCAGCCGCCTGAAGCGGCGTTCCGGAGAGATGCCCGCAGCCGGTCATGTCCAGCCAGGCCTCGTCGATGCTGTTCGGTTCCACCAAGGGGGAGAACCTGGACAGCAGGTCCATGACCTCTTTGGACTTCTCCTCATAAAATGCGTGATCCGGTGGAACAAGGACAAGATTCGGGCACAGCCTGCGCGCTTCGTGCAGCACCATGGTTGTACGGACGCCAAATTTCCGCGCTTCATAATTCGCGGCCAGAATGATGCCGGATCGATGAGCCGGATCTCCGGCAACCGCTGCAGGCACGCCCGCCAGTTCCGGACGGCGTGTTGTCTCGCAGGAGATGAAGAAAGCATTCATGTCCACAAGAAATATGACACGTTTCACATCAAACCTCACAGTGTGAAGAAAGGCAACAGACCGGCAGACGAAATGTCTGCCGGTCTGATCAAGGTTCAGGTTCTGCGTTGCTGTCTACAGAAACTTAGGGCTTGGAAGAAAATAACCTGCTCGATGAATTTCCGAAAACAATGGCCAAACCTGCCATTCTTTTCGGAAAAAGAGCAGGTAATCTTCTTCCGGCGCCTTATGCCTGGAGGCGGGCTTCCAGCGCTGCGAGCTGCTTGGAAAGCTCCTTCGGCAGTTTGTCTCCATAAGTGGCATAATGGGCTTTGACAGACTCCACTTCAGCCAGCCAATTGCTTTTTTCAACCTTGAGCAGTTCAGCCATGTCGGCGTCGGTGACACCGACGAGACCAGTACGGTCAATGCCATCCAGGGTCGGCATGTAGCCGATCTCGGTCTTCACGGCGTCAACCTTGCCGGCAACGCGCTCCACGACCCATTTCAGCACGCGGCTGTTCTCACCGTAACCGGGCCACAGCCATTTGCCGCTGTCATCCTTGCGGAACCAGTTGACGTAGAAGATTTTGGGCAGCTTGTCGGCATCGGTCATGCCGCCGATGTCGAGCCAGTGCTGGAGGTAATCGCAGACATGGTAGCCGATGAACGGCAGCATGGCGAAGGGGTCGCGGCGGACCTGGCCGATTTTGTCGGAGATGGCGGCGGCGGTGAGCTCGGAACCCATGATGGAACCGAGGAACACGCCATGATTCCAATCGAAGGATTCATGCACGAGCGGGATGGTGCTGGGACGACGTCCGCCGATGAGGATGGCGGAAATCGGCACACCGGCCGGATCTTCCCACTCGGGTGCGATAACCGGGCACTGGGTGGCGGGAGCGGTGAAACGGGCATTCGCATGCGCGGCCAATTCCTTGGTTCCCTTGTTCCAATCGTTGCCCTTCCAGTCGATCTGGTGCTCCGGCGCGTCGTAGCCGATGCCTTCCCACCAGATGTCACCGTCGTCCGTAAGGCCGACATTGGTGAAGATGGTGTTCTTCTCGATGCTGTACATGGCATTGGGGTTGGAATCCATCGAAGTGCCGGGTGCGACGCCGAAGAATCCGGCTTCCGGATTGATGGCATACAGGCGGCCGTCCGCTCCGAACTTCATCCAGGCAATGTCGTCGCCGATGGTTTCGACCGTCCACCCTTCGATGGTGGGAACGAGCATGGCGAGATTGGTCTTGCCGCAGGCACTCGGGAACGCGGCGGCGACAAACTTGACAATGCCTTCCGGGCTGGTCAGCTTCAGGATGAGCATGTGCTCGGCCATCCAGCCTTCGTCACGCGCCTGGACGGAAGCGATGCGAAGAGCAAAGCACTTCTTGCCGAGCAGGGCATTTCCGCCGTAGCCGGAACCGAAGGACCAGATCATGCGATCTTCCGGGAAGTGGGAGATGTATTTCTTCTCGATGGGGGCGCAAGGCCACGGAACATCCTTCTGGCCGGGTTCCAGCGGAGCGCCGTTGGAATGAAGACATTCCACGAACTCTCCGTCCGCACCGAGTGAATCCAGCACCTTCTGGCCCATGCGGGTCATGATGCGCATGTTCGCGACAACGTAAGGGCTGTCGGTGATTTCCACGCCAATCTTGGAGATGGGGGAACCGATGGGACCCATGGAAAAGGGAATGACATACAGGGTGCGGCCCTTCATGGAACCTGCATACAGGCTTTTCATGGTGGCTTTCAACTCATCGGGATCAACCCAGTTGTTGGTCGGTCCGGCATCATCCTGTGATTTTGATGCGATATAGGTACGGTTTTCAACACGGGCGACATCGGAAGCATCGCTGCGGAACAAGTAGCAGCCGGGACGCTTCACGGGATTCAATGGCGTACAGGCACCTGAATCCACCATTTCCTTGAGCAGACGCTCGTTTTCCTCATCGGAACCGTCACACCAGTGAATCTGATCCGGTTGGCACATGGCGGCGATTTCGTCCACCCAGGCCAGCAATTTCTTGTTTGTTGTCATGTAAAATCTCCTTTCAACTATTTTCATTTCAACACAGCTGTCCGTACAAATGCCGTCTGTCGCTGCAAGGTCCGGCATTTTCAAACAGTATGCTGTTCGAAACACGCCGATACCCCATTAAAATCCTACCACAGCAATGTGAAAAATTCAACAATTCAGACCGAATGTCCAATGTATACATGCAAAACAGGGGACATTCCCAGTTCAACCCTTCAACAGGCGATTGGACTGTTATGCAGGATCTCCTCGGCAATCATGCAAATCCTGATTCATCTGTGAAATGATTTCTCCCTTGCCTGCCTGTCAGGGGATGATATGATGGTAGCACCTGCCAGAGAGTGCGGCCGGGGTCGCGTTCTGATGGCAACTGCCATCCTGTCTCCATGATGACCCAGTTCTGCTTCTATGTGACGGAGGATGCTTACGCATATGGATATGGATATGAATGCAAACGTGAATGCGATTTCGAACGCAAACGAGATTTCGAACGCGAATGCGAACGGGACACCCCAGCCAAATCAGGAACCGTCCGCCCGAAAACAGCCCTTCCGCATTGTCCCGTATCAGTCGGAGCATGCGCCTTCCCTGGCGGAAATGTGGAACCTCAGCCATGCGAGCTGGGGTGGAAACAGCATTGTGGAAACAGCGGAGCATGTTCAGGCGGAACATGACGCCTCCGCGAATCTGGAAGAATTCATTGCGCTGAATGAGGCTGATGAGGCTGTCGGCTTCTGCAGTTTCTCGAAATACTTCAAGGATGAAGGCGCCCTCTATATCCCCCTGCTGAATGTCCGGCCCGACTGGCACGGTTGCAAGGTCGGAAAGGCACTCGTGCTGGCCGCAGTGAAGCGGACGATTGAAATGGGTTGGCCGCGGCTGGATCTCTTCACCTGGCCGGGAAACACAAAGGCGGTTCCGACTTACAAGAAATGCGGCTTCTTCTGGGAACGCCGTGACGATACGACACATTTGATGAACTTCATTCCAACGGTTCTTGCCACAGACCTGCTGAAACCTTTCTTCGAAAAGGCGGACTGGTACGCCGACTCGGTCCGTTCCCTGGAAGTCTGTCCGGATGGCCGTGAAGAGAACGGCTTCCATTTTTACGAATATGTCTGGGAACAGGATGGCCGGTGTGTCCGCGCAGAATTTGAACGGACTGCCCGCGGACTCCGTGCCATCGAAACGGATGATTTTCTGGCTGTCGCGGAAATTGATGCGCATGATCTCGTGGCTGGATGCAGTTATCCGGTCCGATATCGGTTCGTCAGCAAGACCGGGTCCCCCCTGCGTGTATCCGTGACGGGGTCGGGAGATGGCATCATTGATTTCGAAAGCCGGCTCGAGGCAGTCGTCACCGATACGACGGTGCTGGAAGGCACCTTTTCCGTCGGTCCGCTGGCGGATCCCCAGGATAAAATGCGCACGCACCCGGCCGTCAAGGCGGAAATCAGCGTGAATGGACAGACTGCCATATTCAGGATGGGCATCGAAAGCAAGCCGCCTGCCAGGGTTCGGCTGCATGTTCCCCAGGGTGAACCGCTTCCTGGTGTTTCTGCAGTCAGTTGGCTGGAAGTTGAGAATTTTTTCCCGGAACCGGCGGATTTTTGCTTTGTCTTCCCGAAGTCTCCCATTCTGGATCTCGGTCAGGAGACAGTATCCCTCTCACTGGCCCCTCATGAAAGGAAGCTGCTCCCGTTCCGGCACACACTTCTGCGCTGCGGTTTTTTTGATGTGCAGGCAGAAGGAACCGCCCTGCTCGCCTCAAAGGGGGAAGTCCGGTTCACCACCCGTGTCACGCATGTGTTCAAGGGCGTTCGCGGTCACTTCTCCGGAGAGGATGAGGAATCCTGGTTCATCGCAAACGGTCCGTATTCCTATCATCTGCAAAAAAATGGTGGAACCGGTACCTTGAACGGATTGGGGCATGATGAATCCCTCACCCGCTTCCGGCCCCCTTCCCTGGGAAAACCCTGGTCCAATGAGTTCACCGTGCAGCGGGCGAGTCGGGTGGAACAGGAATTCCATGGCGAGGTGGCCGTGCAGCGCGCCTGGTTTGTCTCGAACGACTGGCCCGGCCTTGAGGTTGCCGCTGTCGTGCATCTGCGCGCGAATGGAGAGTTCAGCCGGAACCTGAAAGTCGCAAACCGCTCCGGTGTGAGCCTGATGCGCCCGCTGTGGGTTCAGGACGGTGTCATGCATGACATCCGGCAGGCGGTCATCCCGTATGACGGCACGTATCTTCAAATTTCGGACTCGGATGAACAGTCCCCCGAGTGGTTCGACTTCGCCCGTGTTACGGAAAACTGGATCTTCACACGGGGTGACCGATTCACCCGGGGATTGTCCTGGCATCCGGACGCCAGGGCAGCCTTCGCCGGAGGGATTGCCTTCGAATATGAGATTAGCTTGCCCGAACCCGGTGGAGAACAGGTGACGCCTGCAACGCATCTGCTTTGCGGCCTGTATTCGGATTGGAAGGACTTCAGGCGTCACGCGCTTCGCCTTTTCGACTCTCGTCCGTCGCCAGTCACCCCCGATGCGGTGGATACGCTCGAAATCGGCGTCAATGGCGGGAACCCTTTCCTTGTCACAAAAATGGACCTCGAAATCATCCTGCAGGAGCACAAGAATGCAGAATTGACCGGTGTGTTCGAGGCCCGGTTCGATACACCATCCGGTGGGCAGACTTCCCATGTTCAGCCCGTTGAAGCAATCCCGGTCCGACATGTGGCAATGTGCCTGCCGACGCCGGACCTCACTGGCCCCGCATCTGTTTGCATCACAGTGAACCGCCCGGACTGGTCCGCCGTCTTCCGGAAGCATATCTTTCTGTTCGGCAGTGCACCCGTGACAAAAACGGAAACAGTCCGGGAAGGTCTTTCCGTGCTGCGTGCCGGAAATGGCCGCATGACGGTCGAAGTCGCTCCAGACTTTTCCCATGCGCTGTCTTCGATGAAAGTGGATGACCGGGAATGGATGGACTCTTCCTTCCCCACACCCGCGCCACGTTCCTGGTGGGGTTCCTGGCCGGGCGGCATCGCCACGAAGCCATGGGATCTTCAGCATTCCACCCTCCATGAGGGTGCAAGAAGCGCTGCATTCGCCGATTTGACGGACAATCGCGGAAATGCATGGTCCGGTTTGTCAACGACTGTGACCGTCGGGGACCACCCGAAATTCAAGAACCTCACCCTGACGCAGTACTTCCTCCTGCTGCCCGGCATTCCCGTCCTGGCGCACGTCACAAAAGTCGGAAACGGAACAGGCACATTTTTCAACATGGAGGCCCTTGGCTGCGAGTGTTTTCTGAAAGGTTCCGGAAACATCCTCGCAGACTGGTTCGCCGGAAACGACTTCTCCGGGAATGAAAGGCGCTATCGGTCAGGCCTGGTACGCCATGAAATCGAAGTTCCGGACAGGTTGTACTTCGGTTCGGACGAAGCGGCCGGCATTCTGCAGCCGGCTGCGGACAACCGGCACGGACCGCACACAGGCATGGCGAATGTAGCCGTCACCAGCTACATGAAGACACTTTGCGTCACGGTGGCAGATGGCGATGAGGCGTTCACGGATCCGGTTTTCCTACTCGCGGGAGATAAGCCGATTCCATCTTCCGAACTGGCGGATTTGCTGCGCATCCGGTTTTGAACGTACGGTGCCGAAACGCTGAGGCACCGGAAGAAAACGGCCTGCCCGGCGCACACTCACCTTCACCATTCAGGGGGACCGAAGCAGATGGATATCATTGACGCCCACATGCATTTTTCAAGAATAGACAGTTTCGCCCGGGCCGCATCGGAAATCTCCCATGTGGATTATTCTGCGGCAGGGTTCACCCGAACCTGCGAGGAGAACCGGGTCGTAGCCGCCATCGGGATGGGATTGACGGAAACCTCACCCGGCAGTTTTCCCGATATCGGCGCCCGCTCCCCGATGCTGCTGGATTTGGCGGATCCATGGCCGGACCGTCTGTTCGGTTGTGCCGGCATCAACCCGATCGACATGCGCATCCGCGGCAAAGAAGCCGTCGACGCGCTGCGGCTTGCCCTGGAGAATCCCCGCATCGTCGGCATCAAACTCTATGCAGGCTACTACCCGGTCTTCGTGTCCGATGAGGTCTATGATCCGGTCTATGCACTCGCCTCCGAATTCGGGCTGCCGGTTGTCATCCACGGCGGTGTCACATACTCCGACCGGGGACTTCTGAAGTATTCCCATCCACTGTCCTTTGATGAGGCGATTGTCGCCCATCGGAACCTGAGTTTTGTCATCTGTCACATGGGCGAGCCCTGGGTGATGGACACAGCCGCCCTGATCGCCAAGTGCCCGAATGTGGTGACGGACCTTTCCGGTCTGCTGGTGACGGATGCGGGAACCATTGCCAGAAAATCGTCCGAACCGGAAGAAATGATGCGCTGGCGTCAGCCGATGATTTTTGAGGAACGGTACGACCGGTTCCTGTATGGGTCGGATTGGCCGCTTGCACCCATGGACGCCTATCTTTCCTTCATCCGGAAAATGATTCCGGAACCCTATCATGGTGACGTGTTCTTCCGAAACGCGCTGCGGGTGTTTCCGCGTCTTTCGGGCATATGGCCGATTGATGCCGCGTTTCCCGCTTGACCTTCGAAAACATTCATGAAAAAATGGTCTCATGTTGTCAGCACTCGCCAGCAGGAGGGTTTCGATGATCCATCAGATATCAAATGCCGACCTGACCGTACGCATCAAATCACTTGGAGCGGAACTGACCGGCATCCGTTCCAACCGGGAATTCCTGGAATACCTGTGGCAGGGGGACCCGAAATGGTGGGCCGGACAATCCTACATCCTCTTCCCCATCATCGGTGGTCTGGTGGACGGACGATATACCATCGACGGAAAATCTTTCGAAATGAAAGCGCATGGCTTTGCCCGCACACTTGAATTCGAAGTGGCCGAACAGTCGGAGACGCGACTGGTTCTTCATCTGGGACAAAGTGCCATCACACTGGCCCAGTATCCATTTGCTTTTGATCTTTTCGTTTCCTACGAACTGGACGGCATCTCGCTCCGGCACGGCATGCGCGTGGTGAACCGCAGTGATGTCACCCTTCCCTTTTCCCTGGGTGCACATCCCGGTTTCAATTGCCCGCTGCTGCCCGGCGAAAAAATGTCGGATTATCGCATGGATTTCGAGTTGAATGAAACCCTGACAAGACGGAACAAGAGGAATGGTCTTCTGACAGGGGAAGTGGCTCCGTTTCTGGAAAATGCCTGCACAATGCCGCTTGATCATGCCTTGTTCAAACAGGATGCAGCCATCCTCAAAGGAGTCCGTTCCAACTGGCTGAAAATTCGAAATGCCTGCAATTCCCATGTCATCCGGGTCGGTCTGTCCGGTTTCACGGACCTTGGCATCTGGTCGGCAGCGAATGACGCTCCTTTTGTCTGTATCGAACCGTGGTTCGGTGTGGATTCCACACAAGGTGACGATCCCGCTTTCGAAAAAAAGGAAGGCCTCATCTGGCTGGATGCCGGCAAGACCTTCGACTGCGCGTATGACATGTCATTCATGAAGGAATGAGGTTTCCCCCGCAGCCAACCTTGCCAACAGCCGACCTTGCCAACAGCCGACCTAGTCTGCTGCAGGCACGTTGCTGCTGCAGGATGATCGCAGCAGCTCAACCATATTGCTTCAGAAGCCTGTTCTTCGTTTCCCAGACTGAAGGGGAAAGATCCACATAATACTTGTGCGGATTTTCAAAGCGCTTCACCGCATCCCACAGGGTTTCCACCTGTTCGGCGCAGTACGTGCGGATTTCAGAAAGGGGCTTTTCCTGACAGACACACTTCCCTCCCGCGAATATGGGTACAAGCAGTTTGCGTGCCGAAAAATTCGTCACCGTCTTTCTTTTCCATGTATACTCCGGATCAAACAGTTCATATGGCTGATCCTCGGGAATCTCTTCCTCAAATGCAGTGACAACATCTGCCAATGCCTTCCCGGTGTCCCGATCAAACAGGCGCCAGACCTGCTTGAATCCAGGATTGGTGATTTTTCCCACATTTTCGCTCAGTTTGATTTTCGGGGTCATTACCCCGTTTTCTTCCACGGCCGAAAGCTTGTAGACGCCACCGAACACAGGCTCCGAGCGGGATGTGATGAGCCTTTCCCCGACGCCGAACAAGTCCACGCGTGCGCCTTGACCCAGCAGGTCGCGAATGATGAATTCATCCAGGGAATTGGATGCGACAATCAGACAATCGGGGAAACCCGCATCGTCCAGCATGATGCGCGCTTCCTTGGAAAGCCAGGCAATGTCTCCGCTGTCGATCCGGATGCCCCTGGGCCGGAAACCACGGGAAACAACTTCTTCCTGAAAAGCACGGATAGCGTTTGGCACACCGGATTTGAGCACATTGTACGTATCGACCAGCAGCGTGCAGCTGGCCGGATAAATGCGTGCGTAGGCACGAAACGCCTCAAGTTCGCTCGGGAACATCTGAATCCAGCTGTGTGCCATGGTTCCAATGGCAGGAATGCCGTAATCCCTTTCCGCAAGCGTGCATGCGGTTCCAACGCATCCACCGACATAGGCTGCCCGCGCACCCAGAATCGCGCCGTCCCCACCTTGCGCACGGCGGGAGCCGAATTCCATGATGGAACGGCCTTCCGCCGCCCGTACGATTCGGTTCGCCTTTGTGGCGATCAGACTCTGGTGATTGATCGAAAGAAGCACCATCGTTTCGATGAATTGCGCTTCGATCACCGGCCCGCGCACCATGACGATGGGTTCGTTCGGAAATACCGGTGTCCCTTCCGGAACAGCCCATACATCGCAATGAAACTGGAAATTCCGCAGGTATTCCAGGAAATCTTCACTGAAAATTCCCTTGCCCCGCAGATAGACCAGGTCTTCCTCTTCAAAGTGGAGGCCTTCCAGGTAATCGATCAGCTGGGCAAGACCTGCCGTGATGGCAAAACCGCCGCCATCGGGAATCCGCCTGAAAAACATGTCGAAAACAGCTATCCTGTCTTGCAGGCCTTGTGCCAGATACCCGTTCGCCATGGTCAATTCGTAGAAGTCCGTCAACATGGTCAGATTCATCCGTTCCATAGTCCATCCTCCCAAAAGCCGATGATGGGAATCAAATCGCTTGTCGTGATTGGATCATGTTCCGGTCAAAGCGGCTTCATCCCTGCTGTCAGGACCGGGTTCAGCCTTCATCCATGGTATTCCCACAAATCGTCCGTGTAAAGCGCAGTTGCGCCGCATGAACCTTTGATTCTGGTGCAAAAAGTCGATTTTCGACTTTTTCATGCAAGTTGCAGAATGCAACTTGCATGCATACAGCGGCAAAAGCCGCTGTATG
>JAIFNI010000195.1 GCA_020047785.1 Clostridia bacterium
TCCACCATTGTGGAAGCGGTTCGCGACGACATCGCCGAAACGCTGCTGCTCTGCCGGGAAATGGACATGGCGGAATGGAACGGACGACCCTGGTACCAAAAGGTTCTGGCGTCAGGACTTCGGATATTCTCGACGCTGATGTAGAAACGAATCATGCCTACAGGCACTTGGAAAACACCACATATTCCTGCTGTGCCTTTTCCTGCACCTGCGAACGCAATTCATCCATTTCTTCGCGGTGCAGGTCTAATATCTCCATGACTTTCGGGTCGAGAAAGGACTGTTCAACCATCTGGTCCATGATTTGACCAGCCTTTTCCACAGACATTCCGATTCGATAGGGCCGTTCCTCTGTCAAGGCGACAAACACATCCGCAACCGCGAGAATCCTGGAACCCAAGGGTAGCGCGGCTCCCTGAACCCGGCTCGGATAACCGGTTCCATTCACCCGCTCGTGATGCTGCGAGCTCCATGCCCGCACCTGCTCGAAGCCGTTGAGACAACGCAGCACCTTGCCGGTTAAAAAAGGATGACCCCGCATCAGACTGAATTCGTCCGTCGTCAGCGGTTCATGTTTTTCCAGCACTTCTGTCGGAACCGACAATTTCCCGAGATCATGCAGATATCCGGCCATTTCCAGCATCAACCGCTCGTCATCGGAGAAACCCATCTTTTCACCCAAGAGGCCTGCACAGGCTGCCACCGCAGCGGAATGGGTGGCCGTGTACGGGCTGCGGAAATCCACAATGCGGCTGAAGAGACTGAACATGTCCATCATGGCCTGTCCGCCGATTTCCATCCGTTCACAATGAATGCCTTCCGCCAGGAAGCTGCGGTACATCCCGGATTCAAGAGCCATCCAAAAGTCCTCGTGACCCGCAACGACCCGGAAAGCCATGAGCGCTTCCGGGCAGAATCTCCCCGATTCCGACGCGGACAGTTGCCCAAGGATGCCCTCTGCCTGCGGAAGCAATGGCATATCCTGCCGAATCAGGACATCTGCGCGGTCGGCAAGAAAAAGAATGCCCCGCAGCCATTGCTCCTCTTCCGACAAATCCGGCTCACGTCTCCTCGCTTCCGTCGTATGCATGGCTTCCCAAGGGAGATGATGCTCCCGGATGATGCGGGCCAACGCGGAAAAAGGGGGAAACTGAGAGAGCAAGGCAGCACCGACTTGCCCGTGACGATTGTCCTCGGCATCGAACCGAAGGGCATCCAACCGATCGCGAAGCGAGAGTCCACCCACATCGTGCAGGGAGGAAGCAAGCACCAGATTTGAAAGGGCATGGTCGCCCAGATTCATTTCCTTTCCGATGGAAAATGCGATCCAGGCTGTCTGGAGATTGTGATCGGCCACCAGGGGACTGATGAGATCGATGGCTTCGGACAGACTGGAAACAAGGTCGTACATGGAAACGTCATGCACCATGATGTTTTCCTCCCATGTGTTTCCTACCCGGCAAACAATCATGTAAACGCAGCAGATTTCACCGCGATGGGGGCGAATTTGGCATGCCGTCTACTGCTTCTTCCCATGCTGGGCGGCCCGTTTCCGTTTCACCTGCAGCTCCCTGTTTCCGTCGGCGTTCTGCCTGCCGTTCTTGAATTTCATGGCAGGCTTTTCAATGAACCGCCACATACATCAGAATCTCAAGGGGCAGGGACCAGATGGAGCCATTCACGGCAGCAGGGTATGGATTCGACTCGAATACGCCAGGCAGCGAATAGCGGGTTGGCAGCATGAATGGATTGCCCAGATAGGACCAGGTCAGCCGACTCGAAAAGTATTCTTTCAGGGGAATCTGCGTGAAAACCGGTCCCAATGCAAAGACGGAAAGCAGCGTAACCGCGGCGAAAGCGGGGAAAATCCGCAGAAACCGCTTCCTGATGAAGTCACCTGCATGAGGTGTGTCCATCCAGCTTTTTGTGATCAGCAGTCCGCTGATGAGGAAGAACACCTCAACGGCCAATGTGCCGAATGTGTCATATCCGGTGAAGGATTGGAGCGGCTCGGTTGTTCGTGCGCTCAAAGGGTAACTGTGGCTGAAAAGTACAAGGACAGCCGCAGACAATCGAATCAGGTCGAAATTGTTTCTTTTTCCATTGATTGCCTCAGACAACAGCACGGGGACCTCCTGGTGCCATACACAGCTTGCATATCCGCAAAACCCGAAACAAGGAAGAAAGGCTTGTCCAGTATATCACAGGACAGGCGGCAAAACGAAAATGAACCGGGTTCCCACCGCCGTCGTCAGATAGGTATAAGTCGATGGAAGCATGTTTCTCATGATGAACCCGTCCCGACGAGTTTTCATGAAGGATTCCATTCGAAAGAGAACCCCATCCACCCCGACACAAGGAGGTTTCCCATGAAACGTTTCATTTCCATTCTTCTTGCCATGGCGCTTGCCATCCCGATTTTCTGGATAGGAAATCCTTTTTCGCCTGCCATCCGGGCAAGCGCGGACACATACAGAAAAGGGTATGCGCTGGTTGCCGAAAAAGCCGATAAAACCGGCATCCTTCCGGATACGGCATTCCTTTTGACTGTTCCCCAGGGAGAATTGGATGCCTTCGCAGCATTCGCGCAGTCCGACAAATCTGGCGAAAGCATGGCAGCCATCCTTTCCCGGCGTATCACCATCCGCAAAGCTTCCTCTTCCAAAGATTCGGTTGTGGCCGGCACTTCCGGAGCCACCGCGATTGCGGATGGCACGACCCCTGCCGCCATTCTTTTCAGTGTGGAAGCCGCCGGGAAGACAAACTTCACATTGAAACCGAGTGAATCATTTGACGCCAACACCCTTTATTTCATCGATCTTGCCTCTTCCGACAAAGACGTTGTCACGTTTGCCTTCCAGACCCGCCGCGATTATGGCGTGGTCGGCACCCTCCCCACGGACAAAAGTTCCGGTGTCCCCGTCGATACAGGCATCGAAGTGTATTTCACCCATGCAGGCGTATCGGAACTGGACAGCCATTTTTCCATCAGTCCAAAAGTGGACGGCCGCTTTGAAGTGCATGGTCAAACCGTCGCATTCGTGCCGCGCAAGCCATTGGCTCCCGGAACTCTTTACACAGTCAACGTGCGCAAGGGACTTCCCTTGTCGGGAACCGAGCAGACGCTGTCCGCAGATCTCACCTTCTCCTTTGAAACCTCTCCGGATCCGGAAAAATCCGCAAACCCCGATGCTGGTTATCTTTCCATCAGCAGCAGCTGGCTGGAATCAGCCATATCCGACAAACCTGTCATCCCCTTCGATGCCTACCTGCCCGAAGCACTGGCGCCGGGCGGCAAAGCGGACATCGGCGTGAATGTGTTCAAGTTCGCGGACGACAAGGCTTTCATCAAAGCCCTGCAGCAGAAGGATAAAGTTCCCGGCTGGGCGTGGTACAACTGGTCGCTGAATATGATTCCGACAACCGGACTGCAGAAATCCCTGTCCTATGTTCAGCCTCTGGATTTGTCAATTTCACAGGCACGTTACACCATTCTGCCGGAAACCCTTCCCGCTGGCTTCTACCTCGTCGAACTGCAGACCGGAAACAAGGAAACTCCGTTGAAGGCACAAGTTTTGCTGCAGGTTACGGACACGACAGCCTGGTTCATCGAGGACAACTCCGCCCTGCTGTTCTGGGTCAACAGCCTGAAATCCGGCGGACCGATTGAAGGCATGACAGTCGAAAGCCTGTTGTCCGGAATCAAAGCAGAAACTGGAAAAGACGGCCTTGCCAAAGTTGAAAAAGGTACCGCCTCCTTACCGGATGGAAATACCCCTGAATACTTCAGGCTGACCGGCAAGGACGGTGCGATCTCTATCTACAACAGCGGATATCCGGTCGTATCCTCGACAGGCTCCGGTGTGAAATCCACCATGAGATACGGCTATCCCACCGGCTCCGAAGGAAATTTCTGGCGTTACTCGGGTACGGATCGGACCCTGTACAAACCTTCCGATACCGTAAAATACTGGGGATTCGCCCGAAGCCGCCTCACTGGCGTTTCTCCGGAGCAAGTCACCGTGGAAATCGCGCAGGGCGGCTGGATGTATCCCTGGATGGACAGCCGCAGCAGCATCTGGATGCCGATGCTTCAAAAACCGCTGATCAGCACCACCTTGCCTGTCAGGAACGGTTTCTGGGATGGAAGCCTCGCACTGCCCGCGCTGGATCCGGGCTACTATACGCTTAGTGTGAAAGCCGGCGATGAAACCATCTCCACATCCGGCTTCACAGTGGAAAACTACAAGAAGCCCGCTTATCAGATAACTGTCAGGGCAGACAAGGTTGCCATATTCCCCGGAGAAACCGCCAACTTCACGGTGACGGCCGCCTTCTTCGACGGCACGCCGGTCGCGAACCAGCCGATCCGCTACGCCATACAGGAAGCACAGGACAATGTGACCGGAGAAGGAAAGACAAACGGAAAGGGCGAACTTGTCATCCCCTACAAGGCCAAGTATTTCGACGGCCAGCAGGGCGAAGTCTGGACATCCTTCAACGCGACCGCAGTTTTGCCCGAAGCTGGAGAAATCAGCGCATTTAGCTCTCTGCGCGTGTTCATGAACGACATTCTGGTGGAATCTGTCGGTGATGTCGTAAATGCGGATGGCACCACCGGATATGATGCCGAAAAAGATCTGACGGGCCGGATCTTCGTAACGGTCAACAAGGCGAATCTCGTCCCCCTAAATGATGCTGATCCGGACAATGACAGCTTCCTGAAGGGTGCCGCCGTTTCCGGAAAAACTTTCAGGGGTACAGTCACCCGCACAACCTGGGTCCGCGTGGAAACCGGCGAGGATTACGATTTCGTGAACAAGGTCGTCGTTCCGCGCTATGAATATCAGGAAAAGCGGGAAACGATGGAAGCTTTCACATTCACAACCGGCACCGATGGAAAAGGCACCTGGGCATTCCCCATCCCTGCCGGCTCCGACGGTTATTATACGACCGAATTCACCACGACAGACGCACAGGGACATGATATGAGCTTCAGCACCTGGCACGCTCCGTCCGGATATTCCTATCCGAACCAAGGTGTCTGGAACAATTTTGTCACGGACAAATCAGCCTATCGCATCGGGGAACCCATCAAGGCTTCCATCGAGAAGAATACCAAAGAACCCGTATCGGGCCGCACCCTGTTCGTTGAATCCTGGAATGGCATCAAATCGTTTACTGTCGCAGCGGCACCCAAATATGAAACCGTCTTCACCGAAGCAATGATGCCGAATCTCACCTTGGACGGTGTCCTGTTCGACGGACATTCGTATCAGGCTCTGCAGAACAGCATCGCTTACGATTCCGAAGAGAAGCGGATAACATTCGAGACCACGACGGACAAGGAGACTTACCGTCCCGGTGATACGGTCACGGTCACCATCAAGGCAAAAGATCCGATGGGGAAACCAGTTCCTGCAACCCTGAACGTCGCATTGGTCGATGAGGCGCTCTTCAAGCTGGCGGACCAGTCCATCGATGTACTTCCGACATTGTACGGCTGGATGGACAACGGCATTATCCGCAGAGCGGGAAACACCGGCTACATCAACCCGATGATGTATGGCGGACGCGGCGGGATGGACATGGCCTTCGCTGAATCCGCCTCCATGGAGATGCCTGCGCCTTCTGCCGCTGTGCAGATGACCAGGAACAAGAGCGATATGGCAGTCGGCGGTGCGGATGAAGCCTATGTTGTCCGCAGCGATTTCCGCGACAGTGCCTATTTCGCCATGAAAACACTGGATGAAAGCGGAACAGGCACACTCACTTTCAAACTGCCGGACAATGTCACCTCATGGCGTGTCACCGTCTCCGGCATCTCGCAGGCCTTGCAGGGTGGAGCCGGCACAGGCACTGCTGTCGTAAGCCTTCCCTTCTTCCTGAGCGAAACCCTCAATGACACCTATCTGGCGGGGGATGAACCTCAGGTGGGCTTCACTGCCTATGGCACCGACTTGATGGAAGGTGAGGATGTTGATTTCAATGTCACATCACCCGATCTGCCGGAACTTGACGCGACCATTTCCACCAAAGCCTTCGAACGTGTGCATCTGCCGCTTGGAAAACTGAAGGAAGGCACCTACAAGTTCATTCTGAAGGCAAAATCAGCTTCCGGTCTCACGGACGCCATGGAGCGCACCGTTACGGTGGTGGGTTCCTTCCGGGAAATGCAGAAAACAACTTCCGCCAAACTGGAAGACGGCATGAGCATCCAGGCTGGAACAAAAGGACTGACCAGGCTGACCGTTTCCGACCCGGCCCGCGCCCTGCTCCTGCAAAGCCTGCAGAACCTCGCCTGGTCCGGCGGACATCGTCTTGACCAGCGCCTGGTATCCTCCTCCGCCCAGAAATGGCTCAATGAACTGATTCTCGCCGGCACTTCATCGGATGGAACAGAAGAAGGGAACACAAACGCGCTTCTCGGCCTCTGGAATCCGGAAACCGTGGATGTCGGCACCTATCGCAGGGAAGATGGCGGCTACGGCATTCTCCCCTATGCGCCCAGCGATCTGCGCATGACCGCGCTCCTGTCCGGACTGCTCCGGGAAAACGGAGACACTGCGGCACTCAAGACCTGGCTGTACGGGAAAGTTCTCTCAACGGACAACCCGGCTCCCGCCGCCCTCTACGGATTGGCCGCACTCGGGGAACCCGTGCTGATGGAACTGGAACAAGCCGCAAAGGTTGAAACCGCCACACTCGAAGAAACGCTCTTTCTAATTCTCGGATATTCTGCCATCGGTGATTTGTCGACTGCACGCGTTCTTTGGGATGAAAAGGTGGCACCGGTCCTTGAGACAGCTGCGCCGTATGTCCGTGTGAAAAACGGAACTGCGGGCCTTTCCGGAACGACCGACGCCACGAATGCGGCGGCTGTCGGCAAGACGGCGGATGGGAAGGATGAATCGCTTCAATTCACGGCACTGGCTTCGGCAGCTGCTTCCGCGCTGCAGCTGCCCTCGGCGGATGGCCTTCACAGATGGGTCATGGACAACGGGTCAAAAAATGTCTTCACAGGCATCGAGGACCTGCTGTATGTCAAGTCACAGTTCAAATCCCTTCCGACGGAAACCCTCTCCTTCACTTGGACATACGCTGGAAAAACATATGATGAAAAGCTGGAAAACGGTGCAATGGCCTTCATCACCATTGCGTCCGCAAAGGTCGGCGACTTGAGGATTTCAGGTGTTTCCGGCAATGGGGCGGTCACCTCCACATTTGCCGCACCGCAGGAACCTGTTTCCAACGACCCGAATCTGCAGCTGAAACGCACCTACTACAACGAATCAACCGGCAACGCAACCACGACGTTCGCCATGAACGACCTCGTTCGGGTGGAACTGGATTGGGACATCTCCGCCAACGCGATGGACAGCACCTATGAAGTATCCGACTATCTGCCGGCCGGCATGACTGCCGTGGACAATCCATGGGAATATGGCATACGCCCTGCGGAAGGTTTCTGGTACAGAACCTTCGAAGGGCAGAAGGCGGATTTCGTCATCGGCCGCGATTGGCAACTGAACCATAAAATCGTCTACTACGCACGTGTCACTTCTCCTGGCACCTACACGGCAGAAGGTTCCGTCGTACAAGGTTCCCTTGTGCGCAGCAGCCAGATGGAACTTCCCGGTACACTGATTGTCATCGACGCAAATTGACAGCAGCACGGACTTTCATAAAACGAAGTCAGACGATCGCGAACTAAAAAAGTCTGGACAATCCGAAGGGACATAAACAGGGGGCGGCCTGCATCATGCATGGCCGCCCCGTTTTTTGTCGACAATCATTCTCATTTGAAATGACACACTGAATCAGAGCGCCTGAACCAGCAGTTTCGTCTTCAATTTATCTAAAGATTGCCTTGAGAATCCATGAATTTCAAGGTAGACGCTTGCATTGCCGTAGGTAGCGCGAATGTGATCCAGCATACGTTTCATGTTTTCCGAACCGGATGACAGCTTGTAAAGGGGAAAATCCGGCACAAGCGACAAAAATCGCTCAAATTTGCGAGACAGATGGACTTCACTCACTTGATAATCCGCGATGACATCCTGTTCCGCCACACCAAGGGATAGAAGAATCATCGCGGCGATGATGCCCGTCCGGTCTTTCCCCGCAAAACAATGGACCAGCACAAGCCCGGGCGATTCGGCCACAACGGCCACAATGCTTGCAATCACCGCACCGCGTGACTCCAGCGTCTGAACATAGAGGGCGCCCATGGTATCGTCAATATCCGTGCGGACCACGCCGAGATCGGCCTTGAGGTTGTAATGATGCAGGGTTACCGATGAATGGTCCGCGAATGCGTTGGGGAATTCAGAACACTCGTCGTCACTGCGAAGGTCGATGACATCCGTCAGACCTTTTGCGACAAGGAAATCCTTTTCTGCTTCAGTCAGCCCGCATGGCTGATCGGACCGCAACACGGCTCCATACCTTGTGCTGCCGCCCTGACAGGCATAACCGCCCAAATCCCGCAGATTGCTGAGTTTTTCCGTGCTGAAGGTCCAGCGGCGTGTCGGATGCTCCAATTCACACTCTCCCAAACAAAAAGGCTTTGATGTCATGATCATTCTATCATGGGGACGGCAGGTTGTCGCATTTGTTGCAGGCCCCCCTGAAAGGACATTCCCTCAGCAGCAACTTTTTTCGGATGTGACTGCGATCCAGGAAATGATGGTTGGACACGACCATCAGTCAAAAACTCTCTGAAAGAAACAATTCAATCGAAAAAGAGCCGACGACAAGAAAAATGATTCGTGATTGAATAAGACCGCCCATATGGGGTGTATAAGGATGTACCGGCAGAGAATGTCATGGAGACTCCTGGCCACCCGCTTCGCAGCTTCTAGCTGGAGAACCGTGCCTTGGAAGCAATGATGGCGAAGCGAATCCGACTCCGGCTCGAAGCCCTCAATGCAAATGGCAGGCCTGTCCGCCGGACTCAGGCCAATCCAATCGGTGGATACAGGAACGGGGGCGTGGCGAATCCTTTATTGGAAAGAACGAAAAAAGTGTCTTCATTCACACGTGGGGCGACCTCCAGAAAACCATCGCATGCATCCATTCCAAGGCGATCCGGCGTGAAGCCGAAAGACACCGAAGAGATTTCCTCATAAGGCAATACAGACAGGATCTCCCGCAAGGGCAGATCCTGTTTCATGAGGAGATCGTGCAAATACAATACGCCATCTTCCTCATGAAAGACAACAAGCCAATCTTCCTCGGAAAACCTGACCCCGGAATTTTTTACGGGCATCAGCTGTCCGTCCGCGGTTCGCCGAACCCAATAAAAGCGGGACTCGAATCCGTTCATGGCGTAGAACCCGAGCAAGTACCCTGAACCCAAAAGACCTGCCTTTTGGGAAACAGGTTCCCGCAGAGCCGCAGCATCCAGGATGACCTGCAGGTCCTCGTCCCGTGCCGGATCCAGATAGCGCCCCATTCCTGTAGTGTCATGTCCCGAAACGGAACCAGCCGCCAACCGCAGCGTGAAGGTGGATTCCTCCACCCCCTGAAATCCGAATTTGCGATAGAAACCGGCCGCATCCTTGTCTCCCATCAGATAGAACAGGTCGCACCGGTCGCGCAATGCATCAATGGCATGCTGCAGAAGGAAACGGGCGAGTCCCTGGTTTCGATGGGATTCGCGTGTCATGACCGTCCCGAACTGAACTGCCTTTATCCGCTCCCCATCCAGCACCAAGTCAATCAGGTTCGCGGAAACGTTTGAGACGGCCATATCTCCGTCAAAAAGGGTGAATGGCTGATAATGACCGGTCCAGAGACCCCGCCGGTACCATGGCTCAAAATCCAGACCAAACACTTCAACAGACAGCGCGTTGAACGCACCACGCAGATGGTCATCCTCACAGAAATCGGTTCGCAGGACATATTTATCATGCATCATCCTTCAGCACCTCACGACATCTTTACCGTAGCACACACCCATCCTGCCTGAAAAGCGCGAATTCGGTTCAGACAGGAAAAGGACGCATTCACAGCCATGTCGGCTGGAACACGTCCTGAATCCCGATAAAACGTTCTCCAGCTCGCGCCGGATTTGTACCCGATGACATCCGGTCGGACATTCCCGATTTCACACCCGATGACATCCGGTCGGACACTCCCGACTTCACACCAGATTCGGTATCTCCCGGGAAGCTTTCCTGGAAAGGCTCTTTACTTCATCGGCCGTCACTTCGCGCCCAAGCTGTCCGGACAGGAAGATACCCGCCTGAATGAGGGACGTGTTCAGTGCGATGCCAGCCGTATCCAGCAGATCCACCTCTCCCCGCAGCGCACTGACCCAGTGCTTCTGGGAGGATTCGAAGTGCTTCGCCCGCTCGGCGTGAACCGTGCTCTCCCGATACTGCATGGCAGCCAGATCGAAGGTTGTGTCGCTCTGCACGTCATGCCGCGTGGTGTGGAAGCTGAGCGGATCCATGCGCAGTCCCGCTTCGGAACCCATGATGCTGCTGCCGCCGAAGCTGTCCAGATGAGCCGCCCAGGACTCCACGATGTCCATGGTCAGTCCGTCCTTGAACCGGGCAAATCCGCAGCCGAACTCCTCGACATTGTATCCGCTGATTGCCTGACGGTTGTCATCCATGGCGATTTCCTGGTACACACGTCCGGTTATCCGTTCCGGTTCGGGGTTCCCCAGGAGATACAGCAGCTGGGAGATATGATAGACGGCCATGTCAAAGAGCGCACCCCCGCCGGACCAGGCCGAGTTCACGAACTCCTTCGTGGCGTATCCATCCACATAAGGGCGTCCGCGACGGCGGAATCCGGTGGAACGGGCATGATAAATGCGCCCCAGGTCGCCGCTTTCGATGAAGCGTTTCGCGACACGGGTTTCCAGCTGATACAGGAATGCGAGCTGAATGTGCAGCATTTTTCCGTAAGTCCGGCTTGCCTCGTACATGGACAAGGCATCCGCATAGGTTCCGGCCATCGGCTTCTCGCAGTACACATGCCTGCCGCGCCGCATCACCTCGATGGATACCGGCGCATGAAGGTGGTTGTGCAGGCAGACATCCACGGCATCGAGGTCATCCCTGTCCAGCAGACGGCCTATGTTCTCATACCGGTTCGGGATGCCGTATTTGGCGCACATGTCCGCCAGCCGGTCCGGATTGATGTCGCAGGCAGCAATCACTTCGACACGGTCGTCCTTTGCATAATTGATGAGATGCTGTTCTCCGATGATGCCGACACCGATGATGCCGATGCGTGTCTTTCTTGTGATGGCCTCTGTCATGTGTTCTTCCCTTCCGCACGCGCGTCAAGCAGCAGTGCCAGAGTTCGGCGGATGGCTCCGATCTGCCATTCCACCTGTGTGTATTCATTCCTTCCCGTATGGTGTTCACAGCTGAATGTTCCCTGATAACCGGCATCGATGAGCTTCCCGAGAAGCGGTCCGCAGGAATCCGCCACCACGGCTGCGATATGGGTGTGCATGGCATAAGGTACCAGCATGTCGTTCCCCGCGTCCACATCGAAATCCTGAATGTTTCCGAAATGGAACAGGACGCCAAATGCCGGATGATCAACGGCTTTCGCAAGTTTCACGACATTCGCGGGGCGCTGGGTGGCCCCCCAATGGTTCTCCGTACCGATGCGGTATCCCATTTCTCCGGCCCGATGCGCCCAAATGCGGTACTGTGTGACAATGGCATCGAATTCCTCTTCCGTCCAGGTGGCTTCCCGTCCGCCGGTATCGATGCGGATGGTTTTCGCGCCAAGGGTTTCACCGATTCGGATGAAATCCGCCGCTCTCTTTGCGTTTTCCTTGCGGATCTCCGGATCTGGCTCCCATACATGCGCGCCGTCCACACACAGATTGGCCAGGGTCATTTCGTTTTCCGTCAGCGCTGTTTTGATTTTGCCGATGAACGCCTCATCCGCGGTGGGAATGAAGCCGCTCCAGATATCGGCCTGGTTGATCCGATAGCGGAATTTCGTGACATTGAGGTAGTTGAAGACATCGATCATGCCTGCAGCATGCAGACCATGGAAAGAGTAGGAGGCCAGGGACAGTTCGGGTGTTTTCATCATCTTGGGTCCTCCTTCGCGCATGTGGATGGTTGGTGGGATGCATCAGCGGATCAGCCTGTGTTTCGAGGATGTGTTGAAGGACAGGAAAAGGACCAGTTGAACCAGAACAAAGGAAATCAGGTACATGAATTGAAAACGGCTGTGTGTGAAAACCGCATTCTCCACGACGGGCAGGCGATTCATGACAAAATTGCCGATGACCGGCGCGAGCAGGGTCGATAAACCAAAGACAGCCGCAAACAAACTCTCATAAACCGTCCTGTTCTTTTCTGGCAGAATGGTGTACCGGTAATTCAGGATCGTGATGTTGAGACCACTGTAGCCGACGCCGGCCAACATGGTCGCCGGAAGGAGAATCCAGGCGCGATCCGCGGTCAGAAAGCCGTACAGGAGAAATTCAATGACAGCGATGGTGGCCGTCATGCGGAAGACATGCACAACACCCTTTTTTGCCTCGACCTTTCGCCAGAATCCGGTGAACGCGATCAGACAGGCGTATTGAATGACATTCATGGTGGAAATGAACGAGTAGTCGAACTTCATGTATCGAATCAGATAGACGGGGGTAAAGGTTCCGGACATCGTCAGCACGATGAAAAACAGGAACACAAATACCAGGTAGGAACGAAAATGCCCGTTGCGCATGGGCTCCGCCAGCATGCCGAGGTTCGGCTTCACGCTGTCATCCAGCACATAGTCCGGCTCCTTCACGTTCAGCAGCAGAATGATGTCAAGCACGGAAAGCCCCAGACTGAAGGAAAAAACCAGGAGAAATCCGGGATATCCCTTGTGGAAAGCATCCAGCACGAATCCGCCGCCGATGGTCGTCACCGTCAAGGCGAGGCGCAGCCAGAAAGTCCGCAGATAGATGAATTCACTGCGGCTGTCCTGCGGCAGCACGCCGAACATCCAGACGGTGAAACCGGTTCCGTACAAGGCAGACAGAAAGTTCCCGAGGATGACCATGACCGTGACGATCGGCAGAACAACCGCCTTGTCACTGATGAAAAGCGGTAGAAAGACGGAGCCGCAGACAAGAAGCCGTGCAGTGGCCGTCAACGCGATCAGAAGCCGTTTTCGCTTCTTGAGCCGCTCAAAGATCAGAAAGGAAAACAGGACGGCGATCGTGGCCCAGTTCATGGAACTGTTGACGATGCCGGCGAGCAAATCCGTCCCGTCAAGCCAAACCAGGTATCCGGAAAGGAAAACCCCCATCGTGAGAATGGCGGCCGCATTCTGGAGAATCCCATCGATGATCAGAAGCCGCCTGCTCCTGCCGAGTTCACCCTGAAACAATGGATTGGTGCTTTTCTGCATAAATCCCGTCCGTCCACGCAACGGTTTCAAAACTAGTCGCTCTGAACATTATACGCCCGACCGGCAACTTTGCCACCTGTTTCGTACGAAAACAGGCAAGACCATCCGAACGGGCTGCGGCATGTGTTTCTTTCAGCTGTTCCCGGCGGGCATTTTCAGGGTAAAGCAACAGGGAACGCGTGATTTTCACCGAATTTTCCCAGAATGGAGTTGATCAAATGCTGCTTGGAATCCCATGGACAGAATGGCTTGGCTACGCCGCTTCCCTGGTGGTGGCCATCTCCCTGCTGATGAAATCCCTGATAAGGCTTCGCTGGATCAATCTGGCCGGGAGTGCGCTTTTCGCCGTATACGGCTTTCTCATCGGCGCGTACCCCGTCGGTGGATTCAATGTCGCCATCATCCTCATCAACATCATTTACCTTGTCCGTATTTATCGGACGACGGAATCTTTTGAACTTCTGGTCGTGCAGCCTCATGACACCTATCTGCCCCGTTTTCTGATGCATCATTCCGCGGATATTGCGAAGTTCTTTCCGGGGTTTGACATCGCAGCCTTCCTGCATCAGGAAGACTTGATACGGACAACGGAAGAAATATCCCTGCCCCCTGTGCGCCGGGTTGCCTTTTACATCCTGCGCGATCTGGTCACTGTCGGCCTTTTCATCGGAAGCATCGATGAAGCCGGAAACCTCACCATAGAGTTGGACTATGTGATTCCGGCCTATCGGGACTTCAAACCGGGCGAGTTCCTGTTCACTGCCTGCCGGGACAAATGGCGGGCTCTCGGTGCATCGACACTGGTGGCATCAGCCAATGGAAACCAGCATGCCGCCTATCTCGCCCGAATGGGTTTCACCCCGGTCGGGGATCGGTTCGAACGCAATCTTTCCAAGTCCTAAGGGCTTGGAAGTCAGTATTTCATGAAGGTCCGGCCTGCTCCACCTATTCCGGCAATGTCATCGTCCCCAAAACCGAAAACTCCGCGGAAAGAACCGGCGTGCCCGTCAGTGCGATGCTTCGCGCATCCGGCTGGCTTTCCCCGACATGAATCCGGAAACTGCCGGGTTCCACAACAAAGGCACCTTCTTCGTTGACAATGGCCATTTGGCGGGCTGATACGGCGAACGAAATCTCCCTGGATTCACCGGGCTCAAGCTCGACCGGCCTCATGCCGGCCAGTGACCAGTGAGGGACCTCCACGGAAGCTGAGAGATCCGTCAGATAGACCTGCGCCGTGCAGATACCCGCCTGTTTTCCGGTATTGCCGACCTTGACCGTCACGGTGAGGGATTCCCCGGCTGTCACGGAATCCGCGGACAACCGGATGCCATCAAACACGAAAGACGTATAGCCGAGGCCATAGCCGAAAGGATAAAGGGTATCGCCCTGGAAATAGCGATAGGTACGGTTCTTCATGGAATAATCCGTAAATTCGGGCAAATCGTCGGTGCTGCGGTAGAAGGTGACCGGCAGGCGGCCCGACGGATTCACTTCCCCGAACAGAACCTCGGCCACGGCCAAACCACCCTCTGCGCCGGGATACCAGGCCTGAAGGACAGCTGCGGCCCGTTCATCGGCCAGAGTAAGGTTCATGGCGGAACCGGACAAGTTCACGACAACCACCGGTTTTCCGGTTTCAAGCGCAAGACGGAGCAGTTCCGGCTGCAGACCGGGCAAATCGAGTCCCAGCTTGTCGCCTGACGCGCTTGCGTTGCCCTGATCCCCCTCTTCGCCTTCCAGTGTTTCATCGAGACCGAGAACCAGAACAACCAAATCCCCCCGCTCCATGACGGAGACAGCTTCCGCCAGTCGGTCCGAACCTTCCTGCAGCACGCGCGCCAGATCCTCCACTTGCTCCTTGTGCAGGTGACAGCCCTCTGCATACAGCACATCCACGTCATCGCCGGCCACTTCGCGGATGCCTTCCAGCACTGTGACATAGCGGGACGGCGTGCCATAATAATTCCCGATGAGCGACCTGCGGCTGTCCGCATTGGGCCCGACAACGGAAATGGTGCGGATGGTCTCGGGCTTCAGGGGCAGAATTCCGTCATTCTTCAGGAGCACCATGGTCCGACGGGCGGCTTCCAGCGCAAGTTCGCGATGGTCACCGCAATCGTTCATTTCATAGGGAATGGCCGCATATGGAACATTTTCCTGCGCATCGAACATGCCCAGGCGCATCCGCGTCGTCATGAGACGAATGACGGATTCCGTGATGAAGGATTCCTCGATGAGCCCTTCGGAAACTGCGATGAGCAGGTTTCCGTACAGGTTCCCGCAGTTCAGATCGCATCCGTTCCTCACGGCCAGCGCAACGGATTCAGGCGCAGTGGAGGTGACGTGATGGTGGAGATGAAAATCCTGGATGGCCCAGCAGTCGGAGGTGACATGGCCGTCAAACTGCCAGGCCCCGCGCAGAATGTCCTTCAGGAGCAGCTTGCTTCCACAGCAGGGTTCGTCGTTCGTGCGGTTGTAAGCGCCCATGACGGCTTCGACCTTCGCCTCGGTGACTGCCGCGCGGAAAGCGGGCAGGTAGGTTTCGTGCAGATCCTTTTTCGATACAACGGCGTTGAAGGAATGACGGACGCCTTCCGGTCCGCTGTGCACGGCGAAATGCTTGGCACAGGCTGCCGCCTTCATGTATTTCGGGTGCTTCCCCTGCAGGCCTTTGATGAAACCGACACCAAGTCTCGACGTGAGGTACGGATCCTCCCCATAGGTCTCATGTCCGCGCCCCCAGCGGGGATCCCGGAATATGTTGACGTTGGGGGACCAGAAGGTCAGACCCTTGTAGATGCCACGGTCGTTTTTCCGAGCGGCTTCATGGTGTTTGGCCCGTCCTTCGGTGGAGATGACATCAGCCACCTTTTCCAGAAAGCCCTCATCAAAAGTTGCCGCCAGTCCGATTGCCTGCGGGAACATGGTGGCCACGCCGGCTCGGGCAACCCCGTGAAGCGCCTCATTCCACCAGTTGTAGAAGGGGATGCCCAGACGCGGGATGGCCGGCGCATTGAACAGCATCTGTCCGACTTTTTCCTCCAGCGTCATGCGGGATGTCAGATCAGCGGCACGTTCGGCAAAGGACAGGGATTCATCAAGATATCTTTCCGGCTGTTGCATTTTTCTTCCTCCAATATCGGTGTCCTGTACCATTGCAATATCGGTGTCTGTACCATTGCAATATCGGTGTCCTGTACCATCCTGACAGTTGATTCACAGCATGACGCTCATGATGAAAATGCACCAGTTCGACTATAT
>JAIFNI010000056.1 GCA_020047785.1 Clostridia bacterium
CACGGAAAGCTGGACTGTATCCGTCCATGCCGGTCGGAACAGCTGTGCTGGATCTGGCCATTTCCAAGGGAACCTGCACGGTGAACTTCTCCCGGGAATTTCTGACGAATCACGGCGGCGGAAGTGCGGGGGAGATGATGACGCTCGGTTCCATCGTCAATACTTTGACCGAATTCCCCTCCGTGCAGCGGGTCATGATTCTGGTGGAGGGAAAGGCAGGTGAAACACTCGGAAACATCCTGCTGGACAAGCCCTTGACAAGGATGACGGATCTGATCGGAAGATGATGTGCGCGAACGGACCCCGTTTGGAAACGAAGGATCTGCAAGGAAGCCGGGCATTTCAAATCGCCCGGCTTCCTGCGTTTCATATTCCGAATATCCGTACGGTTTCCCTCATGTTCTCGATGATTTTCACATGAAACGGGCAATTGCTCTCACAGGAACCGCATTCGATGCAATCGCCGGCATGGGCGGACAGGGCTTCGTAATGCGCCCGGATCGTGCCGGTGACACCACTTTCCTTTGCCATGTCCAGATATTTCGTCACGGAGGCAATGTCGATGTTGGCCGGGCAGGGCAGACAGTGGTTGCAGTACATGCATTTACCCTGCATGGCGGATTGCTTGCCGCTCGCGATGACGGTATAGTCCCGCTCCTCCAAGGTTGCTTCGACATAATGAAGACTTTCGAGCATCTGTTCCGGGGTTTTTGCGCCCATCAGCACGCTGGCAACGGCAGGACGCTCCAGGGCATAATGGATGAGCTGGGTCGGTGTCAGGCCGACACCGAACGGAGAGGTGGCTTCCTGCAGCAGCCTTCCGGCCCCAAGCGCTTTCATGACCGTGATTCCGATTCCTTTTTCTTCACAGAGACGATACAGTTCCGCCCGCTTCGGATCGATGGCAAAGCGGTTCTCCCTGTAGGTGTTGTCATTGAACAGGTCATCGATGACCGTATCTGCGGGAAGCATGTCAAACGCCGGATTGATTGAGAACATCAGCACCTCGACGAGTCCCGTGCTGATCATCCTGATGGCTGTTTCGGCGTTGTGGGAACTCGCGCCAACATATCGGATGACGCCGTCCCGTTTCAGCTTCTGCACATAATCGATGTATTCGCTTTCGAAGGCATCGCGGTAATCTTCCTCGGAATCCACAAAGTGAATCATGCCGAGATCGATGTAGTCCGTATGGAAACGCTTCAGGAAATCCTTGATGAAAAGGTCGCACTCCGACACATTCCTGCTTCGTGCATACTGGCCATTTTGCCAGACTGCTCCGATGTGCCCCTGAAGGATGACATCCGCGCGTCTGTCTCCGATTGCCTTGCCCATATCGCTGCGGATTTGCGGACCGGACATGAAGACGTCCATGATGTTGACCCCTTGGTCGAGGGCTGTCAGCATGACTTTTGCAACATTCTCATACGGGGTGTTGTCGATGTGTTCGCCGCCGAACCCGACTTCGCTGACGGAAAGGCCTGTATTTCCAAGTTTTCTGTATTTCATGACATTTCCTCCGATTCCCGCGTTTCTTCGCATCACCATTTTACATCGGAACTGCATGCAAAAAACAGCATCGGCACACTTGTTCCGGCTTCCTTTTTCTGTTCAGGCCAGGGCGAATTCACGCATGCGCGGCTGGGGAACCGTATCCATCGGAGCGATCATCTGCAGGGAATCGGCCAGAGAGTCCAAAGGGTCTCCGGGTCGGTACGAGAAGCTGATTTGAAGGGTCTGACCCGCTTTCATCCGTGCGGTCTGCGGCAAAGGCATGACCAGGTGCTGGTTGTGCCAATCCACGGTTGTCCCCTTTGAATAGTCTATCGAAAGCAGGTTTTTGGTGATGAAACGCAAGGCGTTCACGGTTGTGGTACGGCTGAATGGGAAGGCAATATCCGCATGGTAGATTTCCAATGCGCAACGATCATAATCAACCATCCGATAAACTGCCGGTTCCAAAAGAGGGATGCAGTCTTTGGCTTCCGCATAGGGCGACTGGAACAGGGAAACCGGCGCATGAAAACCGTTGAAATCGTAAGATTGCAGAACGGGCTGGACACCCAGCAGGGTCGCAGTCGGAATCATGGCGGGAACCGTTCCGAAGCGTTTCTGATGGGCGTTCCTGAATGCGGTGATGACCTGAACCTGTTTTTCCCGCAGGAGTGCGCTGTGAAGCATTTCACAGACTACGACATCAGCCGGTTCAGGAGGCAGCCAGGTAGCGGCATCCGCGAGTACAAGCCGGACTTTATCCGCATATCCGTTGTTCCGGATAAACTGTCGGCTTGATTCCATTAGTGCGGGATTATACTCAACAGACCAGACTTCCGCACCCAGCCGTGCCGCGAAAAAAGAGAGGACACCTGTGCCGCTTCCCAGCTCCACGACTGTGTCTCCAGGCTTCACAACCTGATTGATGGCAGTCTGGAAGGCGTTCATGCGTTCTTTGTCCGACAGCATCTGATAGTGATAGTGAAGCGGAATAAACTGGCCCAGTTCATTGATTGCATTCTGCTGCATGCGGTGGTCTCCTCGCTGTGCCATGGAACTCCATGCTATCCTTGACCGGCAAGGGTATGCATGATATCCACGATTCGCTCTGCATGAAGCATATCGGCACATTGCGCGGGAGTCTTGAATGGGGAGGATGATGCTCTTCCCTTCACAGTGAATGTCAAAATATGGTATATTTGATAAGCTCGGGAAATTGTGGTACAATACGGACGAAAGAGACAATTTCGCCCTTGCGGCATCAGACATTTCTGTATTCTTTTCACCATCCTGCCAGTCTACCCGATGTGTGACACCCAGGCAAAACAACATTTCGGCAAGTCAAGTCATGGCTCCATCCATCAGAAAGAGTTTCCGTGCCGGTTGAAGGCCGGGAGACTCCGTACATCAACGACCCGATTCGGAAAAACCACAACCTCTGAAGGGGGCTGATGTTTGCGTTCCTCCGGGGCGTGGCTGCATGAAGGTCATCAGCCACCGTCCAAACCCATGCAGCCCCCTTGCCATTCGAAAGGATTATGCAATCTTATGAGTTCCAACATGATGCTTTTTCTCGGAAGCGCCGGCTTCCTCTCCCTGACCGCGCTGTTTCTGTGGTACATCCTGAAAAAATCAGTTGGCAGCCGGCAGAGGCCCATGCATGAAGTATTTCTTTCCGGTGGGGAATTGGAAGCACATGCAAAGCAGACGGCACTGGCCCATGCCGTATCAGTCGGGAAAAACAGTCTGAACTGGCCGCTTCCCCGCATGAACAGCCAGTATGATTCCATCGTTTCCGTCTACAAGGGTCTGAATGAGGACATCCGTAGAAAACGGATTGTTCCGCCGGCAGCAGAATGGCTTCTGGATAATTTCTACATTCTTGAAGAGCAGGTGAAGCTTTTGCGGCGGGACATGAACAAGCGCAGCTATGCCCGACTTCCAGTTCTGGCGGGTGGTCCGCTCAAGGGCACCGCCCGAATTGCCGCTGTGGCGGAAGAATTGGTCACGCACACGGATGGACAGATGGATGAGACGGTCATGTCCGATTACCTGAAGGCCTATCAGTCGCACAGCGTGCTTCTGGACCGGGAAATCTGGGCCATTCCCGTGGTGCTCCGCCTGGCAGTCATCGAAAGCATCCACCAGTTGTGCGAGTCGATCCGGAGTACGCAGGTGCAATGGCACAAGGCGGACGATCTGATCGACGACTGGCTGGAGCATGCGGACGCCGAACCGGCCCGAATGGAAAAACTGTTCAAGGATTGCCTGAAATCTCCCGATGAGGCCAATCCGTCTTTCATCGAGCATCTGTTCTATCGGCTTCGACGTTCCGGACGCAGCTATTCACACCTGCTTCGCATCATGGATGTGAATCTTGAAAAGTACGGCTCGGATACGGACCGGATGACACAGATGGAACACAGCGCCCAATCCCTGCATACCGTTTCGATGGGCAATTGCATCACGAGTCTCCACTACTTTGCCACGTTGGACTGGTCCGGACTCTTTGAAGCAGCCAGCTCCGTCGAGCAGATTCTGAAAGGGGATCCCGACGGAACTTACCCGACCATGGATTTGCAGACGCGCAATTACTACCGCAGCCGTGTGGCGGAACTCGCCACCCATCATGGTGTTTCCGAACTGCACATTGCCAGAGAGGCGATTGGACTTGCCCGGGGTTTCCTCTCCGAGACGGAGGCATCCGGTCATCAGGGCGATTCCCGCGCGGCACATGTCGGCCATTATCTTCTGGGAAAGGGATTTGCAAAACTGGAAATGCGCCTCGCCCGGAAGACCCCCTATCGGAAGATGCGGGATGGCTTTGGCGGCAGAGCGGCAGGAGTGCTTTATCTCGGGTCCATCGGACTGATGACCTTTCTTCTGGCGGCCACGGCAGTCCTGTATGCCATGTCTGCAACAGGCGGGGGGCATTTTGTCCTGTGGTTGCTTGTGGGTTTTGCTGTATTGATTCCCGCATCGGAAGTTGCGGTGAATACCGTGAACCGGGTGGTGTGCATCGCACTGAAACCGGCCGTATTTCCGCGTCTGGAACTGAAGAACGGAATCCCGGAGGAAATGAGCACCATCATCGTGGTTCCCACCTTGCTTCCGGATGCGGCCAGGGTGAAGGAATTGCTCAAGACCCTGGAATGCCATTATCTGTCGAATCGCGACGACCATCTGTTTTTCGCTCTGATAGGCGGGTTCAAGGATTCAGATCAACCAGGACCGGGGAGCGACGGCGGAATCATCAAGGCCGCGCTTGGCGGGGTGAAGGAATTGAACCGGAAATATGCCGGTTCCGGTCCTGACAAGTTTTTCTTTTTTCATCGGGAAAACCAATACAATGAAATGCATGACAAGTGGATAGGCTGGGAGCGGAAACGCGGCGCGCTGATGGAGTTCAACGAGATGGTCCTCGGGTCCGGCGATACGAGTTTTTCCTATGCTTCGACACAGGCACCTCCCTTTTCCAAAGTCCGTTATATCATCACGCTGGACAGCGACACCATCCTGCCGATGGGGATGGCCCGGAAGATGATCGGCACCATGGCTCACCCGCTGAACCGCCCTTTGATTGATCCGAAAAGAAAAGTGGTCGTGGAAGGGTACGGCCTGATGCAGCCGAGAATCGACGTGGATGTCGAAAGCTCCAACCAATCACAGTTCTCACGCATATTCACCGCGCAGGAAGGACTGGATCCCTATGCGAACGCCATATCCGATGTCTATCAGGATTTGTTCGGGGAAGGCATTTATACAGGCAAGGGCATTTATGACCTGGCTGTTTTTCATGAAGTCCTGAAGAATGCGATTCCCGACAATGCCATTCTCAGCCATGACCTGATGGAGGGTTCCTATGTGCGGACCGGATTGGTGACGGATCTCAAGCTGGTGGATGCGCACCCTTCCAGGTACAATGCCTATGCTGCCAGGCTGCATCGCTGGGTCCGCGGAGATTGGCAGCTGCTGCCACGGCTGTTCGGCACCATCACGAACCTTTTGCTTCATCGCATCGACAACCCGCTTTCCCTCCTCTCGCGCTGGAAAATGCTCGACAATCTTCGCAGAAGCATGGTTGCGCCAGCCCTTATGATTCTTCTTGCCCTTGGTTTCACCATCCTTCCGGGGAATCTCGCCGTCTGGATTGGGTTTTTTCTGATTGCCCAGACATTTCCCTTTCTGGCCGCATTGGCGGAAAGCATTTTTTCAGGCCAATACGGAAATGGCGGCATCAAACGCTACATGCCGGTCATGACAGGCATCAAGGCTTCCTTTCTGCAGGGCGTGCTGTCGCTTGCCTTTTTGCCGCATCAGGCCTGGTCCATGCTGGTAGCCATATCCGTCACGACAATCCGTGTCCTGATTACCAGAAAAAATCTTTTGGAATGGGTCACTTCGGCCGATATGGACAGAAGTCAGAAAAACACCCTGGCAGCTTACATGAAATCCATGTCCGCCTCGTTTCTGGCACCTGCCGCAATCCTGGGACTTGCCGCCGCGTTCCGCCCTGAAACAGCCTTGTATGTTCTGCCATTTGTCCTTTTCTGGACATTCGCGCCCTGGCTCGCATTCGGGGTCAGCCGGAATGTGGAGCCATCCGTAATGAAACTTGCCGGCAGCGACGAACAGAATCTCGGACGGATTGCCAGAAGGACCTGGCGCTATTTTGAAGAATTCACGAATGCAAAGAGCCATTTCCTCACTCCCGACAATTATCAGGCTGATCCACCGAGAGGCGTGGCATTCCGGACCTCTCCGACCAATATCGGGCTGGGTCTCACGGCCATTCTGTCAGCCAGGGATTTCGGCTATGTCGGTACGGCCGAAATGATGGATTTGCTCGTAAAGACCCTCTCCAACATGGAGCGCCTGGAAAAATGGAACGGACACTTTTTCAACTGGTATGACACACGCACGCTGAAGCCTTTGCGGCCCGCCTACATTTCAACGGTGGACAGCGGCAATCTGGCCTGTTATCTGGTTGTCCTGGAGCAGGGGCTGAAGGATCATTTGAACAGCCCTCTTGTGGACGGTCGCTTCACGACGGGTCTTCGGGATACGATGCATTGTGCCGGGAATGCGGGGATGGCGGCTTTTGATGCCATATCGCGCCTTATGCCTGCTGTTGGGGGAGAACCTGCGGATCTGATGCAATGGCTGACTACCCTTCGGACGCTGTCGGAAGGCGGTTGGCTGGATGAAGTCGACAATTTGACCTGGAAGGCAAAAATCATCCGGACAATTCACCTGCATGTCCGGGAAATGGAAGACTGGATGCCGGCCATCGAATGCCTTCAACGGATGCCGGATCAACTGGGGCAGGCTTCTGGGCCGAAAGGCGTATCCGGCGGCATGTCGGATGAGGTGGCTGCTGTTCTTCATGACTTGTCTGGTTTGCTTGGCAGAAGTCCTTCCCTGAAAAACCTGTCCGACGTTTGTATCCGTGCCGCCGGGATGACCCGTCGTCTGACGGAAAACCTGACATCAGGTGAAACGCCGGTGAGGCAGGATACCCTGGAATGGCTGCGGCAAATGGAAAAGACGCTGATGAAATCTTCGGAATTCGCCGAACAGACCGTCTGCCGCTACGGGAAGCTGATGGGACACATTCGCGCGCTGTCCGATGCCATGCGCTTCCTGCCGCTTTATGATACGAAGAAGCAGTTGTTTTCCATCGGATTCAATCTCGAGGACAACAAATTGTCGAATTCCCATTACGATCTGCTTGCATCCGAAATACGCCAGACAAGCTACCTATGCATTGCCCGTGGGGAAATCCCCCCCATCCACTGGTCCAGAATGGGTCGCGCCCTGACGATTGTGGACGGCTACAAGGGGCTCACCTCCTGGACCGGCACCATGTTCGAATACCTCATGCCGCTTCTCATCATGAAAAGCTACGACAACACCCTGCTGGATGAAACCTACTCGTTTGTCATCCGAAGTCAGAAAAAATACGGCCGGCAGCGGAGCATGCCATGGGGCGCTTCTGAATCCGGCTTCAATGCCATGGATGCGAACCTGGATTACCAGTACAAAGCTATCGGCGTGCCATGGCTCGGTCTGAAACGCGGTTTGATCGAGGATGCCGTCACGGCGCCCTACGCGACTTTCCTTGCGTTGATGGTGGATCCCGCTGCCGCCATCCGAAACATCGCATATCTGAAACGGGAAGGACTGGATGGACCGTATGGGTTTTATGAAGCAGCCGATTATACGCCGGAAAGGCTTCCTTTTGAGGCAAAACGGGCAATTGTGAAAAGTTTCATGGCACACCACCAGGGCATGAGTCTCCTGGCGCTCAACAATTTCCTGCATGGCAACCTCATGCAGGTCCGATTCCACTCGGAACCTTCCATCCATGCCGCGCGCCTGCTGCTGCAGGAAAAAATACCGGCCAGTCTTCTGTTCACAAAGGAAGCCAAAGAGAAGGTCACGCCTTTCAAGGAGGCATCCTCACGCGAAACCAGTGCCGTCCGTCGATTCATCACCGTCGATCCCACCCGGCCGAAGGCGCATATTCTGACAAACGGGAACTATTCGGTCATGCTGACAGATCGCGGAACCGGCTACAGCCGGAACAGGATGATGAGCATCAGTCGATGGCGATCGGACAGCACACTGGACAAGTACGGACAGTTTTTCTATCTGCGTGATGCTGGAACGGATGCCGTATGGTCTGCCACACAAGCGCCCATGAATGATATTCCCCTGAATTACGAGGTGGTTTTCACTGCAGACAAAGCGACCTATAAGCGACTGGATGGAACCATTTCCACGGAAACGGAAGTCATGGTCACCTCCGGGGACAATGTGGAAATCCGGCGAATTTCGTTGAAAAATCAAGGCGACCGTCCATGCACCCTTGAAGTGACCAGTTGTTTCGAGGTTGTTCTGGCTCCGCAGGCTTCGGATGTTGCACATCCCGCATTCGGCAATCTGTTCGTGGAAACGGCATTCCTTCCGGAACGCAGGTGTATTGTGGCAAACCGCAGACCCCGCTCGGACAATGACAAGAACGCCTGGCTTGCGCATGCCGTCGTGATTGACGGGGAATCCGTCGGAAACGTGCAGGTTGAAACGGACAGAATGCAATGGCTGGGTCGTGGCCATGACATGTCCGCACCCTTGGTCCTGGCACATGGAAAGCCCTTGAGCAATACGGTCGGCCCCGTGCTGGACCCGATCGTGAGTCTGCGCGCCTCTGTGCGGATCGAACCCGGGAAAACGGCAAAACTCTCCTTCGTGACCGCCATCAGCGAGAGTCATGAGCTGCTCGTTGGCCTTGTCGACAAATATGCCACCCCGGATTCGGTTCAGGGAGCATTCCGACTTGCCCTGACGAGAAGCCAGCTGGAAAACCGCTATCTGAATCTGGATGCTGTCGAAATGCAGCTGTATCAGGACATGATCTCTGACATTCTCTTCCTCAGTCCCCTGCGCAGGATGCATCAGGCGACGATCCTGCTCAATGGAAAGGGTCAGTCGGCACTCTGGCCATACGCCATATCCGGCGACCGGCCGATTGTTCTGCTGGTTCTGCAGAAGGCGAACCGGATGGAAATCCTCCGGGAAGTCCTGCAGGCCCACGAATACTGGCGTCTGATGGATCTGAAGGTGGATCTGGTCATCCTCGGGGAAGAGGAATACAATTATGCCCTGCCACTGAACAATGTGATCCGTGACATCGTCCTTTCCAGACAGACGCATGACATTCTGAAAAAACCGGAGGATGTGTTCATTCTGGAACAGGGCAAACTCGCCGTGGAAGATGTCAGGCTCCTGCATGCCGCAGCCCGGATCATCCTGTACGGAGATGGACGAAGCATGGAGGAGCAGGTGCGCATCCGTCCGGAAACCTTCCTGCCCGGGTTGCGCAAGTTTACGAAATCTGCTTCGGTTTATGCCGCGCTGCCGCTGAAGGAACCCGTGCTGAAACACTTCAATGGAATAGGCGGATTCCGGCCGGATGGGAATGAGTATGTCATCCATCTGGACAAGGGACAGAACACACCGGCTCCCTGGGTTAATGTCATCGCCAACCCGGAATTTGGCTTTCTTGTCTCCGAATCCGGGTCCGGTTATGCCTGGTCGCAGAACAGCCGGGAAAACAAGCTGACTCCCTGGTCCAACGATGCCGTATCGGATACGCCCGGCGAGGTTCTTTACCTCGGGGACCTGGATACGGGAAGGCTCTGGACACCCACCCCACTGCCAATCAGGGAAGATGAACCTTATTTGATCAAACACGGATTCGGCTATTCTGTTTTCGAACATACAAGCAACGGCATCGAGCAATGGATGACACAGCATGTGCCGTTGGACGCGCCGGTCAAGATCAGCATCCTTGGCCTGCGGAACACGACAAGTGTGAAGAGGCGCCTGTCCCTGACTTACTATATCCAGCCGGTTCTCGGCGTGAGCGACCAGACCTCAGCCATGCACATCCGCTCCAGCCTTTCGCCTTCCGGCATGATGATGATGGAAAATCCCTGGCAGGAAGAATTCACGCGGGAGGTTTGCTTTCTTGATGTTTCCCCCAGTTCTCGCACGCAAACGGGTGACCGGCAGGAGTTTTTCGGCACAGGTGGGATCGCTGCGCCTGAGAGTCTTCTTCGGGAAGGGCTGTCCGGTACGACAGGAGCCGGGTTCGATCCTTGCGGGGCCATTCAGGTGAAGATGACGCTGGAACCGAACGAGCGCAGGGAAATTGTCCTTCTGCTTGGGATGGGAACAGATGCCGGCCATGCGGAGCGACTGGCGGCACAGTACAGAACATTGGAAAAGGCCCGGGAATCCCTGGCCGCCGCGAAGAAATTCTGGAAGGAAAAACTGAATCCGGTGAAAGTGAACACACCGTATTCCTCCATGAACCTGATGCTCGATGGCTGGCTGCCCTATCAGGTCCTTTCCTGCCGATTGTGGGCCAAAAGTGGATTTTACCAGTCCGGGGGTGCTTTCGGATTCCGGGATCAGCTGCAGGACAGTCTTTCCATTGCGCATCTGTGGCCGGAGATTACCCGCAGGCAGATCCTTCTTCATGCCGCGCACCAGTTCAGCCAGGGCGATGTCCAGCACTGGTGGCACGAACCCATGGGGAAGGGCACCCGCACCCGTATTTCCGACGATTTGCTCTGGCTTCCGTATGTCACGGCGGAATACATGCGCATCACAGGAGATGAGGAAATCCTGCAGGAAGCTGTTCCGTTCCTGGATGACCCTGTCTTGTCGGAGTTCGAGGAAGAACGATATGGAAAACCGGCAGTCTCTCAAGAAATGGGGTCCTTGTATGATCATTGCATCCGTGCGGTCGAACATGCGCTCCGATTTGGCGTGCATGGACTGCCGCTGATGGGCACGGGAGACTGGAACGACGGCATGAACGCCGTCGGCGTCAAAGGCCGCGGCGAAAGTGTTTGGCTTGGATGGTTCCTTGTGGCCATTCTGGATATGCTGCATCCGTATTGCGAAAAACTGAAGGATACCATTCGGGCTGAACGATATGCCGGTATCCGGCGGAAATTGGCTGAGGCAATCGAACAGGAAGCCTGGGATGGGAAATGGTACAGGAGAGCCTGGTTCGACAACGGACAGGTTCTTGGTTCCGCCGAAAACGTGGCGTGTCGGATCGACTCCATCGCGCAGACCTGGGCGGTTCTTTCCGGGGCCGGGGACACGAAACGGGCGGAGTTGGCATTGACTTCCCTGGATGATTGGCTTGTCCGGCGGGAAGACGGTCTGATCAAACTGCTCACGCCTCCGTTTGGGGACGGAGATCTCGAACCCGGATACATCAAGGGCTATCTGCCGGGTGTCCGCGAAAATGGCGGACAATACACCCATGCGGCCGCCTGGGCAGTCATCGCCTTCGCCATGTCGGGAAACGGAGACAAAGCCTGGGAACTGTTTGAACTCATCAATCCGATCAATCATACCGGCAGTCATCGGGACATCAACCGGTACAAGGTTGAGCCCTATGTCATGGCCGCGGACGTATACTCGGTACATCCGCATGTCGGACGCGGCGGCTGGTCCTGGTATACCGGTTCGGCCGGGTGGATGTATCGGGCGGGCCTCGAATACATCCTCGGATTCCGGAAAACGGGAAATGCGATTGTCATGGAACCCTGCATCCCGTGCAGGTGGACGGAATACGACATCCAATACAGGTATCTGGATACGGTATATGACATCAAGGTGAAAAATCCGGAGGGCGTGAGCAAAGGGGTCCGGAGCATTCGCGTCGATGGCATTCTCTCTGCAGGGAATCGGTTTGAACTGGTGAACGACGGGATTCGACATGAGGCCGAGGTTCTGATGGGGGATGCCGGCGTAGTATGAAGAAGCTGCTGCCGGTCCTGTCACGATATGCCGCGAGGAAGGAATGCATTCCATGAAAAGACGAAAATCATCCGGAACCGGAATTTCCCATGGAACCACACACGAAAGGGAAAAGAAAAACGAAAGGTCTTCCGCGCCCAGCATTCCTTTCAAGTTGATCTTCGAGCAGGCGCCGTTCGGAATTGCGCTGATTGATTCCCTGACAAGCCGAATCTATGAATACAATGCGCGTTTTGCGGAAATCACAGGCCGGAGCAGGGAAGAGCTGTCCCTGCTCACCTGGATGGACCTGACCCACCCGGACGATGTTGCCGAAGAAAGTCATCTGATGGAGACGATGAACACGGGAAACACAAATGGCTTCAGCATGGAAAAACGCTTTCTGCTTCCAAAAGGTTCCGCGGCATGGGTTCATATGACTGTCACGCCTATTTGGAGCGGGAGTCTGAAGCATTTGAATTTTCTCTGCATGATCGAGGACATCACGGCAAGGAAAAATGTAGAAAACATCGCACGGATTTCCGAACTCAGCTACAGGCGACTCTTCGAAGCATCAAAGGACGGAATCCTCATTCTGGACTATGAAACCGGCATGGTTTTGGATGTGAATCCTTTTCTGATGGAGAAACTGGGCTATACCAAGGCGGATTTTCTGGAAAAAGCCATCTGGGATATCGGTTTCTTCAAGGATATCGCAGCATCCAAAGAAAACTTTGCCATCCTGCAGAATGACCTGTACGTCCGCTTTGAGGACTTGCCGCTGGAAACCGCTGCAGGCAATAAAATCGCCGTCGAATTCATCAGCAATGTCTACCTGGTCGGAACCAGCAGAATCATTCAATGCAACATCCGCGACATCAGTGAAAGAAAACGGCTTGAGGATGCGCTTGCCCTGGAAAAGGAATATCTGTCCATCACGCTGCAATCCATCGGCGACGGAGTCATCTCAACCGACAACCAGGGTCTCGTCACCGCGGTGAACAAGGCTGCCGGTCTGCTGACGGGCTGGAGCGAGTGTGAGGCAATCGGGAAGCCTTCTGCCGAGGTTTTCAGAATTTATGACAAGAGCACCGGAAAAAGACATGAGGACATCATTCAGCGCGTCATCGGCTCCGGAGAAACACAGATTCTCTCCGCGCACACATTTATCGTTTCGAAGCATGGCATCGAACGCCCCATCGAAGACAGCGCCGCGCCCATCAAGCAGAGGAACGGGGAGAACGTGGGTGTCGTCCTGATTTTCAGGGATGTTTCCGAGAAAGCAGGCATTCTGGACCGGATAGAATTTCTGAGTTATCACGACCAGCTGACCGGGCTGTACAATCGGAGATTCTACGAGGAAGAACTGCTGCGTGTCGACAATCACCGCAATCTTCCGCTGACGATTGCCATGGGAGACATCAATGGATTGAAGCTGGTGAATGACTCTTTCGGGCACGTGATGGGGGATGCCTTGCTGAAAAAGGCCGCCAGTGTGCTTCGACGGGGATTCCGGTCGGATGACATCATCGCCCGGCTTGGCGGAGACGAATTCATTGTCCTTTTGCCCAAAACGGATGCCCCCGAAGCGAAGAAACTGCTGCAGCGGATTACGGAACTTGCCTCGAAAGAGAAAGTCGGCTCGATCGCCCTGTCCATCTCCGTCGGACTTTCGACCAAGATTCATGCCGATACCAGCATCCATGATACATTCAGGGAAGCGGAAGACAGCATGTATCAGAACAAGCTTTACGAGAGCGCCAGCATCAAAAGCAAAACCGTGGAACTCATCATGCATGCGCTTTATGAAAAGAGCAGCCGGGAAATGGACCACTCCAACCGTGTCAGCCTGTTGTGCGAATCCATCGCGAAACTGATGCGGTTCGACAAGACGGCGGTCAGCCAGATGCGGACGGCAGGCCTGATGCACGATATCGGCAAGATTGGCGTGTCGGAAAATATCCTGAACAGCCAGACAGGTCTCGATGAAGCCGACTGGAAGGAAATGCGGAGACATCCCGAGGTGGGGTACCAGATTCTCAGTTCCGTCAATGAATTTTCCGACATTGCCCGTTTCATTCTGGAACACCATGAAAGATTCGACGGGACTGGTTATCCGAAAGGACTGAAGGGGGATGAGATTTCCCTGCAGGCCAGAATCATTGCCGTGGCGGACTCGTACGATGCCATGACCAGTCACCGGAGTTATCGGAAAGGTCTGACCCCGAAGGAAGCAGAAAATGAAATACGACGCTGCGTGCATACGCAGTTCGATCCGGAGGTTGCCCTGCTGTTTCTGTCAGCCTGCAGACAGCCCTGATTGTCAACGCGTATTGCACGCGATACAATGGAATTGTGCGGCACCATGCAGGGAAGTGGTTGCTGAGTGGGGAGCGGAACGGATGCCGAAGGTAAGTATATGCATACCCTCATACAATGGCGCAAGATACATCGAGCGGACCATCAGGTCTGTCTTGTCTCAGCGTTATCAGGATTACGAGCTGCTAATCAATGACGACTGCTCCACCGACGAGACGATTTCCATTGCCGGCATGTTTGCCGGGGAGAACTCCCGGGTCCGGATCTATGCAAATGAAAGCCGTCTGGGACTTACGGGCAATTGGAACGAGGCGATGAGCCACGCAACAGGCGAATACATCAAGCTTCTGTGTCAGGATGATCTTCTTGAGCCGGACTGCATCGAAAAGCAAATGGGAATTCTGGAAAACTTTCGGCAAGTTACCCTCGTCACTTGTGCCGCCAAGGTGATCGACAGCAATGACAAAGTGATCCTGAAGAGGAAATATTGGCATGGAAGCAAAACGATCGACGGTCGGAAGGCGTCCAGAACATCGTTGCTTGGGATCAACCTGTTCGGAGAACCGAGTGCCCTGATGTTCAGAAGAAAGGACAAGGAAAGAATCGGACTTTATGATGCAAGATACGGTTATGTGCCCGATTGGGACTATTCCCTCAGGTTGCTTGAAGAAGGTGACCTGTACCATATTGACGAGTTTCTGACACAATTCAGGGTGAATTCGGATACGGAATCGGGAAGACTGTTGAATGAAAAGTTGATGGAAATTTGTCTGGAGGAGTTTGACTTCTTCAACAGAAACAGCAAAAGACATGGTTTCCATTTTTTTCACAAAGGCCTGAACCATTTGGTTGTCCTGTTCAAGAACATATTTTACAAATTATTTCAGAACTTGTTTTTCAATCATCCCGGGAAGAAGAGGACAGAAGTGGCATCGTTCGGGGATTGACATGTCAACCTCCGCAACTTTCCGACGACGGGATTTGCCGCATGACCGAAACATTCCATGTGCAAGCGAGGATTCATGAAAGCTGACCATATTGAAGATTCATGCGGGTTCCAGAAAGACAAGGATTTCCTGGGCGACAGGAAAAAAGTCGTTGTCATGATTTTCGTCACGGTGGTCATCGGTTTTGGCGTCAATATCATCATCTCCCTGCTGAGTGATTTCGACAAGGTTCTTGCTTTACTCGGCAAAGTAAAGATACAGCAGCTTCTGATTCCTTTTCTGATCTATCTTTTCATCAACTTCCTCGATTCCTTTCGGTTGATTGCCATCGCCAGCGTACTTGATTGCCGCATCAGTCTGAAAGATGCCTTTTACAACAGTGTCATGGGTGTGTTCATCTCCCATCTGACACCCAGTGCGAGCGGCGGTTTCCCCTTTCAGGTTCTCCATTTGAAATCCATCGGCTGCAATTCCAAGGTCGCGACCAACATCATCGTGAGCCGTTACCTCGTGTACATGTTTTCTGCGACCCTGATGGTCCTCCTGTTTCTGAAGGAAATCGTGGACATCATCGGCAAAGAACTGATGGGAACCAAATTTCTCATTCTCGGCCTCCTCGTCTCTTTCGGGCTGACCATTCTGCTGTCGCTTGTTTTCTTTTTTCCGCATGGTTTGATCAGGATCATTCATGTACTGGACATCATTCTGAAGAAAAAGGAGAAAGCGCGCAGCAGAATTCATACCTTCGAAAAATGGACGCAGGATTTTCGGGAATCGATGCTGTTTCTTTGGAAACACAATTTTCGTTCTGTTTTGCTGGATGCCGGCCTTTGCAATCTGGCTCTTTTCCTGCAGGCCTTTTCTCTTTATTATGTGCTTGCAGTCTTCACCCCGGTTCAGATTGGGCCGCTTTCTTTTCTGTTGATCTTTGTACTATCCAACCTGGTTGCGTATTATCTGCCGACGCCAGGTGGTTCAGGCGGCATCGAAGGCGTCTATTCGCTGGTCATGTCGGGTCTGCTGGCACAGCCGGATGTTGTGGCGGCCGCACTGTTCATCTGGCGCTTCTCCACGTACTACCTCCATCTGCTCTTCGGATTCGTTGTTCTGGTCCTGTACCGCAGGAAGAAAAAGAACAGCCCGCTTTCCTTGCCGGAAAAATGAATGTCTTCCATGTCCATAGGTGTTTTTGCATGCCAACTTCATGACGGTCTGGTAATATATAGCTGATGGAAGGGAGTGAATGCCATGTTGAAAAGCATGCCTGTCGAGAAGAGAACCATGTCTGTCGTAAAGAAGCCCACGCCTTTCATGAAAAGAGTCATGTTGTTCCTGCCCGTCATTCTGGTGGTGATTCCGCTTGTCGCATCCGTCCTGACAGTTCCATCCGATGCCGCTGCCTACCTCGGCGCTTCGTCCTGGGCGAATCCCTCCATATCAACAACTACCGTTTCATGCCGGAGGATTACCGGGTGAAGGAATCGGGTGGAAGTTCATACATTTTCGTCCCGGCGTTCGTCCCGGCGGACCAGCTGGCCTATGCGTTCCAATATCCGGGAAACGGCGACTACAGTTATCCATCCGCAGACATCAGCGGCACAAGCCTCACATACACCTGGAAGGATCAGACAGGATCTCCAATCGCGGTTGTCGGCCTGCAGACCGGTTCCGCAGTCGCAACAATCAATGGATCGGGCACAGACATCGTGATGGGACCCTTCGTGGAGGGAGGCAGAACCTTTGTTCCCGTGAACCTGTTGTTTGAACTCCTCGGGATGGAGGCCGACACGTTCAGGGATGTCGTTTACTTCCACTATAAAACCGATTTTTCCGCTGCCGCGCTGTCAGGCAGCTGGAACACCTCGGATGTCAGCATCTGCACGGGATACAAGGACGTTGTTTCCGGGCTGGTCTCCCTGTCTTCCTTCGATTTCAGCTATGTCTTCAGCCCGGATGGAACCTACAACCTCGGTTTTGCGAAAACCGGATCGTACAACGATGAACTGCTGCTCCAGAGCGGCAGATACAAGGTGCTCGGTTTCTCCGTGATCTGCTATGACATCCTGGAAACGAAATATGCGGGCACGCCCTATTTGCTGAGTTACAGGAACAAGGCACTGGCGGACCCGGAAATCCTTTTCATCAGCGAATACGATACGGCGGAAAAGAAGATCAGGCTGGATGGAACCTGGTACCATCATCCGTAGCGGGAATGCGATTGCGGCAATGCACCTGCCGCATCATCAAGCCGCTTTCACAGAAGCGGCGCCTTGTCCGGAAATGACAGGTGCCTGCCGGACACCTATCGGAAAGGACGAACGTATGGACAGGAATTACCGCATTCCCACCCTCATTCCAAAACCGCTCCGATATGAAGGACTGGAAGGCATGGTCACATTGGGTTCCGACAGTTCGATCACGTTTCGCGGCCGGACGGAGGCCGAAACAGATGAAATCCGGGCTGTGGCCGGGTATCTGGCGATTCGGCTCAGAACGGCGACCGGTTTTCCTTTTCCCGTCATGGCGGAGGATATGCCGGAGGAAGGTGGCATCCATCTGGGAACCGGGGATATCGGAGTGGTGTACGGAGCGGAAGGGTACCGGCTTGATGTCGGGCCAGCTTGTGTCGTGCTGACCGCCAATGCGCCCGAAGGACTGTTTCGTGGCATTCAGACGGTCCGTCAGCTGTTGCCGGCGGAGATTGAGTCCGACGAGAAGGTGTCCGGTCTTTCCTGGTCGCTTCCTTCATGCCGGGTCGAGGATTATCCTGTCTATGCCTACCGGGGCATGATGC
>JAIFNI010000137.1 GCA_020047785.1 Clostridia bacterium
CAAACGTCAGCGGACCCTCTCCGGCCGGTCGCTGGTGCCTGGCGGACAAAACAACGAATCCACCCGATATTGCGCATGGCACCTTCAAGGTTCGGGATCAGGCAGGTGACCTGTTCGCACCGAAAGCCGGAGACCAGTGGCTTGAGCTGGACGGCAAGACAAAGACATTCACCTGGACCCAGATTGTCGCGGAACCAGCCGGAATTCTGGTTGAGACCGGCAAGTTTCGCACACTGGGGGGAAACGCCCTGATCCTTTCGGAGATGAAAGCAAGCTATTGGCCTGATCTGGACGCGGAATCGGAGGGGGCCGCCTTCGAAAACCGTTTGAATGGCCTTGGAGAACGCATGCTGACCTTCAGCCGGGATAAAGAAGGGACACAGCTTGACCTGGGCGGAATCGGACAATTTCGCAATTTCACAATGATTGTGAATAAAATTTGATTTCATGCAATGAATTCAGGGTAACCTTGAAATATCAACCTGCAAGGAGGCCCGCCATCATGAAAAAATCCCGCATCGGTCTCATTCTGATCCCCATTGCCATCGTCGCCGCCGTAGTGGTATGGCGGTTTGTCTTTTCAAGCGGCCCTGAAGCCGCAACCGTTTCACTCGGAAAAGTGGAGACGGTTGACATCCTGCGAACAGTTTCGGTATCCGGGACACTGAAGCCGACAGATGTTGAACTTCTGCCGGTGTCCACATCAAGGCGCGTGAAAACCGTTAAGGCAAAAGAAGGAGATCTTGTCCGGAAAGGTCAGGTCCTGGCCGAGCTGGATGTGGCCGACCTGGAACTGCAGCGTCAGAAACTCCTGCTCGCCGGCGCGCAGATCGAATCGGACCTGAAGGAATTGACAGCACCTACCTTGACGGCATCCTCCACCGCGGTGAAAGCAAGAGTTTCCCAGTTGGAACTTGATTTGACCAATGCAAGAAGAAAGCTTGCCGAGGCGGAGACGCGTCTGGAACAGGATCAGACACTTTTCGACGCCGGTTCCATCTCCGCATCCGTACTGGATGCCAGCAAAAGTGCAAGAAACGATCTGGCGGACCAGGTGAAGCGAACGGAAACTTCCCTTACCTCTGCCAGAACCGAAGTCGGAGATCTTCCTGACGCAACGGCACAAAAAACGGGAACCCTCATCCGGCAGCAGGCCCAGAACAAAATCGATCTGGAGCTGCTGGACAGACAACTGGCCGAAAGTCATCTCACCGCCTCCATCGACGGTCTTCTGGTCAGCTTTCCGCTCAAGGAGGGAAGATATCCTGAAAACGGCGACGTTTTGCGTATTGAGGATACTTCAACCTGGAAGCTGGTCGTACGTCTGACGCAGCAGGAGGCTTTGCAGGTCATGCCCGGACAGGATGCGGCTTTCACCCTGAAAGGTCTGAATGACACCTTCACCGCAAAGGTGGAGGACCTGTCAAAAGAAGCGGCTGTGGAAAACGGCAGCGGCAGCAGAACACCAAAAGTTGAAGCCACACTGGTCGTTTCCGCTCCGGACAGCCGGATGGCTTCAGGATTTGACGCGGATGTGGTCATCGAAACCGGACGCCTTTCCCAGGTTGCCGGTGTGAAGCGTGAGGCTCTGGGGACGGACCAGACGGGCAACCCCTTCCTGTTCGTTCTGAATGATGTTGCTTCAGGAACGGACGGAAGCATTCAGGGAACCCTGCGGCAGATCACCGTTGTTCCAGGCATCGAGGACAACAGCTACGTTGCCGTCGGAGAGGTTCCACCTGTCGGCTCCGTCATCGTGCTCGCACCGTCAGCCGATCTGACCGACGGACTTCTTGTGAAAGGAAGTGTGGCACCATGAACGAGGCAATCATCAACCCCCTTCGTCAGTCCTTTCAGGACCGGCTTGCGGCTGAAGACCGCGACGGTTGCGTACAATTCGCGCTCCGATGTCTGAAGGAAGGACAATGCACGCTTCCCGAGCTGTATGAAGGCATCATCGGACCGGCACTCAGTCAGTCTGAAGTCTGTGACATCGGAGATGACGGGTGCATCTGGCATGAACATGTGAAAACATCCATCGTTCGGACCGTCATCGAATGCTGCTGGCCTGCTGTCGCGGAATTGCAAAGAAAAACGGAAATTCAGCCCGGATCGGTTCTGGTGCTCTGTCCGGAAAAGGAATACCACGAAATCGGCGCCAGAATGGTTTCGGACTTTTTCGCGGCATGCGGGTGGAACACAGTGTTTGTCGGCGCCAACACCCCGAGGGAACAGTTCCGTGCTGCGGTCCTGATGGTGAAACCTGCCATTGTGGCCGTTTCAGTCACCGACTTCTACAACCTGGTCGAAACCGGGAAAGCCATTCAGAAGCTCCGTACGGTTCTGACAGACCATCACCTTGACGGCACGCGGATTTTCGTGGGCGGACATGCCTTTGCCCTCAATCCCGACATGGCCCGTCAAATCGGTGCAGATGGCATCCTCCGGACATTCTCGGACATCCGCGCCTTATCCGCCGCGAAGGGGGTGGGCGCATGAGACTGGCATTCAGCATCGCCCTCCGTTTCCTGAAGTCCGGGAAAGGACAGACCCTGCTCATCGCATTGGGCATCTCGGTCGGGGTGGCCGTACAGGTTTTCATCGGCTCACTCATTCAGGGCCTTCAGGCCAGCCTCGTCAACACAACCATCGGCAGTTCCTCACAGATCACCATCCGTTCGGAGTCTGACGAAAGAACCATTCCGGACTGGCAGCGGGTCGTCTATGAGGTGAAGCTTGCAAGCCCTGATGTCCGCTATGTTTCTCCTGCGATATCCGGCTCCGCGTTCATCGAATATGAGGCCGGTACGGAACCGATCCTCCTCCGCGGCTTCAACCTTGCGGACTCGGACCCAATCTACAAGTACGGCGCAGCCCTCTATGAAGGCAGGCTCCCCGAGCGTACCGATGAAGTGATCATCGGGAGAGACCTCTCGGAGAAGACAGGCATTCGACCGGGAGACAAGGCATTCATCCTGCTTCCTGCAGGAGACGCGGTTCGCCTGACTGTTTCCGGACTCTTTGACCTGAATGTGCAGAGCCTCAACCGCTCCTGGATCATCACCAATCTGGAGACCGCTCAAAACGTGCTGGGTCTGGATAAACGTGTTACGACTGTGGAAATGCAGGTCGCAACCGTCTTTTCAGCCGACGGAATGGGTGCCAGGATCGCAGAGGTGCTGTCGGACGAAGATCTGGTCGTCGACAATTGGAAGGACTTGAACCGCAGCCTGCTGAGCGGGTTGAACGGTCAGAGTGTGTCCAGCCTCATGATTCAGGTTTTTGTTCTGATTGCGGTCCTGCTTGGAATTGCGAGTGTTCTGGCCATCTCCGTGGTGCAGCGCTCCAAGCAGCTCGGTATTCTCAAGGCGATGGGCATCAAGGACCGGGATGCGAGCCTGATTTTTGTGTTCCAGGGTGCCATGCTCGGTTTGCTTGGTGGGGCACTGGGAATCGGATTCGGTTACGGCCTTCTCCAGATGTTCACGACATTTGCGCGGAATCCGGATGGAACGCCGGTTGTGCCCATCCTGATCAATCCGGGTTTCATCGCCCTTTCAGGATTGTTCGCCCTGGTATCCGCCATGATCGCCTCTGTCATTCCCGCCAGAATCTCCTCCAGGCTCAACCCCATCGAGGTCATCAAGAACGGATAGCGAAACAGGATCGTTTCATACTGCCAACAAGCACGATCCACGAGGTGGAAAGCATGTCAGACATCATCACGCTCAAGGGCATCAACAAGATATACGGAACCACGGTGAAAACACAAGTGCTATATGACGTGGACCTTTCTTTCGGAGAGGGTACGTTCAGCTCCATCATCGGAGCCTCCGGCAGCGGCAAGAGCACGCTGCTCAACATCATCGGCACGTTGGACCAGCCGACATCCGGCGAGGTATCCATTTCGGGCCGCAACACCAGGGAAATGGACAAGAATGCGCTTGCGGAACTCCGAAACCGCACCATCGGGTTCATCTTCCAATTCCATTATCTGCTCCCGGAATTCACCGCGCGGGAAAATGTGCTGCTGCCGTACCGCATTCACGACGTGCATCCACCGAAGGAAGCGCGTGACTGGGCCGACGAACTGCTGAATCTGGTCGGGCTATCCAAGGTCGCCAACAACAGAGCCACGAACATGTCCGGCGGACAGCAGCAGCGCACGGCCATCGCACGCGCACTCGTCAACAGGCCCCGGCTCATTCTCGCGGACGAACCGACGGGAAACCTTGACTCGGACAGCACGGAAAACATCTACGACCTGCTGAGAAACATCAATGCCCGTTTCGGGACCACCTTCATCATCGTCACGCATGATCAGCGGATCGCGGAAAAAACCGACCGGATTGTGGAGGTGAAGGACGGAAAGATACATCTGGACATTATCCGTTGAGCGGATCGTGCTGACGAAGCAAGGACAAGGTCAGCCGTCCGCTTCAAGGCATGTCTCCAGGTTTGTTCCAGTCCTGAAGAAAATCAACACAAAGCACGTACCGTTCCATGTGTTTTCGGGTGATGATGCGCGAGTGGGTGACGCAGACCGAACCGGTCGCATGGGAAATGTACGGATCGGACACATACTTGCCTACCCTGGCATTCACGAGTTCGTAGTAATATTTTTTCAATGAGTTGTCAGAGCCCGCTTCCGTCGGGGAAAACACGAACCCCCTTCGTTTGTGGATGCTTCCGGTCAGACTTCCGAAGACGGTGGCTGTTGTCTGTATGCCTTCCTCGTCCAGCAGGTAGGCGCATTCCATGCCGACATCCGCCTGCCCGGCGGCAAAACCGCCAAGAACCTTTTCCAAATCCTCCAGCTCCGTCTCCTCAAGTATTTTTGCCAGCATGCCGATTCTTTGGTCGAGCATTCTGCGATTCGAACGCTCCAGGGTCATTTTCAGATTCATGTGCGCCATGTAGCGAATGGCCGCCTCTTCCATCCGCTTCGGCAAGGAGAGGGATGCGAGGCCATCAACAGAAACCGGACGTGCGAAACAAAACCCCTGAATCAGATGCGCGCCGAATTCCATGGCTGCATTCAACTCCGTCTCCGTTTCAACCCCTTCTGCGACAACGACGGCACCGACTTTGTTTGCAAGTCCGACCAGACATTTGAATACTTCCTGCTTGTGATGGCTGTCTGCGATTGATTGAACCAGCGAACGGTCCAACTTGATGATGTCCGGTTCAAGAAGTGAAATCCGATCCAGATTGGAAAACCCGGCACCCATGTCATCCAGCGCAATCAGAAAGCCTTCTTCCCTGTATCGCTTGACAAAGCGAACCAGGGGCTCCACTTGCCGCACATGACACTCATTGATTTCTATGATGACGTTCCCATGGGGAATGCCATGCTGATTCACCTGCCGGAGCAGATAGTCGGAACCGGAAACTCTGTCGATGATGGAAGCATCAAGATTCAGAAAAAGATGGCAGGCATGGTCCTGCTTCAGCAATTCACCGAATCCGGACAGACATCTGTCCCGGCACAGGCGGTCCAATGCCACGGTATGGCTGGTCGTTCCATATTCCCGCATCAGAAAATCAGGCCCACAGGTTTCCGGACACTCAAGTTTCAAGGAATCCGCCCGAACCGGCTGATAAGTCTGAACAGCCGATTCATTTTCCCATTCTTCTACGGCAGCATCCAGTCGCGCCGCTTCCCGAAACATATCCAAAGGTTGCATCCATTGATCGGTTTCCGGGCTGACCCCCCTGGACAATCCCTCATATCCGACAATCCGCCTTTGAACAAGCGATAGGATTGGTTGGTAGACCGCCACCAGAGATTTCTGTCTCAAAATGGCGCACAAAGGAGACCTCGCATCCATTTCACATTCAACAGCATGTCCCATGGCATGACCTCTTTCTCCGGTTTGACCGTGATGTCTAGCATGCCTTCCAAAAACCCAAAGAAACCTTCAGACGGGTTCCCGTCCGAAGGCTTCTTTGCTTCGTGTGCTCTTGTCTGTCATCTTACATCAGATCCATTGCTGATACAAGACACAGGACTATATCTGTCGAACAGGGTTCATGCTAAAATGAAGGAAAAGACAACGTCCCATTCGCAAACTGGAAAGACTGCCGCCTGGCAAAGAAAGATCCATTCACTCGGTATTCCGGGCTTATCAACCCATTCCATGCAAACAAAGGAGGACCTTCTCATGTCCATTCCACAAGGTCCCGCTTATCGCGAAGGCATCTGGGAAATCCGGGAAACCACCATCACCGCGCTGTTTCCCGAAGGTCCATGGGTTCTCGTTCCGGCAGACATCGAATACATCAGGCTTCAGGATGGAACCGAGAACGGCCTTCCGTTCTGTGATGCGTTCATCAAACCAAGGAACAACGACCATTCCTATCCGGTCGGACGTTACGCAACAGCCACGGAAGGCATCTGCAAAGTGCTTTCCCAGTATGCCTATTGGAACAATGTCACGCTGAAGGGTTCCGCCGATGAGCAGTCTGCGGCTGCGCAGACAGGTTCCGGTCAGGAAGGAGTGCCTGTTGGCCATGTGCCGCGTCTTTCGGCTCCGACCCCATTGAAAAGCCGTCGTCACCCGGCTGATCACATGCCGAAATCTCCGGATTATCCTGCGCAGACCATGAACGCACCGGAAACCGTCACCGGTTTTTCACAGCACACAGACTCTTCCACCCCGGAGCAAGAGGTGGCCCCTGGAGCAGAACCCCATGTCGATGCGGGTTTCGGGCAGAATCCGGATTTCAGTGATCAGCAAGGGTTTGCACCGCCGCCCGGTTACAATCCTGAATCAGAATTCCAGAACCAGATGCCTTGGTATCAATGGCTGTTCCATCCGGCAAACCCGAATTTCCGCAAAACCATCCTTGCCGTTTCCGTGCTGGGCGCCATTTTGCTGGCTGCCATCCTCTTTGGCGGCTTCCGCGGCGTCCGCATGACTTCCGTCAGCTGGCCCGGAATCGTCGCATTCATCATCATTTCAAAGGAAATCAAAAAACGGAGACAGGGACGCAGAAATCAGAAAGGACCTGCATCCAGCGGGCAGGCGTGGAACCGGACCCAAACCTGGAATCAAAACCAGACCTGGAACCCGTCCGATCCCTGGAAATCCAATGCGAATCCCTGGAATGGCGGGCAAGCGGAGACAGCGCCCCCGCCTGAACAACCGGACATGAATGAACCGGCACAGGAAGAAGGACCTGCTTCCGAAGCGCCAAGCGAACCGGATGCACCGCACGAACCTGACCAAGATCAATTCTGATTCTCCTGGATCCGGATGATGGTTGAAATGCCTGATTCGCTTGCCCGAAGCAGTTCCAGCATTGTTTTCTGGGAAGAGATGAGTTCGTCCGCCACCGGGACGGCTTCGGAAAATTGCCCTTCCTGCCGCAGCGCCTCAAAACGTTTCCTGACTTCACGAAGGACTTTTTCCTGCGCGGTAATATTTTCGCGCTGATTCTTCAGCTGCACGACGACATCCTTCAGAGCCGCCAATTGATCTCCGGTCAAACCATCATTGTTCTTCATCAACCGCTGGATCCGGTTTTTCGCCAGCTTCAACCGCTCGGCCGCTTCATACTTCAATGTGCCGATATTCAGTGCCAAACGGTTGCTGACCGCAAGACGCGCCCGCATTTCCAGCCGTGCTTTCCGCTGAACCTCGGTTCCGTCCGTCGATCGTGGCCCTCTTGCCGATCGGGATGCCTCCCGGGTCGCTGCATCACCGCCGGACAGGCGCCCGCTTTCCGCCTGCGCGGAAAGCATTGTGCCTGAAAGCATCAGTGAGAAAAGAGTCATGATGATGAACCCCTTTGCGAATGACCGTGTGTTCATACTTATTGCTCCTTTATTCCGGCAGATCGGGCTGTGGTTCGGCGTTTACTTCAGCGATTGCCCCGAAAAGGCTATCCAGTTCGCTTTCCAATTCCTTCAGAAGGGCTTCCTTCTCCGTGCTGGAGAGAATGTTGCCGGATCGGACGATGATCTCCGCCTCTTCTTGAGGTGCTTCAGCGGTTGCAGAAAATTCAGGTGAAATGTCAGACGATGGGGTTTGCGTGGGTGTCTTTTCCGGTTTCCCTGCCTCAGCTGCAGCAGTCTGATTCGCAATTCCTGCTGTTTCTTCAGAAGGCATCGCAGCATCGACCGACAATTGAGGAGCTGTGGCAGGATTTTCGCCCGAATTCGTGTTTCCTTCGTCGGATGCAACAGGACTGACAGCCGGTGATGGCTTCTCGGAATGCGATGTAATGACATCCGGTGTTCCTGTCATGGTGCCATCCTGTCTGTTCAATGAGAAAACGTGCTCCCCGTCCTTGACGGACAACCCGCAGGCAGAAAACAGCAGGACCATTGCAAGACTCGCCATTGAGCCGGCAATCCATCGATGCGCCTTCTTTTTTTTGCGTATCATCCGTTATTTCCTTTCCAGTCGAAATTCGTCGCCGAAGCGAGATTCCTTCTGTTTCAAAATTCATCGGGATGCGTCGGTGAATTCTCGATGCTTCCACCCTTTCATCCTACACCTCCTGCGTAAATAAAGAGGACGGCGATTTGTAAACGATTTGTAAACGCGCCGCTTCTTCAGTTTTCCGGAAGTCCGACTGTGAAAGCCGTTCCCCCCTCTGGCAGACGCCTTGCGGTAATCCATCCGCGGTGCAGCTCCACGACGGTTCTGGCGATGTTGAGGCCAAGACCGCTCCCGCCATAAGCAGGATTACCGGATTTATCCACACGATGAAACTTGTCGAATATCAACGGTAATTCCGCTTCTGGAATTCCTATGCCGGTGTCATGAACATCCAGGAGGACTTCAGAACCATCCCGTGAAACGGATACGCCGACCCGGCCCCCGTCCGGTGTGAATTTGACGGCATTCCCAACCAGGTTGACAAGCACCTGCCGCATTCTGTCGGGGTCCACATAGGCAAAAACAGGCTCCCCCGCTTCCACCTCCAACTGCAGGAAACGTTCTCCCAGAAGTCCCTTGAGGGACGCGACCGTCTCCATGACCAGAAGGCGGAGGTCCGTCCGTTCCTTCATGAGGAGGAGCGTCCCGGACTGCAGTTTTGCCAGATCAAGAATTTCACCGGTGAGTTTGTTCAGCCGCATCACTTCGTCCATCATCAGAAGCAGGTGCTCCCGAACCGCCTCCTGCCGGATGACCCCGTCAATCATTCCCTGAAGAAACCCGCGGATGGAGGTAAGCGGCGTACGCAGTTCATGCGAGACATTTGCGATGAATCCCCTGCGTACTTCCTCGGTTTTCATGAGTTGTTCCTGCATGTGATTGAACGCTTTCGCCAGCCGGCCGATCTCATCCAGACTGTGGATGGGGATCGGTGCCGCACTCTCTCCGGAGGCAAGTCTGACAGCCGCAAGCTGCATATCCCGAATGGGCTGCAGGATTTTTCCGGTCAACTGAAGAAGAAACAGTGTACCAACCAGCAAGGCACCGATTGCGATGCCTAAAACGACATAATTCATCTGGAGTACATCCCGTGTAACCCGATCCAACGGTGCATACATGAGGATACCCCCAAGTATCTCATTTCCCTGTGTCATGGGAAATCCAGCCAGCACCACATCCGTATCGAGTTTTGCCGAGTAGGCCCGCGTATGGAAAACCTGCTCCCCTCCGAGCAATGCGGACATATCGGTCATAAGCTCCTCATCAGCCTGGGACTCATCAGCCAATTGGGCCGCAATCTCGGCCAGATTTTCCTCATTGTACCGGATTGCATAGATGCGTGCATCCGCGATATACCCGATCATATCCATGTTTTGCGAAAGACGGTCCTTGCCGATCAACCCGTCCAGATATTCTCCCATCGCCCGGTTTGCCATCGTACCCGCGCTCGAGAGCGATTGCCGTTTTTCTTCGTACATCCGGTTGGTGTAAAGCACGGAAAGAATCAGGGACAGGACCACCACAACGGCAGTCAGAACCCCTGCATACACCAGAAACAGTTTTCGGAACAGGCTCTTGCCCATCGTTCCCCCGAATTCATGAAAATGATCTATCCTATCGGTTGAAGCCGCTTCATTTCTGTTCTTGCCGATTCATGCCGCATTCCGAAAATCCGGCTCACCTGGTTTCCATCTTGTATCCGACACCCCAGACCGTTTTCAGGCTCCAGGACGAATTGGAGGGTTCGAGCGTCTGACGCAGCCGCTTCACATGTACATCCACGGTTCGCGTATCCACCATGAAATCATATTCCCATACTTTCTCCAGCAATTGGTCACGGGAAAAGACAAGATTCCGGTTCTGCAGGAGAAAATAAAGCAGCTGGATTTCCTTGGGTTTCAAAACCACCTTCACGCCATCCTTCAGAACTTCATACCGGTTCAGATCCACCCGAAGGTTGCCGCACTCGGCCACACCGCGTTCCTTCTCCGCCGCCTTGCCCTCATGGACTTCAACGGCTCCCGGTTCACGTTTCGACATCCGGACCTGGATGCGTGCAAGGACTTCTCTCGGTTCAAACGGCTTGATCACATAATCATCCGCACCGAGGTCAAACCCCTTCACCTTGTCCTCGACCAGGTCACGGGACGTAAGCATGATGACCGGTGTGGCGGACTCGCCGCGAATGAGCCGCAGCACTTCCCAGCCATTGATGACCGGCATCATGACATCCAGCAGCACCAGATCGGGTTTCCCTGCGTGAAAGCGCGTCAGGGCACTGCTGCCGTCCACGGCCACATCCACATCATATCCGGCATCCCCCAGATACAGTTTCAACAGGCGAACAATGTTTTCATCATCATCCACGATCAGAATCCGTCCCGGCATGTGCTTCCTCCCGTGTGAAACCAGATTCCCGATGGGTTTCGCCTTCGACTCAGCGCCGACCTGACCCAGGCGGTCCGTTCCCTGCTGTTCGACAAGAAAAACGCAGACTTGACACGCGTAGACATGACAAGCGCTGACATGACAAGCGTAGATTTGTCCGACCCATACGTCAATCATTTTCTCAGAAGCCGCCCACAAAAGATAGAGTATCGGTCACGGAAAGTGGTAAATATGCAGCAGGATTTACAAGGACTTCATCAAATCACTGGCATGCCACTGGAACATCATGCATGCATGCTGGTATCGGATTTCTCACGGAGCAATGAATGGAGAGAAGGTCATGCCATGAACAGACCCATGTGGGTAATGAATCTGAAGAAATATGCAGATACAAATGCGGTCAGGGCGTCCTTGCAACTTCTGAATACCCTGATTCCCTATTTTCTTACGATATCGGCCATGGTTCTGGTTCTCCACTTCAGTCTTCCCGTCCTTCTGCTGATCCCCCTGACCCTCCTCGGCGCCGGCTTCCACATCCGCATTTTCATCATTTTTCACGACTGCGCCCATGGCTCCTTTTTCCATGCAAAGAAGACAAACCGCATCGTTGGCATCATCACAGGAATTCTGACGCTCACAGCCTTTGAGGAATGGCGGAAAAGCCATCTGACCCATCATGGCACAGTCGGGAATATTGACAAAAAAGGTGTCGGAGATATTTGGACCCTGACAGCCCAGGAGTATCTTGCAAGTACGAAACTGACCAGAGGGTTGTATCGTTTGTATCGAAACCCATTCTTCCTGTTTCTGATTGCCCCGTTTTTCCTTTTTGTCATCATGAACCGATTCCCCGGCAGGCATCGGTCTCTGCAGGAAAACCTGAACACATTGCTCACGGATGCATCGCTTGCCTGCATCATACTTGCCGTGAGTCTGACGCTTGGCATCGAGTACTATCTGATCATCCAGCTTCCCATTGTGTTTGTTTCCTCCAGCTGTGGCTTGTGGCTCTTTTATGTCCAGCATCAGTTCCAGAACGTATACTGGTCGCGCAACAAGGACTGGGATCTTGTCAAGGCTGCAACAGAAGGAAGTTCGTATTACAGGCTTCCGGCTGTCCTTCGCTGGTTCACGGGCAATATCGGCTATCATCACATTCACCATCTGAATCCGAAAATCCCGAATTATCGTCTGCGTGAATGCCAGAATGCCCAGCCGGAACTGAAGTCCATTCCTTCCCTCGGACTCCTGCAGAGCCTGATGTCATTGAATCTGAGACTGTACGATGAATCCACCGGAAAAATGATAGGTTTTTCCGGTCTCCGCAGCTTGCATGCGCATCATTGACCATTCCGTCCGAATTTCTCCACATATGGACTCACGGCAACATCCCGGCGTCCGCCGGATTTCGGAAACAGATGCACATTCCTCCTTTCCCGGTTCGCAAAAGAATGATATCATCGGGCTTAACAGGTTCGGACTGAAAGGAGACAACAGCACCATGAGCGGAAAAATCCACTTCACCAGTCATTACAACGACTTGTCGACCAACAAGGGCTTCCAGTTCGAGTTCCTGTGCGATCGCTGTGGGGCTGGCCACCGCACCCGTTTCGCACCATCCGTGACTGGATCGGTCTCCACCATCATGGATACAGCCAGCAGTCTGTTCGGCGGTGTTTTCAGCCGGGCTGCGGACCTGAGCAATCATGCCAATTCTGCGGCATGGGAAAAGGCGCATGATGATGCTTTTGAAAAGTCCATCAATGAACTGACAGAGTCTTTCGTGCAGTGCCCACGGTGTCAGAGCTGGGTTTGCCGGCAAAAATGCTGGAATCAATCGAAAGGACTCTGCAAGAACTGTGCACCCGAACTGGGTGTGGAGATGGCTGCCGCACAAGCCAGCCATTCCGTGCAGGAAGTCTGGGCACATGCGCGGATGGCGGATGAAGACAAGCATCTGGATGCTGCAGCCTGGAAGGACGTCATCCGGGCCAGCTGTCCGAAATGCGGCGCCGCACAGGAAAAGAACGCGAAATTCTGCCCGGAATGTGGGGAAAAGATGGCCCAGTCCCGCTTCTGCGGCGAATGCGGCGCGAAGCAGAATATGACTGCCAAGTTCTGCAATGCCTGCGGACACCAGCTCTGAGCGTCATAAAACCCCATAAGAATCATCGCCATCCTCTCATGCATACAGGGTCAGGCACGAGAAAAGCAGAGATCAAGATATTTGCTTTCACCAGCGAGAAGAAGCGCCATTTGAAGTTCCACATGAATTCCTCCTGCATGCCAATCAGCGAACGAATCCGAACGCTAATGATTCGTTCGGATTCGTTCGGTTTTTGGGATTCGTTCGAATTCATCCCATACAGCTTCATACAGGCATCGAAATACCTGTTCTTCAACGAATCCGATTCACATTCTTGATAAGAATGGATACGGTCCCATCAGGGTTGTTGATGAATTCCACCGCATTCCCGTCCCGGTATTGGTCCAACGGAATGCTGATTTCGATTCCTGTATCCGTCTTGAGTGTCTGCTTGCCGATTTTCTTCTGAATGATGGCTTCTGGTGCCTTCACCACAGACTCGGTCATCTGCTGCTTCCCGAGCTCCTCCCGAAACTCGTGCTTGATGTCCTCCCGATGCTGATAGACGGCATCCAGAACCCTTGACACTTCCACTTCGCCTTTTTCCTCGTAAACCTCATGGATGGCTTTCTTGAAATCAAGTGCCGCCTCCGCAGGTTGTCCGGAATACTTTTCACTGAGTTTTTTTGCGGTTTTTGTCAGGATATCCATCTTCCGGGCAGGCGAATGATCCCATTCGCAGGCAAGGTACAACCCGGAAAGGTAAAAGGATTTTTGCCCGTTGATCTCATAGGACTTCTCGATGACTTTGATCGACAGGTCATCCATGCAGACGACAATGGCCTCATCCACTTTCGAGGAAGCAGGCGGCAGAACGGAACGAAGCGGTACAATCCGGTTCGAAACGCGGTCGCTCTCCTGTTCCACATGGTGCATGAACTGCAGGCGGAAATTCATTTTCAGCATCATCAGGTAACGGGCGCCATTGGCTTCCACCCAGATGAACACAACATCGGCCGGCGGGATGTCGGGATGCTGCTTCATGATGTCGAACAGACGTTGACCGAGAATTTTCGTCGTTTCCAGAAAATTGTTTCCGTTCAGTTCGCAGATGGTCTTGTAGAACGGGGATTCATCCGACTTGAAGGAGCATTCCTTTGCTTCACCGCTCTCCAGTATCCGTGCCGCGTGTGTTGCGAGGTAATCACCGGTTTCCGTGTCCAGTTCCAGATTCACATCCGAAATGACCGGGCAGGCGATGGCGGGATCGATGATGTGGAGAATGGCATGGTCGATGCGGATATGATCGAGATTCATCTGTTTTCCTCCTGAATTCCTTCCGTCGGCAGCCCTGCAAGTTTCATCAGCCACAGCGCATTGCGTGTAGTGGAGACTCCCGGTCTCAACTGATAGTCGAAATGCAAACGGCCATTCTCATACGTTTCCTGAAAATGAAGATTCCGAACGCCGTCACAGCTTTCTTCCAAAGTACCCAGTTCCAGATCATGCGTGGAGATCAAGCCCATCACAGGCCTGTCCGACCGATCCTGTCCGACCAGCCAGCGAATCAGCGCCTGGGCACCGGTATGACGGTCCACGGAGTTTGTTCCCTTGAATATTTCATCGAGAAAACAGAACACGGTTTCTCCGGCTTCGATGGCCTGAACCAGCGTCCTGATGCGCAGCAGTTCCGCATAAAACGAGGAAATACCCTGTTCGATGTCATCCCGGGTCCGCATGCAGGTGTACAGACGGCATGGTGCAAACTGAAATGCCTTTGCATGCACAGGCGCTCCAGCCATGGCCAGAACCAGATTCACTCCAATGGTGCGGAGCAGGGTACTCTTGCCCGACATGTTGGAACCCGTGATGAGATGAATGGCCTCTCCCTTTCCGAATAGGACGGGGTTGGTCACACAGGGCGCTTTAAGCAGGGGATGTCCCAGTCCGTCCGCCATGAACCTGCATGGAACGTCATGCTTTGGCGAATCCGGCCCCTTCATGACTTTCGTCACCTCCCGGTCTTCCGGCACCTCCCGGTCTTCCGGCACCTCCAGGACTTCCGGCACCTCCAGGACTTCCGGCATCACCCAGTCCGGATGCGCATGCGCAATGCCGGCCAACGTGCACAAAGCTTCCAATTGTCCGTTCACGGCCACCCAATCCGCAAGATGCGCGGCGGATTCCTTCTTCCATCGTTCGATGGCAAACAGGAAATGCCAATCCAGCAGAAACAGGATGTCCATCACGATATACAGTTGATGGTTCCGATTGCCCAGCGCATCCACAATACGCGCAAGCCGCCTTGTCTGTTCCGCTGCAGAACGGTCGTGACGGTCCCTCAGCCTGTTCTTCATGTCCTGCAGCAGCGGCGCCTTCAGGGAGGAGGATTCAAGACGTGCCAGAATCTGCTGGTGGACCTTGATGTCGGCTGCAGCCCGTTCCGCATCCTGCAGCACTTTCGTCCGGGCTCTGTATTGCCAGACCAGGAGCAAAGTTTCCAACAGAACCATCAGGGCGAGTGGGGAATAATGGAACCCGGGAACCAACGAAGGCAAGATGGCCATGACCAATGTCACCCCTGGAAGAACCCAGGCAAGAATCGGCATGAAGGAAAGAACGCCTCGCATCTTCCAGCTTTTTTCCGATTCATCCGCCCATTTTTCCAATGCGTCTGCCGCACAGAATTCGCCCTGATGCAAACGGGCCTCGGTCTGCAGGTCCTGCCGCCAATCCAGCAGCGGCGCCAGTTCCCTGACCGCCTCCTGCCGTTCGCGGATCATGTCCGGATTCTGTTCCGGAATGGACAGCCAGTTTGCGAATTGTTCCCGGCCCGCCGGAGAGACGGCAGTATTGCACCATTGGAAGACAGAGCCCGGACCGAAAATGTCCAGATCCTCGGAAAACGGATGGGATTCCATGCGGTAGGCGGAGCCATCATCCTGCAGCGAATGCCACTGATCCGTAACCCGCAGCAAGGCTTCCCGGTTAATGTCCCGCTGCAGCGTGGTTCTCTTGCGTTCACGAAAAAGTTGATCATGCCAGATCACAAGCCAGAGGAACAGGCAAAGACCCGCTGCCCCGCCAATCCAGGCCGCAACAGGCCGATGGGAGAGGCCGAAACCTGCCGCGAAGCCTGCCCCTGTAAGAAAGGCAAAAAGCCGCAGGTTTCCGATTCGGTTGATGTCCCGGTTCTGCACAACCAGCGCCGCTTCATATCGTTCCATCCGTTCCCTGTAAGTCACAGCGGCTGCCGAGATTGGTTCCGACATTTCTTTCTGTTCCATTGCCACTCCTGTCAGGATCGAACTGTGATTCCGGTACAAACAGTCGATTTACGACTGTTTCATGCGAGTTGCGATTCCCTCCGAGATCAGACTCAGATGGAGAGTACCTTTATCCCGTCCTTCAACGCCTCGGTCAATCCTGCTCCCCATCCTTTCACTTCAATCCCCATTTCACGCAGCGTATCGGTCACACCCAATTGATCCGCGCAGGCAATGCAAGCCGATACGTTGACGCCGACATGCATGGCCTGCCGTATTTTTTCCTGAATCATCGCATTTTCTGCGACCAGACGTGCTGGAGCACCCCAGATGATCAGGGTCAGTTCCTCCCACCAATTGTTCAACTTGGCGTTGATGGCATACATCAGGACCATT
>JAIFNI010000158.1 GCA_020047785.1 Clostridia bacterium
CCAAGAATTTCCGAGGCTTGTCCAATCGATACTATTCTACTCATAATGAATATTATATCATAGTATTTGTTATATATCAAGTAAACAGTTTTAAACCCTTTCGGGAGAATCGGCTTCAGTGGTGCCATCCACCGATTCTTCCGGAGCAATGGATTCAGCCGGGTCACCCGTACAGGGAGCGGTTGAATCCTTTTCATCACAGCCAATCGAAGCACTTTTTGAGGAAATAACTGACCCCATGAGGGTTTCGGTCATTCTGTCACAAGTGGGTGCATCCAAGGAAATGGATGGACAGGGCGGGACCATCCAGGTGAATGAAAACACGGATTTTCAGTTCACGCTGGGAAAAGACACGCTGGAGACGATGAAGGCCATTTCACTCACACCCATCCAGTCCATCGGGGGTCTTGACAGTGCCTGGACTTTCATAGCCGGTGTTCAGCTGACGCCGGATGGAACGACTTTTGCCAGCGCCGGAAAGTTGACCATATCCATACCTGAAGGTTTTCGGAACAAGAAGCTGACAGGTTTTTCCTATGAAGGCGATGGAAAGGATTTTTCATTCTACCCCATCACCGTATCAGACGGAATGGCTGTGTTCGACGTGTACGGGTTCAGCGGCTATGGCCTCGTCAGTGTCGAAGATTTCGAAGCAGTGCCACCGAAGCCCTCGTCGATTGAGAAGCAGGCCAAGCAATACCTTGCGGCGATTCTGCGGGAAAGCGCCGGCCTTGATGATGTTCTGCTGAAGCGAATCGAAAACATCCTGAGTGCCTGGTATGAAACCTCGGTGAAGCCGAAACTGGATACGGCGGAAAGAGACAGTGACGGGATACGGGACGCGGGCAGGGAGTTCATGTCCTGGCTTGCCGGTCACAGCCATCCTGCTGCATGTGAACTTTCCTCAGGGTGCGCCTCCTGCCGATGTGGAAGGAGGAATCATCTATGGCCTGACAGAAATGGTCAATGGGGACCACGAATCCGGTTTCAATGAAAACTATCGACTGTTCTTCAAAAAGACAATGGCCTCCGCTTCGGGGCACGGTGGACTGATATGATATCCCTGCAGCGTGTGACAGCCTATTTCACGCAGGCATGCCGCTTGTTCGGAAGTTTCAACGCCTTCGGCCACGACATGCAGGTCCAGCTGGTGGGCCAGTTGGACAATGGTGCGGATGATTCCAGCCTGTTCCGGGGAACTGCACAAATCCCGAATGAAGGATTTGTCTATCTTCAGCTCCTTCAAGGGCAGCTGCTTCAGGTAGGTGAGGGAGGAATATCCGGTGCCGAAGTCATCCAGAGACAACGCGAAGCCGGCATTCCGAAGCGCGTTCAACTTGCCGATGTTGGTATCGAAAGACTCCATCAGTACGGATTCGGTGATTTCCAGAATGACATCCTTCGGGCTGAGATCGCAGGAGGCGATTGCATCCGAAATATTGTCTATGAATTGAAGGTGGGAAATCTGAACCACCGATATGTTGACTGATACCGGGTATCGGTCATAACCGGAGTTTTTGAGGCGTTGCATGAACCGGCACGCTTCCTGCATGACATAATTGCTCAGAGGAATGATCAGGCCTGTTTCTTCTGCAACCGGGATGAATTTTTCAGGTGGGATCATGGAACCATCAGGCTGCATCCAACGGCACAAAGCCTCAAAGCCAACCACATCGCCGGTGACGGCATCAACCTTCGGCTGGTAATGCAGGGTGAACTCATCACGCTCCAGTGAATCGCGCATCATGCGCTGCAGATTGGTGCGTGCCACGATCAATTCGTTCATCTCGTTATCGAAGACGGTATAACGACCCTTTCCTGCATCTTTGGCATGATACATGGAAGTGTCGGCGTTTTTCAACAGGTCGTTGAAGGTTCGGCCATGCTCCGGATAGATGACCACACCAATGCTGACCGTCATAAAAAACTTGTTTTCAGTTATCGTGAAAGGTGCTTCCAGAACACTCATGATTTTTCTGGCATACTGGTGCGGGTCATCCTCCGTCCCCAATTCCTGCATCACGATGAATTCATCCCCGCCAAGCCTCGCGGCAAGACCCGTTTCGCTGGTGACATCCAGAATGCGCCTGCCGATATCGATCAGCAGCAGATCCCCGATGATGTGGCCGAAGGAGTCGTTGATAAGTTTGAAATTGTCCGTGTCGATGAAAAACAGCACGAGCTTGCGTCCGAGTCCGTCGGCATGTGCAATCGCAGCTTCCGCAGCCTCTTTCAGTTTCAGGCGGTTCGGAAGACCTGTCAATGGATCATAATGGGCAAGGCGATGATTCTTGGACTGTTCGTCCTCCAGAAACAGGTTCTGCTGCTTCAAATCATCCTGGGAAGCAATCAGCTCCTCATGGATGGAGGTGAGTTCATCATGGGTCGCGGCTAGTTCTTCGTAGGTTTGCGTCAGTTCCTTGTGGTTTGCGGTCAATGCGATTTCGGCCATTCTCCTGGCATGATTGCTTCTGGCCAAAAGGCCAAGCAGGAAAAGAAGAACGGTAAAAACAGAGAGTGTGGAGAAAACAAGTATGCGGTATGTCTCGAAAAAATTGAATGGTTCGTTTATCAGCAGCACATTTTCCGGTACTGCTGATCTGGCGAGGTGAAGGGAGCGGATTACCCGGTCATCCATTTTCGTGGTGACGGTCAGCGCGTTCGAAACAGGAATCTGCCGAACAGGCTCGCCGTCAAGCAGCCGGGCGGCAATCAGACCGACGGCCTGACCGTGGGAATATCCGCCAAGCAGGCTCCCGCCGACAATGCCGCCGCCAAGACTGTACTCGTAGAGTGAATACGTCGGAAGTCCCATGCTGCTGACAAAATGTGCGAAGTCGACGGGCTCCACCACATTGCCGTCGATTTTTGCATAAAGCGAAACGATGACGGCCACACTGTCCACCGAGGCCTGACTGAGCGCATCCCGGATCGTGTTCTGCGATTCGATGCCGAAATCGGTCACGGACACACCGGGTGCCTTTGTGTTCAATACAGCCTGGAAGGAATCTCTTGTGGATTTTCCACTTTCCGTTCCGTCATGGAAAAGATAAACACTCCTGACTCCGGGCTGCATGCGCAATATCAGATCGATGGTGCCTTGTGGGTCCACCGCCTCATGGATGCCGGTGACATTTGAAACGCCAGCCAGCATTTTGTCGGTGACTTGCTTCAACACGCCGCAGAAGACAATGGGCACATCCGGGAACAATTCCACCTGATGGTCGACTGCGAATTTCAACGCGGCATCGTCGGAAGTGATGACCAGATTTGGGGGCATATCTTGATATTTTGTTTTGTATAGGTCCAGCTGCCTGTTCAACACATCCTCGGAAGGAAACCGTTTCCAATCCAAACGTTCCACATGTATGACAAGATTTCTGCCTGTTTTCTTCAATTCCTCTGTAATCCCGCGCGAGATGTCATCCGTCCACTGGAAACCTTCATGATAGGCATGAAGAATGAGGATTCGCTCCGCATCTCCCTCGGCCAGGGAGTGCGTGCCGGTCAGGTGAAAAAAGGAGATCAACAGGGCTGCGAGGACAAATGTCCGGAAAGGACGGATTGTCCATCTGATTTTTGTGCGGACGATATGAAAAAACAGATGCAGCATTTTGTTCCCCCGAGCGAAAGGCAGGATGGGAATAAGAACTCATGCTTCAAGCCTAACATTGGAACCGTGCACCGTCAAACGGATTCTCGACTATCCTGGATGCCACTCCGAAACAGGTGAACGCGTTATGAGAAATCCGCAAAAACGTGATGAGATCACGAAAAAAACGATAAATTTCATGATATTATCACGATAGTAGGCTATATGGATATCAAGCTCACGCCGCCGTTTCAGCATTCACGACGGCCATCGGAAAGGAATTCATTGATGGACCGGGTTCTGGATTCCGTGAATCTTCACCTGCACGATATCACACGGTGTCCGCCGGAGTGGCATGTCATTTCGGAGCGGGACCCGTTCCATCGACTCTATTGGGTCTATGGCGGAGATGTCGTCTACCGGGACGCGACGCGCTGCATGCGGCTCCTGCCGGGAAACCTGTACTTGTTTCCGACCCGTGCCGTTTACGATATTTCCCAGCATCCATCCGCTCCGCTCGAATGCCTCTGGTTTCACTTCACGATGGATCGGACCCTTCCGGATGAACCGCTGGTGCATGCCCCTGGACCCGAGTCCTCGACGGAATACCTGCTGATGGCGCTGGCCGCACTTGTTCGCGAGAAGGCGGCGGAACCTGTGTTCGCAGGTCTGATTCCAGCCCTTCTCCATGGCTGTTTCAGCGACCATTTTTCAAGCCTGTCGGGAGACATGCGCCTGGAACCGGTTTTGTGCCATATCCGCAGCCATCTTGCCGAATCGTTTGACAATGGGTTTCTGGCAGGCCTGGCCGGTTTCAACGTGCGATATTTCATCCGCCTGTTCAAAAAATCATATGGAAAAACGCCACAGGAATATGTGGCTTCAAGTCGATGTTTTCTCGCGGAACGCCTGCTTCTTCAGGGTGTCCAGGTTCAGGATGCTGCTGAAAGAACCGGATTCGGGGACGCGAAAGCCTTCTCGCGCTTCTTCCGCAAGCGGACGGGCGTTTCTCCGACGGACTATAAACGGCGGAAACTGCCGTGATGTCCGCCGGTCAAACAATATGCCTGCATGGGCCAGGTGACTTTCTGCAACCTTTCTGTGCATGAAGACGGTTCGAAACTGTGACGTGATGCGATATTCTGATTGCGGTGACGGCGTGGCTGGGGAAGCGGATTGCAATGACGGCGTGGCCGCGTCAGCGGATTGCAGTGACGGTGTGGCTGCGGAAGCGGAGAAAACTTGGAAGAACCGCAGCATACAGGAGGTATTCTCATGTCGAACAGTATGACGAACAGGCGATCGGATTACGACATTCTTCGCGCATTGGCGACCCGGCAGGCTGAAATCGCCTCGCTTCCGGTCCAGAAGGAAACGCTGCGGAATTGGAAACGCATCAATGCACTGGACCCGATCAAACCCATGGTATCCGTCGACCAGATCTGCTGGGAGGAGTTTCAGGGGGACGAAGCACTTCAGCTGAAGTGTGCGGATCCATTCCTTCGCAAACTCGAGTGGAACTTGAGGGCAACCCTTTATCGCTGGGCGCATTTCCCCTGCGATCTGGTTGTGCCGGCTCATGTCGATATTCCCATGGCAATCGGGAACAGCGGCTACGGCATTGATATCGTGATGGAAGACACCGTCGGGGGAGAATTGCACAGGAACAGCGAGACGCACCTTTTTGCCGACCAGATCGCGGATGAGGACGCGCTCGCACGGATTGTCTGTCCCGTCATCACGCATGACGTCAGGAAGTCCGCGGAACACAAGGCCCTTGCGGAAGAGGCACTCGGCGGCATTCTCGACGTCCGGATGGCAGGCGTGACGCCAGTGTTCCGCGTTTGGGACGAAATCACGTTTTTTCGAGGGGTGACGCCCATTCTATACGATTTTGCGGATCGCCCTGAATTCCTGCATGCCATCATGGAAAAATTCACAAACATCCACCTGAACCTGCTCGACCAATACGAAGCGTTGAATGTGCTGGATACGGGCGCGCCATTCAGCCACTGTTCTCCGACCCACACCGACCTTCTTCCGACGGAAGATTATGATCCCGAAAGGGTTCTGGGCAGGGACTGCTGGGCGTCCGGCATGGCGCAGATCTTTTCCAGCTGTTCCCCTGCCCAGTTCGACGAATTTGAGATTGCATATGCGAAACGGTATTATGCCCGATGCGGACTCGTCAACTACGGATGCTGCGAACCGCTTCACGACAAGGTGCATCTCATCCGCCAGATGCACGGCATCCGCAAAGTTTCCTGCAGCCCGTGGGCGGACGTGCGGGTGATGGCGGAACAACTCGGTTCCGATTACGTCCTGCTGCGCAAACCGAATCCCTCCTTCCTGTCCGGCGATGCCCTTGATGAGGCTTCCATCCGGCGGGAGACCCGCGAGACATTGGCAGCCTGCCGGGTGAACGGCACCCCGTGCGAATTCATCCTCAAGGACATCACGACTGTCATGAGACAGCCGGAGCGGCTCGATCGCTGGGCGCAGATCGTGAAGGAGGAAATTGCAGATTTTGCCGGCTGACAGCATCCCGAGAGATCAGCGGCCGAATTCAGCAACCGCGTCGAACATCGCCACAATGTTTTCCGGCGGGCAGTCCGGCATGATGTTGTGAATGGGATTAAAGACGTAGCCGCCGCCTGGTGCAAGAATCTCCAGGCGGCGCAGCACGTCCTCACGCACCTGTTCGGGTGTGCCGCGGTTCAAAATGCTGCGCGTATCCACACCTCCACCCCAGAAGGACACGTCCCGGCCGAATTCGCGCTTCAGCCGTTCAGGTTCCATGTCACGGCTGTTCGTTTGCATCGGATTGAGCACATCGTAGCCTGCGTCGATCAGGTCCGGAATCAGCTTGTAGATGGAACCGCAGGTATGCAGGAATGTCTTCATGCCACTGTTTTTGTGCACAAATCCGCACAGCTGCGCATGCCTTGGCTTGAACAGGCGGCGGTAGACTTCCGGCGACATGAAGGGGCCGGAGTCCATGCCCAGATCGTCGCCGAACCGAATGACATCGGCGAGATCACCCACGGCTTCGCAAACTTTTGCAAGGGTGGCGAGGTGGCGTTCCAGCAGGGCATCCAGAAGTTTTTCAACCTCTTCGGGTTCAGCGAGCAGGTCCATCAGGAAATTGTCGAGACGGCGAAGAAACGTTCCCCATTCGAACAGATTGCAGCCGCAGACTATCAGGATCGCACGATCCGAGGATGCACGCAGTTTCAAGGTGCGTGCACGCAGTTGGGCAAAGAAGTCAGCTTCGCCCGCGTGGTCCCAGGGGCTGTGCGGAAGTGCCTGCCAGACCACCTTGCCCATTGCTGCGCCGAGTTGATCGTAATTGGACGGATATTCATCGAGGTAGGGAAAGGCGGTCTGATCAAAGAAGGTTGCCCCGATCGGCATTCTTCCGACTAAAGTGCCATCCTGGCTGAACGCATGAAAACTTCCATCCGACTGCTTGGCAGGATGAAACCAGGAAGGATATTCAGCCTTGCTGCCGTCCGGCAGGGCAACCGCATGCCAGTCTGTGTCCAAGGTGTTGAAGGCGCGTCCGACATCAATGACATCGATGCCGAAGCGGTCGAGAAACATGTCCTCCGGTTGCGTCACCTGCTGCACCACATCATAGACACGGTTATGCCCGCCTTCCAGATGAAGATGGCGCATGAGATTGTTGTATGCGATGGCGGAAATGCCGGAACTCGGCGTGGCACCGAGGTCGACGGGAACGCGGTCCGGTTCCCTGTGGCTGAGGCTGGTCAGAACTCTTTCTCTGGAAGTCATGGGGATACCTGCCTTTCTTACGGGGCTTGCCGGTGATACGAAGCATGCATTGCCTGCCCTTTGAATTTACACGAAAATGCCTGGCCGATGTATCATGAAATGCGAAATAAACTTCATGATTTACGAAATAAACTTCATGATTTACGAAATCAAAGGTATGATGGATACAGAATTAATCATCATCAGTCTTCATGCTGGCCGATGAAAGAGCGTCGCGATTCATTTTCCCTGCGCTGCAGCGAATGTCCCTTTCGAAAGGAACGAATTATGGAGCTTTCCAACCCGCGTTCCGAGCTCATAGAAGGCTTGCGCATCGAAGAATCCTTCGGGCGGCATCGCTTTGCCTGTAAGGTGGGCGGTTACATTGTATTCGGTCAGGAACAGGCATCCAACCAGGTTCACCGCCACGGCTGCCATGAGCTTTGCCTCATTGTGGAGGGATGCGGTCGATTTGTGCGGGATGGGGAGAGCCATCTCCTTCGGCAGGGTGACCTGATTCTGGCGGACCCGGGAATCGTGCATGAGATTCAGGCGGATCCGCTGGAACGACTGCTGCTGTTGTATCTGTTCATTGAAATCACGACAGATCCGAGGATTCCGGTATCAGGCTCCTTTGGCGATCGCTGTCTTGACGGATTTCTTGCCGGCCATCGGGAAAAGGCAACCGATGTGCGGTTGTTGTCCTATTTGTCGTTTATTGAGGCGTACAATACACCGCGACGCTCCCAAAGGTACGGAACGCGGGAGGCCGTACGCAACCTCGTGCTGGAATCTCTGCAACTGCTGGGCGATCATCCGGACGGCGGAATGATCGAGCCGTCCGGAAGCCTTCTTGAAAAGGCGCTTGATTATGTTGATGCCAATCTTCATCTTGCTTTGTGCGTTCGGGATGTCGCGATTCACTGCAGCACGACGCAGCGAAATCTCGAATACCTCTTCCGGCGTCATCTGGATACCACGGTACTGGGCCATGTGCATGTGAAAAAAGCGGCATTGGCCTGCCATTATCTGGGCAGACAGTTCAGTGTGGCCGAAACCGCGTCGATGGTGGGCATCCCGAGTCCTCCGCAGTTCAGCGCCATGTTTTCCCGAATCATGCACATGCCGCCGTCCCAATACCGGCGGGAACACAGGGAAGAGGGAATCGGCATTGGACGCCGGTTGTAGGATGCAGGCGCTTCTTCACATTTCATACGGGTGCAAACTGAGACAGACTGACACAAACTAATACAAACTAGTATAAACCAGTACAAACCAGTACAAACGGGGACGTTCATGATATGCAGAAAGAAATTGGCAGAAAAAGTGAAATAAAAGTGAAAAAATGATATACTTACAACCAGATGCTGAAACGATGATGAATCCTTCAAGCAATATTCACGATATTTGGCAAGAAATGGGGAATTCATATGGAACCCAATACAGTAGCCAGAGCTCTCAAAATGCCTTCTTTTGATATGATTACGAAATCTGTATCGGAAGTCAAGCGAGACTACTCCAAAATCATAAGAGAAATTGAAAAGGAATGCGAGCCAGCATTCGTTCTGAACCATAATACGCCAGAGGCAGTCATCATGTCCTATGATTACTATAAAAATGTTCTGATCAATACAAGAACCATGCTTGAAACCGTTATGAAAGAGCTCGAAGCACTTGAGGATGAGGCTCTTTATACGAAAGCTGCAAACCGCTTGAGCAAAGACGACCAAACATGGCTGACATCCGAACAGGTCCTGGGAACCAAAGAAAAGAATGAAGATAATCCGTATCGGGAGATGTCGGATGAGGAGTTGTTCAACTGATGCCAAGACTGCGGTTTCTCAAGGAAGCATATGAAGATTATCTTGCGCTTGACGGTTCTCAGAAGAAATGGGTCAGAGCGGCTCTCGAACGGCTGGAAATACGTGGAGCAGAAATTGGCGAATCGCTGGGGAACCATGAAGTGGCAAATCTTCATGGGTATAAAAAACTGAAAAACAGAAAGCTGGGTCTTCGAATCATCTTCCGTGAAAATAAGGCAGATGAAATTGAGGTCATCGAAATCATCGTTATTGGGAAAAGAGCGGATATGGATGTCTATCGCATTGCAGGAAAGCGTGTTCAGACAATTTCCGATACATTTGCGGAATTGGCAAGGTGGATAAATCGTATTTCACCAAAAGAGTAGCTGGGGAAAGGATTCCCATGCATGGCGATTATCGTGTTTTGCCTTATTCTTGATGACCATCCTGCAAGTTGTTTCTTTCCAGGCCCTACGGGGCAGCTTGAAAACCCTGCGACAACGGCAGCGTCATGGTGGCGGTGGTCCCCTCTCCAGGGCTGCTGACGAACCGGAGACCATAGTGGTTTCCGAAATAAAGACGCAACCGCTCATCCACGTTCCGAACGCCAAAACCAGAGCCGCTTATCCGGCCCGTGTTTCCGTCCATCGGCCCGGTCGCGCCGGACGGGCTTGTCTTGCTGCTCTGTCCGGTCGGGCTGGTCAGCAGGTTCGCACAGGTTTCCGCGCTCATGCCGATGCCGTCATCCGAGACCGACACCATCAGATTGTCTTCTTCGGCCCATGCGCGGATTTCAATGAAACCCTTTCCAGGTTTGTTCTTGATGCCATGATAAATGCTGTTTTCCACGAGCGGCTGCAGAATGAGTTTCACCACACTGCATCCCATCAGGTCCTGTGGCACATCTATCCGGTAGGTGAATTTGTTGAGATACCGCATGCTCTGGATGAACAGATAACTGGCCGCATGCTCGATTTCATCGCGCAGCGGAATGATCTCCCGGCCTTTGCTCAGGCTGATCCGGAACAGCTTCGCCAGCGCTTCCGTCATCGGCACGACATTCTCATCCTTTGCCTCGGCCATCCAGATAATCGAATCAAGCGTATTGTAGAGGAAGTGCGGATTGATCTGATGCTGGAGTGCAGTCAGCTCCAGCTTGCGTTTTTCTTCCTGATCAAGGACCACCTGCTTCATCAGCCCATCCAGCCGTTCCAGCATGCCGTTGAAGCTTTCCGAAAGCTGACCGACCTCGTCTCTGGATGTGACGGGGACGCGAATGTCAAGACGGCCGTGCTCCGCCTGGTCCATCGAGCGTCTGAGCTGCACGATGGGTTTGGTGATGCGGTTCGACATGACGATGGAAACACCTGTCACCAGCGCCAGACAAAGAAACCCGACCACGAGGATGAGGTTGCGGATGCCGCGCGCTTCTTCCGTGATGCGGCTGTACGGTGTGGCGGAAATGACATGCCACCCTGTGCGGGACATTGTTCGGTGAACGATCTGGTAGCGCATTTCTCCAAGCAATGCATCGAAATGGCCCGAGGCCGTTGCGGCAAGACTCGGCAGAAGTGCCTTGCAGTCGGATGCCGCGGAATCCTGCGCATTGGTGTCCGAAAGCGGTTGCAGCGTCGGGTGGTAGAGGATTCCGCCATTTTCGTCGAGAACCATGACGAAGCCATCACTTTCCGGTTTTGCCGTCAGACAGGTACGGCGGATGGTGCCCAGATTGACGTCGAAGAGAACAACGCCGAGGATGCCGGTGCCGTCATAGCTGTCGACCGCGCGGCTGAAGGAGAGAACGGGCGGATCGTTCCTCAGCGCGTAGACCTGCCGGCTTGGTCCCGTGATGGAAACCAAATCCGGTTTTTCCAGCGCGTCGCGGTGCCAGGGCTGGCTCCTGAAATCAAAGCCGGTATCGAGATCGAGCTGGCTCGTTTTATAAAGGGCAATGCCCTTGTCATCGAAAAGAAAAATGGAGGCAATATCTGTTCGGGCCAGAATGATGTTGCCAAGCAGCGTGACCCCCATGTTCGCGGACTGGCTTTCCGCATCGAGGCTGCTCTGCTTGCGGCCGGCCCGCCGAAGCAGATAGTCCTGGACGTAATAGTAGTACTTCACGACCTGGGTAAGCTGTTCGATTTCCTGCACGTATTCGTTCAGATTGCCGACCAGACTGCCGACCAGCTGATCGGACTGGCGGATGCTGTTCGATTCCAGTTCCGTGCTGTACCGGGTGACTGAGAATATCAACAGAAAACTGTTTGAAAAGATGATGACAACGGAAAACAGGAGGAGCATCTTGCTCCGCAGGCCGAAGAAGTGCCGTTTCGGAGGAACTGCGTTTATCGGAGGAGCTGCGTTTATCGGAGGAACTGCTTTTTTCGGAGGAGCCGCATTCGTGATTTCCACCATTTCATCTGCCCCTCTCATTCGCCATCCCCACGTTCCGGCAACGTGCCGCGGCCTGATGCCCCTGTGGCCGCGGAAGGCGGGTTCTTCGCAATTCCCTTCGAATCATCCTTCGCATCCTCCTTGAACTCCGAGGGGGAACGTCCGGTATGCTTCTTGAACGCGATGCTGAAATAATGCGGATTTGAGAAACCGATGCGGTCCGCGACCTCATAGCCTTTGAGATCGGTCGTGCGAAGCAGGTCGACGGCTTTTTCCATGCGCACGCGTGTCAGGCAATCGGTGAAGTTGATGCCTGTCTCCTTTTTGAACAGCGCGCTCAGATAGCCTGAACTGACGCAGACATGGGCGGAAACGGCCTCAAGCGAGAGCTGTTCCTGCATGTAGTGGCTTTCGATGTACGCGCGTGCCTTGCCCACCAGCATGCGGGTGCTGTTCGTTCTGGCTTCGGCGGTACGCTTCGCGACGGTGACCGCGAATCCACGCAATGCGGAAACAAGGTCCTCAATGGTTCGGGACCGCTCGATGTACTGGAACAGCGACAAACCGGCCGTCCAGGTTTCCGGTGCGGTTGTCTGCGTTTCCACAAGCAGCTTCATCAGTTCTGTGACCAACTGGACGAACACCAGCTTGATATTGTCCGGAGATGCCTTCCGTTCCCGCAGCAGAGCGGCGATGGCCTCGAGGTCCATCGCGAGCGGTTCCTGCTGCCAGGTTTTCACATGCATCAGGAGCGAGGCGGCGGCATCGAATGGATAGATGAACTCGCTCTCCAGGTAGTCCAGATCATAGATGCTGTAGATTCGCCCTTCACCGAGCGTGTATTTGCATTCGAGTGCCGCGAGCGCTTCCGTGTAGGACGAGTGGAGTCCATCCACGGCATCGGCGCGTGTGCCGGTGGCAAAGGTCGCGCTGATCCCGAGAAACAGGTCAATGCTGTTCTGGATGACTTTGAGGACAGACGGAATCATGTCGCCCCCCTCGGGGGAAACAGGGAGGGACGGCAGGTGAAACAGGGCGACAATGCGGCCTTTCGGGTCCATGAATACCGGATGGGCGTCTCCGAGTGATTCCGTCACGATATTCCTGATCGCATAGGCGAACAGGGCCGTGTCTTCCGCCTCGGTATGCGACAGGTCGGGCTCGATCACACAGACCGTGTAGGGTCCTTCCGTCAGCGGCATTTCCAGCAGGCGCATGCGCCTTTCCGTATCGGCCGGATCCTTGCGGCCCGGGAGGCACGTCAGCTTTTCCCAGAAGCTTTCCCGCAGCGGAGGCAGGCTCTGCCGCAGCTGCGCGCGCATTTTTTCAAGATACTGAAAATCCTTGCGGCGCGTGTCCAGCTTTTCCTTGATCTCCTTCATTTTTGCGGTCAGAGATGCGGCGCCAAGCGGTTTGAGGATGTAATCAAGCACACCGGCGCCAATCGCCTGCTGTGCCAGCGCGAATTCATTGTGACCGCTCAGGATGACGACGCAGGTGGCCGGCAGTTTTTCCCGAAGGGCCTCAGCAAGTTCCAACCCATCCATGAAAGGCATGCGGATGTCGGCGAGCACAAGGTCGGGGGGATCGGACAGGGACATCTCGAGCGCCTGACGCCCGTCTTCCGCCTGACGCACGGAGGAAAACCCCAGCGACTCCCAGTCGAGAATGCGCGCGATGGAGCGCCGGATGATTTCTTCATCGTCCACGATCAGCAGCTTGTACATAATGCCTCCTGGCGTGACGTTTACCGGATGCGTGGCGGCCGGACCGTTCTGTCCGGGTGTGAAGGGGGATGTCCTCACGATAGCATGCCGTTCAGGGTCAGACAAGCCATTGTGAGGGGGTCGGGACGGATTGATGAAAAAATGGACCAAAGATCATGAATGCGTGTATTCAGAAAATCCACCCTGAATCGAGTGAACCGCCGTCCACCTTCACTGATGAAAAAAGCGACCAAAGAAAGGGGATGAATGAATTCTTTCATTTCAGGGCGAAGCCTATAATCGTGCCATTGGGTCCGAAAACGGGAAACGGGAAGAGCGGTGAAAAGAAGTGAGTGCAGGCGGAATTGGCCTTGCCCTTCGGATGAAGGGCGTCAGCAAGCGGTTTCCTGGAACCCTCGCGGTCGACAGTGTCGATTTCGAGGTCTACTCGGGAGAAGTGCACGCGCTGATCGGTGAAAACGGCGCGGGGAAATCCACCCTGATGAAAATGATGGCCGGGTCGTTTGACGATTACTCCGGGGATGTGGAAATCAACGGAAAGGTCGTGAAGCTGCACAGCCCATCCGCTGCCAAGGAAAACGGCATCGAGATGATTTACCAGGAACTCAGTCTGGCGCTGCCGCTCACGATAGCTGAAAACGTGCTTGTCGGCATCCTGCCGACGAAAGGACCGCTGATTGACGAGAAGGCCATGATCCGCATGACGGCGGACCGGCTGGCGCGGGTGGGCCTCGGTCATCTGAACCCGAACATGAAGGTCAAGGACATCAGCCAGCATGAAGCCCAGCTGGTTGAAATTGCAAAGGCGCTCGGGAACCGGCCCTGCATCCTGGTCATGGATGAGCCGACTTCAGCCCTTTCCCGCGAGGAGGTCGAGCGCCTGTTCGGCATCATCGAGCGGCTCAAGCGCGAAGGACTCGCCATCGTCTACATTTCCCATCATCTGCCGGAGATTTTCCGTGTGGCGGACCGCATCACGGTCATGCGCGACGGGAAGAAGGTCGGAACCTACGACAGGGATGAAGTGAACACCGAAAAGCTCATCGAACTGATGGTCGGCCGCACGGTGAAGGAGTTCTATGGAGACAGACAGACGAAACTCGGCGCGGAAAAGTTTCGGGTCGAAAATCTGAGCCGATACGGTTTCTTCCGGAATGTATCATTCCATGTGAAGAGCGGGGAAATCCTCGGCATCTGCGGGTTGGCCGGATCGGGCCGGAGCGAATTGGCCCAGTCCATCGCCGGCGTGGACCCCGCGGATGACGGTGCAATTTATGTGGAAGGGAAAAAGGTCAGATGCCGGAGCATGAGCCAGGCGCTGAAGCACGGCATCGCCTATCTGACGGAGAACCGGAAGACGCAGGGACTCGCCCTGCGCATCTCCATGGGGGAAAACGCCCTGTCCGCCATGATTCCAAGGCATACGAAATTCGGCATTTATTCCCGACGACAGGGAAACAGCGTCATGGAGGCAGGAATACAGGAACTTCAGATTTATCCGCCGGATCCTTCCCGCATGGTCAACAATCTGTCCGGCGGCAACCAGCAGAAGGTACTGATGGCGAAATGGCTGGCCACAAAGCCGAAGGTGTTCCTCATCGATGAACCGACCCGGGGTGTGGACATCGGTGCCAAGATGATCATCCACCAGGCCATCCAGCGCCTGGCGGACGCCGGCAACGCGATCATCCTGATATCGTCGGACCTGCCGGAGCTGACGGGTCTTTCCAACCGGCTCATGGTCATGCGCCGCGGCACATTCATCGGAGAAATGCCGCCTGGTGAATTCAATGAAGAATCGGCGCTTCTTGCCGCCAATGGGGAAGGGATGTGGGTTCATGCAGGTCAATGAGGACATCGTGCGGCCGGACCGGCGCAGCGTGAATTTCGGATTTTTCAGCCAGCTGCTGAGCAGAATGGGCGTGTTCTTCCTGATGGCCATTCTGATGGTTGCAGGCGTGCTCATTTCGGACAAATTCCTGACCCTGTCGAATTTCTCGAATATCATCTCCGCGGTGGCGCTGCTGGGCATTGTTGCACTCGGCGTGTCATTCGTCACGTACAGCGGACATTTCGCCGACATGTCCGTTCCTGTCATCATGGCGTACTCCGGGATCATTTCCGTCGCGACGCTCAAATACGGGATGGTTGTCAGCATCGCCTGCGGCATCGGTGTCGGACTGCTGATAGGGCTCGTGAATGCGTTCGTCATCGGCAAGCTGAAAGCCAATCCGATTATCTGGACCCTCGCCTTCTCCTTCATCGTCAGCGGCTATGTGCGTTGGGCATACAGCGGCAGGCAGATTTACCCGGATGTGGAGGCCAAGGGGAATCCGGCCGTTGATGTTTTCGTGAATCTCATCCGCATGGATGTGGTGAAGGGGGTGCCGCTTGTCGTGTTCGTCCTGGTGGTTCTGGCCATTCTTTGTCAGTTCCTCCTGAAGAAGACGAAGTTCGGCCAGCAGCTCAAACTTGTCGGGTCCTCCATCGAAGTGGCCCGCATGACGGGTGTCAATGTCAGCCTCACGGTCGGCGCCGCGTTCATGATGTCCGCCTTCACCTCTGCCATTGCCGGCATCTTCCTCGCGTCCCTCTCGAAGGTGGGCGCGTACTACAATGGCGCAGGGTATGACTTTTCAGCCGTGACGGCCATCGTCATCGGCGGCATGACCCTGGCCGGGGGGCGCGGCAGCATCATCGGTGTCCTCGGCGGTGTGTTCACGCTGGGGCTGCTGAACAATCTGATGACCCTGTTCCAGGTGGGGGAGTTCTCCATCGACACGTTTTCCCAGAACATGATCCGGGGCATCATCTTCATTCTGGTCGTGGGCCTTCACGCAAGGTCGCTGAGAAAGATGGGGCGCGACGATGCGTAACAAGACGGGTGTGACGATGCAAAAAAAGATGGGCGCAACGATGCAGGCATGGCTGAAGGAGCACAATCTTCGGGATCTGGTGGACAACAACCGCATCTATCTGCTTGTCGGCGTCGTGTTTGTTTTCATGGCGCTGGCGGCACCGAACTTCCTGACTGTCTTCAACCTGACGAACATCCTGCGCGGCACGACCCTTGGCGCGATGGCCGCCATCGGATTCACCTATGTCATGATTGCCGGGCAGCTGGATCTGTCCATTGCAACCGTCATCAATCTGGCGGCTGTCTTCACCAT
>JAIFNI010000282.1 GCA_020047785.1 Clostridia bacterium
CGCGCAGCTGCAAAGGAAAGCCCTTGGTTGAGGCTGTCCCGGAGGAGCAGTCTGTAGCCGGCAGGTTCGTCGGCGAGAATTCGGGCGGCTGTTTCCAGCGGCGCAATGTTGCCGGTTTCACTGCCGAAGCAGAGGAAATCCACGATGCCTGTCGCCTCGAGGGTCGAGATCGCTCCTGCGGCGAACGTTTCGGCGGATGCACATGCGAAGGCGGCCGGCAGTTCGAGGACGAGGTCGGCTCCCGCCTTCAGCGCCATCTCCGCGCGGGCCCATTTCGAAAAGGCTGCGGGTTCGCCACGCTGTACGAAGTTGCCGCTCATGACGCAGACCGTCGCCTCCGCACCCGTGCTCTCCGCGGAAACGGCCATCTGGTGGAGGTGGCCGTTGTGAAATGGATTGTATTCCGTGACGATTCCCTGTACTTTCATGCGTGCTCCTGATTTCGATGCGTCTTCAGGCTTTCGGCCTGTCATCCCGGACAAGAGGAAGAACTGTGTCCAGAGGGCCACATGGGCATTGTATCATGCCTGCGCATGGGACCGGAACCGGCCTGCAAAGCCAAAAAACATTTGCCATGACGTTACCTCCGTGATATAATGACTCTGGTTCGGAACGGTTTTAACGGAAGAGTGGGAATGCCCACTCTTTGCCTTTGTTTTCGGAGCTTGTGGTGTGTCCACGGTGAGGTGAAGGCTGAAACCCGCTTCCGACGGGAGGTTGAATGACAAAAGGCGATTTGCTGGCCCTTGTCCGGAAGACTGCGGAAGCAGCTGCGGAACAGGCCGGTTGCGAACTGGTGGACGTCGAATTTCTCAAGGAAGGCGCCCACTGGTATTTGCGCGTTTACATCGACAAGGAAGGCGGGGTGTCGCTCGAGGACTGCGAGGCGATCAATGGCCCAATCAATGTCATGCTGGACGAAAAGGACCCGATCGAACAGGCATACTTCCTCGAAGTATCCTCACCGGGTCTTGAACGGCCGCTCAGGACAGCGCGCGATTATGAAAAGGCAATCGGCCAGCTGGTGGAAATCAGCTTTTTCAGACCAATCGACGGGACACGGCATCTGGAAGGCATCCTGCAGTCGTATGACGGAAATGTCGTGACAATTGCCGACGGCACAGGACAAACTGTTCCGCTTGCTGTGGGAGATATCGCGAAAATCAACCGGAAGTTCATATTTTGACAAAGATGGAATGATTCCACCGGCGCACCGCGCCGTCGGACAGATTGACTGGAGGAATGACGGGAATGAGCGCTGAATTGATTCATGCACTCGAACAGTTGGAAAAGGAACGCGGCATACACAAGGACATCCTGATCGAAGCCATTGAACAGGCCTTGATTTCCGCGTACAAGAAAAACTTCGGTTCCTCCCAGAACGTGGAGGTCAACATCGAACGCGCCACCGGCGATATCCGCGTCTATGCGCTGAAGACCATTGTGGACGAGGTGATGGATCCTGCGGAGGAGATGTCTCTGGAACAGGCGAAGCGTTTCGGCGCCGATTTTGAAATCGGAGACATGGTCGAAGTCGAAGTCACACCCCGCAAGTTCGGCCGCATCGCAGCCCAGACGGCCAAACAGGTCGTCATGCAGCGCATCCGGGAGGCGGAACGGGAAATTGTTTTCGGCGAATTTGCGAGCCGTGAGGAAGACATTCTCACCGGTGTCGTCTCGCGGTTCGACAGGAAGAATGTCGTCATCGACCTTGGTCGCGTGGAAGCCGTCCTGCCCCCGGGTGAGCAGACGCCGGGCGAGCGCTACAACATCCATGACCGGGTCAAGGTTTATGTCATCAATGTGAAGAAGACGAACCGCAGCCCGCAGATTTACGTCTCGCGGACACATCCAGGTCTCGTGAAGCGGCTGCTGGAGCTTGAAGTCCCGGAAATCAACGATGGAACGGTCGAGATCAAGACTATCGCACGTGAAGCCGGTTCCCGCACGAAGATTGCCATCAACTCCCGCAATGAGAACGTGGACCCCGTCGGTGCCTGCGTCGGCCAGAAGGGCAGCCGCATCCGCGCCATCGTGGACGAACTTCGCGGCGAGATGATCGATGTCATCAAATGGAGTCCGGTGCAGGAAGAATATATTGCCAGCGCCCTCAGCCCCGCCAAGGTCGTTCAGGTTGCCCTCGATGAGGATGCCCGCATCGCCCGTGTCGTGGTTCCGGACTTCCAGCTCTCCCTCGCCATCGGCAAGGAAGGCCAGAATGCCCGTCTCGCCGCAAAGCTGACGGGATGGAAGATAGACATAAAGAGTGAATCACAGATGCGCCAGATTCTGGAGATGCAGCTGTTCAGCGGCGGCCCCGCGGCATATGGGCAGAACACGGACAACTACTACGACGGTGCGGACAACCTGTTCGGCGAACCGGAAACCATCGGCGGCCCGTATGACGGCGATGACGGGTATGATGAAGCCGGGGACGGGTCGGATGATTCGGACGGCATTGCTGAAGAGGCGGCCCAAGGCAGGGAAAATGCCACCGGACATGAAAGTGAAGCGGAAACCGCGGATTCGGATGCAACAGTTGCCGCAGCGGAAGCATCCACGGAGGACGGAAACGGAAGCGATGAAGTCTGAATCCGGAACATGACGGCTCGATGCAAGGGGGACAGGCATGAAGACGAGAAAGATTCCCCTGCGCCGTTGCGTCGGGTGCAGGGAAATGAAGGAGAAGCGTACGCTGATTCGGGTGGTCCGCAGCCAGGATGGCCAGGTTTCGGTGGATCCGACCGGTCGCATGAACGGTCGCGGCGCCTATCTCTGCAAAGATCCGGCCTGCTTCGAGAAAGCCCGCAAGGCAAGAGCCTTCAACCGGGAATTCTCGGCCGAGGTGACCGAAGAGGTTTACCAGGACGTGGCAAAACAATTGGAGGCTCATGTCGGAAGATAAGGCATATGGATGGTTGGGACTGGCGCGCAAGGCAGGGAAACTCGTCGCAGGCGATGCGCTCTGCGAGGACGCGCTGGCCAGGAAAAAAGCCTGGTTGATCGTATTGGCTGCCGATGCAGGCGCCAATACCGTGGAACGGTTCGATGCGTTGTGTGCGAAGGCTGGTGTCGGGCGTGTCGTGTTCGGCACAAAGGCGGAGCTGGGGCAACGGCTTGGACGGGATGCCTATGCGGTTGTCGCTGTCCTGAACCGTTCATTCGCAGGTCAATTCCGCAGGAGCATGGAGCAGGGGCCGCAGGAAGAACCGTTTCGGGATGCGGCCGACGGACTTTTCGAATGCGCCGGTGATGCATCGGCAGGCAAGCGGAACAAACGCCTTGACAGGCATATGGACGGCAAAAAAATACACGGGGGTGGAGTAGTTGAGTAAAAAGATTCATGAGCTTGCGAAGGAATTGAATGTGACGAGCAAGCGTCTCATGGAGAAGCTTGAGGAAGTTGACATTCATCCGAAGAGCCACATGAGTACGCTGGAGGACGACGAACTCACCAAGCTGTACAAGCATATTGGTGTCGTGAAGAAGTCCGAGTCGGGCAACGGCCCGACACAGCCGGTGGCCGAAGGCAGGCATGAAGCGGCGGATGCCGACAAAAAACGGAACGCCCCCCGAATCATACGGAAAACCGAAGTCGTCATCCGCGATTCGGATGAGTATGCGCGCACCCAGCAGGATGCGAGACGCCCGCAGGGGCAGTCGGGGCAGCAGGGGCAGTCTGGCCAGCAGGGGGATCGCGGCAAATCGAATTTCATGCGTTCCTCCAGTTCCAGCGACGGGTTGATGGCCGGCTATGTGCGTGGCAGCAACCAGTCTCAGGATCCCGTTGTCCGGAAACGTCCGAAGCCGGAAGACGAACAGCAGTCTCCCGCTGCGGAAAAAGCCGCTGAAAACGCGGAACGAACGGAAGCGATTCGTCTGGCGGAACGCCCGGCAAAAGCGGTCGACGATATCCTCGGGGTGAAGAAGATCAGCAGGGAAGAACGCGATGAGCGCGCCTCCCATGCGGAAGCCATCCGGGAGCAGCGTCATGAGGCGGAACTTGCGGCATCCGAGCATCATCGTTCCATGGAATCGCATCATGCGACTGAAGCCCGTGATGCTGCGGAAATGCAGAAGCCTTCCGAACCCATGGCCCCGCAGGTGGAACGGGAAACAGTGCCTGTTGCCGCGTCTGTTCATGTGGTGCCCGCAATGAAGGCAGCTGAACAGACCGCTTCGCAGGATGCATCGGTCGGAGATCCTGCCAGAGAACCGGCAAGGGAGCCAGTCAGAGAACCGGCAGGGGGGCCTGTCAGAGAACCGGCAAGGGAACCTGTCGGTGAACCGGTCAGGCAACCTGTCCGGGCAGCCGAGGCACGGCCGCAGACACATGCCGAACGTCCTTCCGGCCCGGCATCCCATCCACAGACCACGGCAACGCAAGCACCCGTGCGGCCCCGTCCCGAACAGGATCGGCCGGTCCGTCCGGAAGGTCCCGCGCCATTCCGCCGGGAAGGTCAGGGAGGTGCCGTCATCCGTCCTGCGGGCACCGGCGACCGCCCCGCCTATCCGCCGCGCGAAGGACAGGGAAACTTTGCACCGCGCGAAAGTCAGAGCGGCCCGCGTCCTTATAATGATCGTCCTTATCAGCCGCGTGACAACGGCGGCAATCAAGGTGGTCCGGGTGCCGGTCCACGTCCGTACAACAACGACCGCCCGCCGTATCCGCCGCGTGAAGGTCAGAGCGGTCCCGGAACCGGTCCGCGTCCGTACAACAACGACCGTCCGCCGTATCAGCCGCGTGAAGGTCAGAGCGGTCCCGGTGCAGGTCCTCGTCCTTACAACAACGATCGTCCTCCGTACCCGCCGCGTGAGGGTCAGAGCGGTCCAGGCACAGGTCCTCGTCCTTACAACAACGACCGTCCCCCTTACCCGCCGCGCGAGGGACAAGGCGGTCCCGGATCCGGCCCCCGCCCCTACAACAACGACCGTCCTCCGTATGGAAGCAGCCAGGGGGGTCCCGGTGGTGCACCGCGCCCCTACAACAACGACCGGCCTCCTTACGGCGGTGGTCAGGGTGGCCCCGGCAGCGGCCCGCGTCCCTACAACGATCGGCCCCCTTATGGTGGCGGTCAGGGTGGCCCCGGCAGCCGTCCCTACGGCGACCGTCCTTCCTATGGCGGCGGCGGTGGTGGCGGACGTCCCGGTGAAGGGTTTGACAAGGATCGTCCCGACCGTCCGGCATATGGCACCGGCAGACCCGGTGTGCGCCCCGGCGGACCCGGAGGGGCTCGTCCCGACAAACCGGCTGGTTCGGAAGAGAAGGCACCCGTCCGCGGGGAACGCCGTTCCCTTTCTGCTGTCGACCGTGCAAGGGAAGCCAAGAAGAACACAAAAATGGATACGGCGCGTCCGACCGCACCGACAACCGGCGCCGCATCCAAATTCCGTCCCACGATCGACATCGTCGGTCAAAAGGGCAGCGTCAACGACATGTATTCGGATGAATTCGTCATCAATGCCTTCTACAACGATCAGCAGGAAGCGATCAATGCGAAGCGGGCAGAGAAACGAATCCGTCGCGGCCGCGTCGACCAGCGCGTCAAGCATATCCCGCCGAGGGCCGTGCTGACTGAAATCACCATCGGTGAAGCGATCACGGTCAAGAATCTGGCTGAAGCCCTGAAAAAAACCGCGGCAGACGTCATCAAGCGGCTGTTTGTGATGGGCAGTGCCGCCACGGCCAACCAGGAAGTCGACTTCGATACCGCGGCGATCATTGCGAATGAATACGGTGTCACGGCCATCAAGCAGAAAATCGTCAGCGCCGAGGAAATTCTCTTCGACGACAGCGAGGATGTGTCCGAAGCCCTGGAATCCCGTGCGCCTGTCGTTGTGGTCATGGGTCATGTCGATCACGGCAAGACCTCTCTGCTGGACGCCATCCGCTCGGCGAACATCGCCGAAGGGGAAGCCGGCGGCATCACCCAGCACATCGGTGCCTATACAGTCAACCAGCACGACCGTGACATCACATTCCTGGACACCCCCGGCCATGAGGCGTTCACCGCCATGCGTGCCCGTGGTGCCCAGGTGACCGACATCGCAATCATTGTGGTTGCAGCGGACGACGGTGTCATGCCCCAGACCATTGAAGCCATCCACCACGCGAAAGCGGCGGGTGTTGCCATCATCATCGCCATCAACAAGATTGACAAGGTCAATGCCAATCAGGACCGCGTGAAGCAGGAACTGACGCAGCATGGCATCGTCATCGAAGAATGGGGTGGAGACACAATCTGTGTGCCGGTTTCCGCGAAGCAGCGCATCGGCATCGACACATTGCTTGAAATGGTCCTTCTCACAGCCGATGTGCTGGAGCTGAAGGCAGACCCGGTGCGCCAGGCCAAGGGAACCGTTGTGGAAGCCCGTCTGGACAAGAACAAGGGACCCATTGCCACCCTGCTCGTACAACGCGGCACACTCAACGTGGGCGATGCCATTTTGTCCGGTTCCACATTCGGCCATATCCGTGCCATGCTGAACGACAAGGGCCGCCGCATCAAGGAAGCCGGTCCTTCCATCCCGGTCGAGGTCACGGGCCTTTCGGAAGTGCCGGAAGCCGGCGACATCTTTTATGTGGTGCAGGACGAGCGCGTGGCGAAGGATCTGGCTGAACGCCGTGAACAGGAAACCCATCAGAAGGCCATCGGCAGCCGCAACCGTGTCACACTGGACGATCTGTTCAACCAGATCCAGCAGGGCAAGGTGGAGGAGCTGAACCTGATCATCAAGGCGGACGTGCAGGGCTCGGTGGAAGCCATCAAGGCAACCCTGATCAAACTGAGCAACGACAAGGTGAAGGTCCGCGTCATCCACGACGCCGTTGGTTCGGTCACCGAGTCCGACATCCGTCTGGCGGAAGTTGCCAATGCCATCATCATCGGCTTCAATGTGCGGCCGAGTGTGAATGTGCAGAATATGGCCGAGTCCGCCGGTGTCGACCTGAGACTGTACCGGATCATCTACGAAGCCATCAGCGATGTCGAGAAGGCCATGAAGGGTCTGCTCGCTCCGACGTTCAAGGAAGTCATCGACGGACATATCGAAATCCGGCAGCTGTTCAAGGTGTCGAATGTCGGAACCATCGGCGGCTCCTATGTTCTCGACGGCAAGGTCACCCGCAGCTCGGAAATCCGCGTTGTCCGCGAGGGCATTGTGGTTCACGACGGCAAGTTCGCCTCCCTCAAGCGCTTCAAGGACGATGCCCGCGAAGTGCTGGCCGGATTCGAATGCGGTGTCATGATTGAAAAATTCAACGATATCCGGGAAGGCGACATTGTGGAAGCCTTCCATCAGGAACAGGTGGACGCATAAGGCTGTTCCAGGTTCCGGACTGACACTGGTTGTCGGAATGGAACGGACAGGCGGCGTTCACCGGGCAGGGAATTGACAGGACAAGTAGAGCGGGGGCGTCTCATGGGCCAAGGGTCCGCGGGGCGCCTCCCTGCATTTCGGGCAAACAGGAGGCATGTCATGGACAGAATCGACAGAATATCGGAAGAAGTCAGCCACGAGTTGTCGGATATCATTCAGAACCATATCAAGGATCCGCGTCTGCCGCCCTTTGTTTCGGTCACGGGTGTTCGTGTGGCCAAGGATCTCAAGCATGCAAAGGCTTTCGTGTCCGTTCTCGGAACGGATGAGCAGAAGCAAGGCGCGCTGAAGGCCCTTCAATCCGCAGCGGGGTATATCCGCCGTGAAATCGGACAGCGTGTCCGTCTGAGGTTCACACCGGAATTCCATTTTGAAATCGATGAATCCATCGAGCATGGTTTTCATATCAGCAAGCTGATTGCCGATACCATGGCCGCGCATATTCCGGCTGTGGAATCAAAACCGGAAGAGGATGACGCGGCAGCGAACGACACGGAGACCGATGATGTGCCTGATGGAAAGCCGGGCGAAGCGGGAGGAGAATCCGATGAAGGCTGATGCACTCGCTCAAATCGGAGAGAGGCTGGCATCGGCTGGAACCATCGCGGTTCTTCCGCATCTCAACGCGGATGGCGATGCACTCGGTGCTGCGCTCGCATTGGCGCTCGGACTGACATCGGCGGGAAAATCCGTTGATGTCCTGCTGGAGGAACCTGTTCCGAGAAGCCTGGATTTCCTGCCCGGACTTGAGCTTGTCAAGCCCGGACCCCGTGCGTCCTATGACGTCGCCTTGAACATAGACAATGGCGACCTGACGCGGCTGGGCGTTCGAGAACCGGTTTATTGGAAAGCGGCGCTCCGATTGAGCATTGATCATCATGCGACCAATCATGTGGACGCCGACATCTCCCATGTCGACACACAGGCAGCGGCAACCGGAGAAATCGTTTTCGAACTGCTTGCCGGGATGGGAATCCCATTGGACAAGGAGATCGCCATTTGCCTCTATACAGCCATCCTGACGGATACAGGCGGCTTTCGCTTCACCAACACGACCCCGCGCACCCATGAAATCGCAGCCATTCTCATGTCCTTTGGCATCGATTGCGGGTATGCGGCCAAGCGGGTTTTCGATACGGTGTCCATGTCGAAGCTTCAGCTCATGAAGCAGGCCATGAACCACCTGAAAGTCTATGAAAACGGTCTTTTGGCGGTATCATACCTGAGCCTGGGCGATGTTCTCGCTGCGGGCGGCAGTTCCGATGATTTCGAAGGCATGGTCAATATCGGCCGGAATCTTGAAGGGGTTGAAGTATCCCTCTTCATCCGGGAGGATGAACCAGGGAAGCTCAAGGGAAGTTTGCGTTCGAATGATTGCGTGGATGTCTCCAAAATCGGGGAAACCGTCGGCGGTGGCGGGCACAAGCGGGCATCCGGCTTCAGCATGAACGGTGAGCTGGATCTTGTTCTGGACATGATGCGGGATCGAATCATCCAGGCCATTCGGGAATGTCGCCTGAAAGGCGGCCAATGAGATGGATGGCATACTCAATGTTCTGAAGCCGGTCGGGATGACTTCCTTCGATGTCGTGTCGCTGATGCGGCGCTGGACGGGGACCCGCCGGATCGGCCATACAGGCACGCTTGACCCCGATGCGGCCGGGGTGCTGACGCTGTGTCTCGGTGCCGCGACGCGTGCCGTTGAAGCCCTGACCGACAAAGACAAGCAGTATCGGGCGGAACTTTGTCTCGGAATCGAAACGGACAGCCAGGATGGAACCGGGAAAGTGCTTCGCGGCATCATCCCGACCTGTTCCGATTCGGAGATATTCGACGCAGTGCGGGGGATGACCGGGGAACAATTGCAGCTGCCTCCGATGTACTCCGCCCTGAAGGTGGATGGCCAGAAATTGTACGAATTGGCGCGCGAAGGAAAAGAAGTGGAACGAAAAGCGCGGCCTGTAAACATTTCTGTCTGCGAGCCTCTTTCCATCCACAGGGAGGCGGATCGGACACGCGTTCTGGTCGATGTTTCCTGTTCCAAGGGAACCTACATCAGGACGATATGCCATGATATCGGTCAGCGTCTCGGATGCGGCGGACATATGGCGTTTCTTCTCCGGACCCGGACCGGTCCCTATCTGCTCGAAAACGCGCACACGCTGGAAGAGCTCGAACAGGCCTCAGCCGATGGTGTCCTGTCTGGACTTCTGATGCGCGTGGATTCGGCCTTTGCCGCATGGCCGTCCGTCAGGGCCGGCATGCGGGCAACCGAATGCCTGCTGAACGGGCAGACGATACCGGCCGGCTCGCTGGAGTCCGGATTCGAGACCCCGGGCAGTCCGGAAGGGGTCTCGTGCCGGGTTTATAACGGAAACCGATTTCTTGGACTGGGACTTTATGTTCGGGATGAGTCAGACAGGAATGAATTCGGATTCCGGCTGACAAAGCAAATTCTGGAAACTTGATTTCAAAAGGTCAAAGGAATCTGGAGGATGTTCCCATGGTTATCATGGACACGGTACAGGTGGAAGGCCCGGTTGGTTTCACCGGAGTGGGCCTCGGGAATTTTGATGGCCTCCATATCGGACACATGGCACTGTTGAACACGCTGATTTACGAAAGCCGCATGACAGGCCTGTCTCCGGCGGTCTTCACGTTCACGAAGCATCCCGATCACATCTTGCGGAAGGATTTGTATCAGCCGCTGATCACCTCTCTGGATCACAAAACGGCCATCCTTTCCCGGCTTGACCTGGACTGGCTGTTTCTGCAGGAATTCGATGAGGATTTCTCCAGGCTGACTGCGGAGGAATTTATCGGAAGAGTCCTGTTGGAGCGGCTTCATGTCCGATTGGTGGTGGTCGGGTTCAATTACCGTTTTGGCTACATGGGCCGCGGGGATGCCGATCTGCTGCGTCGTATGGGGAAAAAGCACGGATTCCGTGTCATCGTGGTTCCCCCGGTGCAGGTCAACTCTGAAATTGTCAGCAGCACCCTGATCCGGAGTTACATCGGGCAAGGAAACATGGAGCGCGTGTTCCAACTGTTGGGACGCCATTTCTCGATTCCGGGCCGCGTGGCGGATGGCCGGCGGCTGGGCAGGGAACTCGGATTTCCAACGGCGAACCTGTATCCCGATCCAGGCATGGCGCTGCCATCAGCCGGTGTGTACATCACCAGGACCCGTGTGGACAGAAGCTGGCACGACAGCGTGACCAGCATCGGTCTGGCCCCGACCGTGCGGGATGACGGCAGCTTCAGCATCGAGACCCATCTATTGGATTACCGGGGAGATTTGTACGGGCAGGAAATTGAAGTTTCCTTCATGAGCCGGATTCGCGGCGAGAAAAAATTCGACGGGCTGGACGCACTGAAAAAAGAGATCGGAAACGATGTGGCGAAGACGCGACATTACTTCTCCGCGTTTCCCTGTCCATAGACCCCAGTCGCCGGAAAGAAATTACTTGCGAAAACCTCAGCGGACGAATGCCGGCAGGATGAACGATATCGATGTCAGCAGGAAAATGAGGGCCAGAAGGAGTGCCAATGGTTTTTTCAGCCGGTTCATGAGTCTTCTCATGGAAGTGCCTTTCCTTTTCGGTGCCGTCTGAAGCGAAGGAGGGTCACCGCATGTCTTTTTCATTATCATAGCACGGAACCGGTTCTCTGTCATCGAACAGCGGGGAAGCACTTCTGACGTCGGGAGGGGGGGCCATTTCCCTGTTGAATGCGCAACTTGCACGAAAAAGTCGAAAATCGCCCTTTTGCCTGTGAATCACGATTGCATCCGATTGTTTTTTATTGTATACTTATGACCATGTGATAATTATGACTATGTCATAAAACAACCGATCGGCCGGGATGGATGAATGCCTGACCGGAAAGTTGGTACACGGCAGAATGAAGGATCACGAGGTGGCACGAATGGCAACTCTGGACAAGGTCAATGCACTCCTGGCACGCAAAGCGCTGCACACGCAGGGCGGCGGGGAGAGCAAGATCGCCAAGCAGCACGAATCGGGCAAGAAAACCGCCCGAGAACGATTGGCAATGCTTCTCGATTCCGAAAGCTTTGTGGAACTGGACGCCTTCACCGAAACCAGAAGCGTCGAGTTCGACATGCAGAAAAAGAAAATCGACGGGGATGGTGTCGTCACCGGCTACGGAACCGTCAATGGACGTCTTGTGTACGTGTCGTCCCAGGATTTCACAGTCATCGGCGGGTCCCTTGGTGAAATGCATGCAAGGAAGATCACGAAAGCCATGGACATGGCCATGAAGATGGGCGCGCCCTTCCTCAGCATCAACGATTCCGGCGGTGCACGCATCGAAGAAGGCATCGATGCGTTGGCCGGTTTCGGGGACATCTTCTACAGAAACACGCTCGCTTCCGGCGTCATCCCGCAGATATCCGTCATACTCGGGCCTTGTGCCGGCGGCGCAGTCTATTCGCCCGCCATCACCGATTTCGTCTTCATGGTGGACAAGACCAGCCATATGTTCATCACCGGCCCGCAGGTCATCAAAGCTGTCACCGGCGAAGATGTCACATTTGAAAAACTTGGCGGTGCCCGTGCGCACAATGCCGTTTCAGGCGTTGCTCATTTCGAGAGCGCAAGTGAAGAGGAATGCTTTGCGCAGTTGAAACTGCTGCTTTCCTTCCTGCCCGACAACAATCTCGAAGATCCGGAATTCGGGGAAGAGACCGATGACGCAAACCGCCTTTGCCCGGACCTCAATGTTGTCATTCCGGATGACCCGAACAAGCCGTATGACATGACATCGATTATTTCGAGCGTGGTTGATCAAGGCGCATTTCTCCAGGTGCACAGCCATTTTGCGCAGAACATACTGGTTGGATTCGCGCGCATCGGCGGCAAGTCCGTCGGGATCGTGGCCAATCAGCCGAATGTGAGTGCCGGCGTCCTGGATGTGGATTCCTCGGACAAAGCCGCTCGTTTTGTCCGTTTCTGCGATTCCTTCAATGTCCCGCTGGTCACGTTCACCGATGTTCCCGGATATCTGCCGGGAATCAAACAGGAGCACAGCGGCATCATCCGTCATGGGGCTAAGTTGCTGTATGCCTTCTCCGAAGCGACGGTGCCGAAGATCAACGTGGTGGTTCGCAAGGCTTATGGCGGTGCCTATATTGCCATGAACAGCAAGCACCTCGGCGCGGACCTCGTCCTTGCCTGGCCGACTGCGGAAATCGCCGTCATGGGACCCGATGGCGCCGCCAATATCATTTTCAAGAAGGAAATCGGCGAAGCCGCGGACCCGATCGAAACCCGCAAGGCGAAGATAGAGGAATACCGCGACAAATTCTCCAATCCTTTTGTGGCAGCTGCCCGCGGATACGTGGATGATGTCATTGAACCGGCCACCACCCGCATCCGGTTGTCGAACGCGCTGGAGATGCTCTCTGGAAAACGGGAGACGCGGCCGGCGAAGAAGCACGGAAACATCCCCCTCTGAGAGGATCGAAAAGCAGCACCGCCAAAGAACGACGGACCCGCGACCGCGGCCAGGCCGAGAACGGGCTGGAATCAGCAGATGGAGGCAAAATCAGCATGAGGAAGTTCAATGTGAACGTCAACGGAAAGTCATATGAAGTGGAAGTCGAAGAAACAGGCGCACCGATGGCTTCGGTACCCATGGCCAGCGCGGCGCCGGTTGTCCACGCGACGCCGGCCGCAGCACCCGTTGCAGCTGCGCCCGTACCAGCACCCAAGGCGGCACCGGCACCCAAGGCTGCCGGAAGCACGGCAGGTGCGGTGAAAATCAGCGCCCCGATGCCCGGAACCATTCTGAAAGTACTTGTTACACCCGGCCAGGCTGTGAAGCGCGGCACGGTGCTTGCCATCCTGGAAGCCATGAAAATGGAAAATGAAATCGTTGCCCCCCAGGAGGGTACGGTGGCATCCGTGAACGTCACCAAGGGCCAGCAGGTCAACAGCGGGGATCTGATGGTCAGCCTGAACTGAATCGAAACTCGGGTTTGATCGTCGGGTGATTTCAGTCTGCCGGCGGCGGTCCGTATGGGGAGGATGAAGAACCATGGGAGTGAAAATCACTGAAACCGTGCTGCGCGATGCCCATCAGTCCTTGATTGCCACGCGCATGACCACGGAGGAAATGCTGCCGATTCTCGAAAAGCTGGACAATATTGGTTTCAATGCCCTGGAATGCTGGGGCGGTGCCACTTTTGACGCATGTGTGCGTTTTTTGAACGAAGATCCATGGGATCGTCTGCGCATCATTCGTTCGAAAGTGAAGAAAACAAAGCTCCAGATGCTGCTCCGCGGACAGAACCTGCTTGGATACAAGCATTATGCCGATGATGTCGTGGATTATTTCGTGCAGAAATCCATTGCCAACGGCATGGATATCGTTCGAATCTTTGACGCGCTGAACGACTACCGCAATGTGGAACGTTCCGTGAAAGCCACAAAACGCGAAGGCGGCCACGCACAGGTTGCATTCTCCTATACCGAGAGCGCATTCCACAGCCTGGATCAATTCGTGAAGGATGCCAAGCAATTGGAGGAGATGGGTGCTGATTCCATCTGCATCAAGGATATGGCAGGTCTTCTGGTTCCCTACAAAGCCTATGATCTGGTGAAGGCGCTGAAAGAAACCGTGAAGGTGCCGATTGAACTGCATACGCACTACACGTCCGGTGTGGGATCGATGACCTACCTCAAGGCCATCGAGGCCGGCATTGATATCGTGGATACCGCCATGAGCCCGTTGGCGCTGGGAACGTCCCAACCCCCGACCGAGCCTCTGGTAGCCACGCTCAAGGGGACGAAATATGACACAGGATATGACCTCGATCTGCTGAGTGACATTTCCGAGTATGTCGAAACGCTCCGTGAGAAATATCTCAAGAGCGGACTTCTCAGCTACAAGGTCATGGGCGTCGATGTCAACGCGCTCAAGTACCAGGTGCCGGGCGGCATGCTTTCCAATCTGGTGTCCCAGCTCAAGCAGGCAGGGAAAGAGGACAAGTTCCTCGAAGTGCTGCGGGAAGTTCCCCGTGTCCGCGAGGATCTCGGATTCCCGCCGCTGGTCACCCCGTCATCCCAGATTGTCGGTACACAGGCCGTGATGAACGTCATCGCCGGTGAACGCTACAAGATGGTGCCGAAGGAAACGAAGGAAATCGTCAAGGGCATGTACGGCAAAACACCGGCTCCCATTTCGGACGAAATCGTCAAGAAGATCATCGGCGAGGAAGAACGCATCACCTGCCGCCCTGCCGATACGCTTCAGCCGGAATTGGAAAAAGTGAAGAAGGAAATGGCGGAATATCTGGAACAGGACGAGGATGTCCTCACCTGGGCCATGTTCCCGCAGGTTGCCCAGAAGTATTTCGAATGGCGCAAGGCACAGAAATACAAGATTGACCCGGACATGGTCGATTACGCGAACAGGGTTCATCCGATGGCGTAATCTCCAGCCCCGCCACAAAAAGACGCGGATTCGGTTCAACCGCGTTTACATGCCGAGTCGCTTTCAAGTCAATCATCCATGAAGGGCTGCCTGTTGCGGGCAGCCCTTTTCAATGCCTGCGCGCTCCGTTATAATAAGTGTGGCCGAAAGGCGATTCACATCAGCAGGGAGGACGACCCATGAATGGTATACGTCTGGACTACAAGAAGGCACTGGGCTTTGTCTCGGAGCATGAAATCTCTTATTTCGCCCCGCAAATCGAGGGCGCACACAAAATGCTGCACGAGAAGAGCGGTCCCGGCAGCGAGTTCCTCGGCTGGATGGACCTGCCCGTCGCATACGACAAAGCGGAGTTTGCCCGCATTGAACAGGCAGCCGCCAAAATCCGCAAGGATTCCGACGTTCTGGTCGTCATCGGCATAGGCGGATCCTATCTCGGAGCACGCGCGGCTTTGGATGCGCTCGGACATTCTTTCCGGAACAACCTGCCGAAGGAAAAGCGGAAGGGACCGGCCGTATATTTTGCCGGGAATAACATCAGTCCTGCCTATCTGGCTGATTTGTTCGACCTCATCGAGGGGCAGGATGTCTCCGTGAACGTCATTTCCAAGTCCGGAACCACCACGGAACCGGCCATCGCATTTCGTCTGTTCAAAAAATACCTGGAAGAAAAATACGGCATGGAAGGGGCGAAATCGCGCATCTATGCCACCACCGACAAGGCGCGCGGCGCACTGAAGACGCTGGCGGATGCGGAAGGGTATGAAACCTTTGTGATTCCGGATGACGTGGGCGGACGATTCTCCGTTCTGACTGCCGTTGGGCTTCTGCCCATTGCCGCAGCCGGCATCGACATCCAGGCCATGATGCAGGGAGCCGCCGACAGCCGCGATGCCTGTGCGAAGCCGTTTGCCGAAAATGATTGCTACCGTTATGCCGCACTCCGCAATGCCCTGCTCCGGAAGGGACGGACCACGGAGATCATGGTGAACTACGAACCTTCCCTGCATTTTGTCACCGAGTGGTGGAAACAACTGTACGGGGAGTCCGAGGGAAAGGATCAGAAAGGGATTTTCCCGGCCGGTGTGGATTTTTCGACCGACCTGCATTCCATGGGCCAATACATTCAGGATGGCATGCGGAATCTGTTCGAGACGGTTCTGAACATAGAGTCTTCGCAGAAAGCCATGAAGCTGATTGCTACAGCCGACGACCTCGACAAGCTCAACTATCTCGAAGGCAAGGACATGGATTTTGTCAACAAGATGGCGATGCAAGGGACCATCCTTGCCCACAATGACGGCGGTGTGCCGAATCTGGTCCTGAATATTCCCGCCATGGATGCCTACTGGTTCGGATATGCCGTCTTCTTTTTCGAGAAGGCCTGCGGCATCAGCGGTTATCTCCTCGGCGTGAATCCCTTCGACCAGCCTGGTGTGGAGGAATACAAGAAAAACATGTTTGCGTTGCTTGGCAAGCCAGGCAATGAGGCCCGCAAGGCCGAACTTGAAAAAAGGCTGTAAAGACTCGCCGTCTTTTTCAAGGGATGCTTTCCGGCTTCAGCCGATGAAGGCATCCCTTTTGATTCGAGTCCGCCGGTTTGAACACAGGCTTCC
>JAIFNI010000315.1 GCA_020047785.1 Clostridia bacterium
GCCGAGGACGATGACGCAAAAACGAAAATCACCCTGAAATCATTCACACGAATCATGGCCAATTTTCTTCCCTATTGGAAGCAGTTGTCCCTTGCATTGGTTCTGCTGCTTGCCGCTTCCCTCCTTGGACTCGCCCCTCCCATACTGGTCGGGCGCATTGTGGACAAAGCCCTGCCTCAAAAAAATATGAGCCTGCTGGCCATCCTGGTCGGATTATCCATCGGCGCAACCCTATTGCTGGAGCTGTTGTCGGTAGGTCAGACCTATATCAACACCTGGATTTCCAAACACATCATCCGTAATATGAAAAATCAGATGTACAGCCATCTGCAACATTTCCCCATGGATTTTTTCTCTTCTTCGAAACCGGGTGAAATCATCACGCGAATCCCTGCGCGGACACATCGGTCTCGTCATGCAGGAACCCTACCTCTTCAATGACACCATTGAGGCGAATCTCCGGTACGGCAAATCGGATGCAACCGCAGATGAAATGATGGAAGCCTGCAAGGCCGCCCATATACACGATTTCATCATGACGCTGCCGGAAAGGTATCAGACAGTGGTGGGCAACCGGGGCATCAAGCTGTCCGGCGGAGAGAAGCAGCGTATCTCCATCGCGCGTGTCATTCTGAAAAATCCGGACATCATCATCTTGGACGAAGCAACTTCTTCGCTGGACTCCCTTTCGGAATTATATATCCGGAAGGCAATGGTCCCCCCGCTGAACGGGCAAACCAGCATTGTCATCGCCCATCGTCTTTCCACCATCCTGGCAGCCGACAACATCCTGGTCTTCGACAAGGGCCGTATCGTCGAAAGTGGAACACACCACGACCTACTGGAACAAGACGGAATATATGCGACCCTTTACAACACGCAATTCCAGCGCGAACCCGGTAAGACGGAAGAGGAGCCGCCAATCCCATGAACAGATTCCTGTTCATCATGCCAAAAACAAAACGGCTCTTTTCCTTATTCCTTTGGTGGTTCCGTTCCGGCTTTGTCTGTCTCCGTTTTATCCAGGCGGGCAGCGATTTTCTCATCCGCCTTCTTTGTGAATTTCGAAAACACTTCACTGCGGTTGTTTCTTGTCTGAAAACGGCTGTTGGCGTCTTTCGCCATTGGTTTGCTTGCTCTTGCCATATTTTTGCACCTCGATTCATTATATCATGCGGCGCAAAACGAAAGGCAATCAGGAAAGCCAGGGAAGGCGAATTGCCCTGCGCGCGCAAGTCCCATCCCGAACCAGTCAACCAAGGTCATCAACGCTTCGCGTTCGATGTATTCATCCTCGACGATGACAAGTCTATACACTGGTGTCTCCTTTCCGTTTACAATTCGTTTACTTCTGATTGTCTTTCCTGTTTACATCCCGAGGTTATCATGGATACATGAACCGTCACAGTTGCAAATGCCAGCAGGAAAGACCTGAACAGCCCGACAAAACAAATAAACGAAACCATGCGACCTGAAAAACCGACAAGTCAAAACGACAGAAAGCATGAGGAGGCAACCAACATGAGGAAAATCACAGCCATGCTCCTGACCCTGGCCCTCTTGACAGGCACCCTATCCATCGGAGCCTTTGCAGATTCCGGAAACGGAAACGGCAATGAAAACGGACAGTCAGCACAGATCGAAGCATCACGGGCCCTTTCCGCTGCGCCCGACGCTTCCACGGAACTCTCTCCACCAAGCACAACCACTCCGCCGGCCGTAACAACTACGCCGACCGTGACAACCCCAGCCACTGTCATCCTTGTCACCCCACCCGCGGCGGAAGTGAATGCCGCCGCAGAAATCGCGCTCATCAGCAGGGATGCCGCGAAGGACCTTTCCATCGGGAATGTGGAGGACAACGGGGACCGCATCAGGCTGACCGACCTCCGTGCCTTCAAAAGTACGTTTTCTTCCCTTTTCACTGAACTCAACAAGCTGCGGACTCAGGCGAAGGCCAACTGGGCAACGCTCCGATCCTTGAACCTTCAGATCCGTGCCGCATTCGATACCTTCCGCAATTCGCTGAAGTCTTTGCCCAAGGAAGAACGGGATGCAAAGATGGCGACGATGAAAGCCACCTTGAAAACCCAGCATGATCTGGCTCTCCCGGTACACACCGCCATCCAGACTTTGCGCATACAGAAAGAACAGCAATGGGTCAATTATCGTGCGGCCATCAAAGCGCGCAACAAGGCTACAGCAGAAACCGCATTGAAGGAAATCATCAGCCTGAAGGGAAAAATCATCGAACAGCAGGCAGCTCTCATCGGAATAAAGAATGCGATGCTCGCTGCCATCAAGAATCCTTCATTGTAATCCCTCCCTCATAGCCCAAAGACAAACCCGGTTGCCGCAGTCGCAGCCGGGTTTGTTTCGTTTTTTCCACCCACGTCTTCGGATGCCGCACCAGAATGAACACATGCAAATGAAAGGCATGCCGGAGGCAGGGCCGGTCATCGAGCGGTCCTGTTTGACCTGTCAGGAATCATACTCTCCATCTGGCTGAACAATCCGGATGAATCATGGAAAATACGACCCGATTCTGATAAGATGAATGAGCAGACTCTTGCAGCCAACCTGAACCGGGATAATGGAACAATGCATCTGCCGCAGGGCCTGCGCGGTTCGGGGCCAGATTTTTCACCGATGCAGAAACCGCAGAGATCGGAGTGCCGTGGATTCTCCAAGACAGACTTTCATTCCATATGTTTTCGGCGCAGCCGGAGCCATCGCCTTCGGGATGGTTCTCCTGTTTCTGTTCCCTGCAGTTCCGGCATGGTTGGTCCTGTTCTTGACCACCATGGCTACGGGAATCCTCATTGCAGGTTTCGAGCATCCGCACTATCTCGCATATCGGCAGCAGGTGCAGCGAAAAAATGAAGACTTGCACTTCAAGGATGTCATTTACGACTTTGTCGTGGAATCAGCCAAGCTGGACAAGCGTGAAGACTTATACAACCTCATCCTGCAGAAGGCCGTCGAAGCCATACCCAATGCGAAGATGGCCTCCTTGCTGAAGGTAACGGAAGGATGCCATATGCGGTTTGAAGCTGCATACGGGCATAACATGGATATCCTTCGAACCATCGAACTCAATATCGAGGAAACATTCTCTCATGTCCTGACGAACGGAAAATATGACAGAACCGTCATCGTCAACGATTTTCATGCCTTCAACCAGAAGGTTCTGGACGAAGAACGTTACGACACGCTGAACTCGGCGACTGAATCGGTAGAGTCCATTATCAGTGCGCCTGTTCTCATCGACTCGAAATTATGGGGCATGATCAACATCGACAGTGATGCCTTCAAATCCTTTGGACAGGAACACATTGAGCGTCTCGGAATTTTTGTCAACGAGATGTGCAAAGTCATCAAGATTTTCCGGCAGCAGGAGTTGAATACCTGGCTGATGAACTACGACACACTGACAAGCCTTCTGAACCGACGGCATTTCACGGAACTGCTGCGGGCGGATCTTGCGCGCGCAAAAGAAGGCACCCTTTCGGGCACCCTCGTTTCCATGGACCTGGACAGCTTCAAACATATCAATGATCAGTTCGGCCACCTCAACGGAGACCAAGCCCTTGTCCATTTTGCGAACGGTTTTCAGGGTCACCTTGGTGAGGGGGACTATCTTTCCCGATACGGCGGCGATGAATTCGTCGCAGTGTTCCCCGGCAAAAAGTCTTCAGAAACGGAACCCCTGATCCGGAAAATCCAGCATCATTTCATCAACAATCCTCTTTGTCTGGGCGAACATTGCGAAATCATCCGCTTCAGCTACGGTCTGATCGAGTTTGACCGGGACTTCAATGACCATACCAAAATCATGCAGCTTGCGGATGAAGCGATGTACGAGAACAAAAGGATGCAAAAATCAACAACCGGACATTCATAGAAAACGGCAACCGGATATCCCGAGTCATTGTAAATCCCCGCCCAGCTGTTCTTGTGTGCTCGCTTATTGCTCGTAGTACGTATAGCCGCGCAGTCCGTTGTCATACGCCGACAGAATTTCGCGACGATCGGCCACGGTGATCCGTCCTTCCCGGATGGCCTCCTCGGCCGTTTCCCGGAAGCGTGTGAGCATCACTTTCGGGTCATACTCGACATAGGTCAGCACATCCGCCACGCTGTCGCCATGGATTTCCCGCACAAGATCATAATGGCCGTCCTCATCAATGCGGACGCTGACAACATTTGTATCACCAAACAGATTGTGCAGGTCTCCCAGTGTTTCCTGATAGGCCCCCACCAGGAAAATTCCGAGGTAATAATCGTCTCCGTTCCGCATTTCGTGCAACGGCAACGTGTTTCTGACATCGTGCAGATCAATGAATTTATCTATTTTCCCATCGCAGTCGCAGGTGATGTCGGCGATGACGGCATTTCGTTTCGGCAATTCCAGCAGTCTGTGCAGGGGCATGATCGGAAAGAGCTGATCGATGGCCCAACTGTCCGGGATGGATTGAAACACGGAAAAGTTGCAGTAATAAATGTCCGCGATGGCACTTTCGATGTCTTCCAGATCGGGCGGGGAATGCTTCAGCTTTTCCTTCAGCTTGGCAATGTGGTGGATGATGTTCCAGAAGATTTTTTCTGCAAAAGACCGCTCCCGCAGGGATATCCGGCCATGCTTGAACATGTCCCGGATTTCGTCCCGATAATAGAGCGCGTCGTTGTAACACTCCTGGATGTTTTTGTGGCTGATGTTCTTCAGCACATCATGCAGGTTCCGGACCTGCTCAGCCGTCCCCTCCGGCAGAATTTCCGGAATCAGGTACAGTTCGAATTTTTCCACATCCAGCACATCGAAAAGAAGCACGGAATAATAGGCGACTATGGCACGACCGGACTCCGTGATGATGATGGGATGCGGGGTGTTTGTGGAATCCATCGTGGTCATGACCGCTTCAACAATGTCGGAACAGTATTCCTCCACGGTATAATTGCGGCTGTTCGTGTAGTTCGTGCTTGACCCATCATAATCGACGGCCAGGCCGCCACCCAGGTCGAGATAACCCATGGGGGCCCCCTCCGCCACCAGTTCCGAATACACGCGGGTTGCCTCCTGCACAGCCGATCTGATGTCGCGGATGTTCGGAATCTGGGAGCCTAAGTGATAATGCAGCAGCTTCAGACAATCCAGCATGTCGCGGTCGCGCAGACTGTCAACCATCTCGATGAGCTGGGAGACACGGAGCCCGAAAATGCTGCGGTCTCCACCGGATTCCGTCCAGTGTCCGCCTGCCTTCGCAGACAGCTTGATACGGATGCCGATATTGGGTTTCACACCAAGAACCTTGGAACGCTCGATGATCAGATCCAGCTCCCCGGGCATCTCAATGACGAAAAAGCATTTAAAGCCCATCTTAATCGCATAGAGCCCGAGATCGATGAACTCCTCGTCCTTGTATCCGTTGCAGATGAGGCAGGCTTCCTTGTCCTGCATGTGGGAGAGCGCGGCGACAAGTTCCGGCTTGCTGCCGACCTCAAGACCATGATGATAGCGCTGTCCGAATTTTGTAACCTCTTCCACAACCTGCTGCTGCTGGTTGACCTTTATCGGATAGACCCCACGGTACTCGCCTTTGTAGCCAAGTTTTTTCATGGCTTTGCGGAACGAATTGTTGAGGAAGGAAATCTGGGAATCCAGCAGATTCTCAAACCGCAGGAGCACGGGCATATCCAGCCCGCGTTCCTTCACGCCGGAGATGACGTCCATGAGGCTGACTGCGCCCGTTGCATTGTCCTTCTGCGGACTCACCAGAACCTCGCCTTGATCGGAGACGGTGAAATAACCAGCTCCCCAATTCTTGATGCCATACAACTCTTCCGATTTTTCCTTCGTCCAACGACCAAGCGGCTCAGTTTTGTTCATTCCCCATTCCCTTTCCATTGTTCATTTCGAGTTGGAAGCTCATGCTCCGACTGGTTTTCGGAGGAGCCTGGCGGGTCAAAAAACAACACGTGTTTCCCCGAACATGCGATCTTCATAGTAGCACAGAACCACAAAAAATCAAATGTGCCGGTTCATCGGAAAAATGGCCTCAAGGCACAGAAAAATCGCACAGGCGTTTCTTTCCCTGATATCCCTATGATAAAATCCTTCTGGGTGCAAGAATGAAACAGGAGGTTCCGCATGTCCGCTTGCTGGTGGTTCGGTCTTTTCATTCCGGCAGTCTTTTCTGTTCTGGCTCTTCGAACAACGAAATTCCTGTTCAAAGCCTTGGTTACCGCAAGCTGCATCTTCCTGATCTGCCTGCTCCTGGGGACATCAGGCATGCCTTTTTCTCCTGTCCTGCCCCTTCTGGCAGCGCTGGCAGCTTCCATCATCGGCGATGCATTCCTGTCTTTCCGGAAAGGGCATGAGACATTTTATCTGTACGGCATACTATGCTTTTTCGGCGCACATGCAGCTTATCTGGCATACGCGCTTGCGCGGCCGAATCAGTGGGTTCCCGCCATAATCCTCCTTCTTGCGATGGTGCTCGTTTTCAGTGTTTATTACAGGTTTCGGCTGGTTCCGCATATTGCCGGCATCCCCATGAAGGTGGCCATGTATGCATATATCCTCATTTCCTGCGCCACGTTTGCTTTCACGGCAACGGCAGATGCGGAATTGCCCGGATATCTCCCGTTGACGGCCGGCATCGGCTTGATCCTTTTTTCGGATTTCAGCATTGGCGAAACTGATTTTACAGGCAATCAGGCGTTGGCCGGATGGATCCTGCCGACATACTATCTTTCCCATATGCTGTTGACCGCCTCGATCTTCGCGGGCATTGCCGGACACTGATACAGGACCAATCACGCAAGGCTTTTCGGATTGTGCATTTATTACATTCCTTTCTTAGAAATGTTGGTAAGATTGGAATACGAGATCAATAAATGCCCGAAAGGAAAAAGCAATGGAAAAAATCGTGATCATTGGCGGCGTTGCGGCAGGTGCCACCGCTGCGGCAAAAGCAAGGAGACTCTCGGCAACGGCTCGGATTACCATTCTGGAATAAGGCCCTGATATCTCATTTGCCAATTGCGGACTCCCCTACTATATTGGGGGAGATATCAAGAACAGATCCAAACTCATTCTGCAAAGCCCGGAAAGTTTTGATGAACAATATCAGACCGATGTGCACATCCATACCACCGCAACTGAAATCGACCGTAAAAAAAAGGTTGTCCACGCCGTTGATTCCCGAACAGGCGAAAAGAAAGAATATGAATACACCAAACTGATTCTGGCACAGGGCGGACGCCCCATCGCGCCGCCGATTCCCGGTGCCGGGCACGACCATGTTTTTCAACTTTGGACCCTTGAAGACATGGACAGGATCACCTCGCACATCGAGAACCGCAAACCAAAGACAGCCGTTGTTGTCGGCGGAGGATTCATCGGGCTGGAAATGGCCGAAGCCCTTGTAAAAAGAGGCATGAAGGTGACAGTCGTTGAAATGATGCCGCATGTGATGGCGATCATGGAAGCAGAAATCGCAGGTTTCATCCAGCAGGAAATGCGCGCATACGGGGTTGATGTCCTGACAGGCAAAGCTGTTTCGGAAATCGCAAGAAACACGGTGACCCTGAATGACGGCGCTCGAATCGATGCGGATATGGTCCTTCTTTCCATCGGGGTGCGGCCTACCCTGAAACTGGCGCAGGAAGCAGGGCTTGCCATCGGAGAAGCCGGCGGGCTGCTGGTGGACCCGACCTTGAAGACAAGTGACGACAGCATCTATGCCGCAGGCGACATGATTGAGCTTGAACACCGGGTTCATGGCAGAAAAGTCCGGATTCCGCTCGCCGGTCCCGCAAACAGGCAGGGACGAATTGCGGCGGAAAATGCACTTGGTGGAAACCATCCCTATAAAGGCTCCACAGGCACCTCCATTGTCCGGGTTTTCGAGGCCGTTGCCGGGATTACCGGGCTTTCCCTGAAAGGCGCCAGAGCCGCAGGCCTGGATGCCGATGCCGTTGTCATCCACAAGGAACATCATGTCTCTTATTACCCGGGAGCGGAGCAGGTGACCGTACTGGTTGTCTATGACCGTGAAACAGGGGTTGTACTGGGCGGTCAAACGGCCGGCTATGCAGGCGCCGACAGGAGGCTGGATGTGCTGGCGACTGCGGCGGCGGCTAAACTGACGGTTTCAGATCTTGCCGACATGGACTTCGCCTACTCTCCGCCACTCGGCAACGCAAACGATGCCATCAACATGGCGGCTTACGCTGCTGAAAACCGCATGTCCGGCTATTCCCCGACATTGACCGTTTCCGAGCTGGATGCCTGGCTTGAAGGCAAAAGTGCGCTTTGGATAGACGTCAGGGATGTATTTCCCTATGAGAAATCGCATGTGGATGGAGCCGTTCACATACCCCTGGAGGATTTGCCCGAAGTAATCAGTGATCTGCCGGCCAACAAGCAGATCCTCGTGTATGACAGCACCGGGAAGAAGGGACACCAGGCTCTGCGGATGCTGCTCGGGGCGGGACGCACCAACGTCTTGAACGTCAGCGGCGGGTTTGCAAGCCTGTCCGGATATGTCAACGCCTTGACCCCGGTCAATTTCCGGCTTGTGCTGCCTGCGCCGGAGCCGAAACGAATCGGTGACATCAGTCATGCGGATAAGCAGTCTGCCTCTTCAGCCGCTCCTGAGGAGAAGAAGAAGGAAACCAATGAAACCCTGGTTGTCGACGTTCGGACAACTGAGGAGTTTTCCTATGGTGCTTACCCAGGCGCAGTCAATATCCCCCTGGATGAGCTTGAAATGCGAATGGGCGAATTGGGTGGAACAGACAGAAAAATCATCTTGTACTGCGCAAGCGGCAGCAGAAGCTCATATGCCCTGAAAATCCTGAAAGCCTTCGGATTCGTCAACCTTGAAAATGGCGGCGGACTGAACAGAATGATGAGTCGTGCAAAGGGAACTATCTGATGTGAGCCGGCAAAAAAGCCGAAAACATTCTGAATACCCCATCGCAATGAAAAGAGGATGTCTTCCATGCAGAAGACATCCTCTTTCCTATGATTGTCAGAATACGAACGACCTTTTTATGCGTATCGGACTTTTCTTTTTCTGGAGAATGCACTTCCCCACTTCCTGATTTCAAGACCGCCATCCTGCTTAGGGCTTGGAACGAACCTGAACCGCCTTCTGACGACGGCTATATCCGAAGGTGACGGCCAATCCAGCCAATCCCGCAAGAATCAGCAGGCTGGAGAAGGGGATTGCCTCATCACCGGTTTTCGGAATGGCTGTTGTCTCTGCGGTTTCAGCCAGGCTGAATCCGGCAGGAACGAGCACTGTGTCTATGACATGAATCACACCATTGGTGGTATCAATGTCGGCAGCCACAACAGTGGAACCGCTGACCTTGACTCCGGTGGTCAAATCAAAGACAAGATTTTCACCTTGCAGCGTGGGAGCGGACAATCCATTGGAAAGATCCGTACTCATGACTTTTCCTGAAACCACGTGGTAAAGAAGAACTTTGGCAAGATCAGGCTGGGCAAGAAGTTCTTCGGCCGTGATGTCCAGTTTTTCGAGAAGTGCCGTAAATGCAGCATTGGTGGGCGCAAAAACGGTGAAGGGTCCTGCGCCGCTCAAAGCTTCGACAAGTCCTGCCTTTTGCAGTGCGGCAACCAGAATGCTGAAATCAGGATTGCCGATGGCGGTTTCCACAATGCTCTTGTTCGGGGCCATCGTTGCCGCCATGGCTTCAGCCGGTGCCGGTGAAAGGACAAACGCCTTGGGAACCAGAACCTTGTCAATGATGTGAATCACGCCATTGCTGGCAACGACATCCGCAGTGGTTACCTTGGCATCGTTGATTTTTACACCAGCGGTCAAGTCCGCCATGACCGTTTCACCCTGAATGGTGGCCGCCTTCAAGCCATTGGACAAATCCGTGCTCATGACTTTGCCGGCAACAACATGATAAAGAAGAACCTTGGACAGGTCCGGATGATTGAGCAGTTGTTCAGCTGTGATGTTGAGTTCACCGAGCAATGCGGTGAAGGCGGCATCGGTAGGCGCAAATACGGTGAAGGGACCTGCACCCTTCAGGGTATCGCGCAGGCCTGCTTTGTCGAGTGCAGCCAGCAAAACGGTGAAGGAACCGGCGCTGTTGGCAGTGTCGACGATATCCGCCTCGGCAGCGGCAGTGGGAACAGCCATCATGACCATCGTCCGGAAAGGACCCTTGGCGGATCTCTCTCGGCGATGCGCACAGAATCAGACCCGGTTGAGGTTTCTCCGGAGTACGGGCGCGTGTCTGTGTCCGATGGAACGGAAGCAAACCCGATGCCGGAAGACAATCCCGCGAGTGATAAACCTCCTTCGGACGAAATCCCCATGACTCCGGAATATTCTACACATTTGTTCCGGGACAACGACTTGCTGCCCCTGTTCCGCATCAATCCCGACACCGTCGGCTGGCTGTCCATGGAGGGCACGCGCATCGATTACCCGGTGGTCAAGGGCATGGACAACGAATACTACCTTGCCAACGGGTTTGACAAAGAACCCAATGTGGCGGGCAGCATTTTCATGGATTCGAGAAACATCGGTGACGGAAGCGATCGTCACACACTGATATACGGCCATCGCATGAAGGATGGCAGCATGTTCAGGGATCTCGAAAAATATCAGGATGATGCATTTTACCAATCCCATCGTGCATTCGATTTGCAGACCCTGCACGGTACCTTTCGATACCGGATATTCTCCGCTTACGTGACAGATACGGATTTCCCATTTATCCGAACACGCTTTGAGGACGATGAATATCAGATTTTTTTGGATCAAATCCAGGAGCGGAACATGCATCCGGCAGACACGGAAATCAAGCTGACCCCGCAGAGCCGGATTCTAACCCTGGCCACCTGTTCCCGTGCCTTCGAGGATGCACGATTCGTCGTTCATGCGGTTCTTCTGGAAGAGTAAACTTAACGGTCAGAATAACTTTCGAAAATCAGGAATCACAGTGTGAATCGCGAAACAAGCCTGTTCAGACTTTCTGCGATCTCCTTCGAGTGTTCGGCCACCAGCGATACCGATTTGGACTTGCCGATAATCACATTCGCCTGTTCGGCGATTTTGCCGGTACCTTCCGCGCCATCAGCGGTTGCTTTTGTCACTTCATTGATTGCACGCATCATGTCTCTGGTCGAGATGAGGAGTTCTTCGGCCGTTTTGTTGAATCCGTCAATCAAGTCACCCATTTCAACGGCATCCTGGTTGTATCGCTCACCAGTTTCCACAAGCATGTCATTTTGAGCGATCACCTGACGGTCAACAAATCCGAGAAGTTCCTCCGAGCTGCCGATCAGATTTTCCACGGAGCCGACCACCGAATGGGTAACCTGCTGGATTTCGTTGACCGCCTTCTTCGAATTCTCCGCCAGTTTTCTTATCTCGTCCGCAACGACTGCGAAGCCTTTTCCTGCCTCCCCGGCTCTTGCAGCTTCAATGGCTGCGTTCAGCGCCAGGAGATTTGTCTGGGAGGTGATTGCCAGGATGGAATCCGTCAGCACGCGAATCTGCTCGATTTTTTTGGAATCGGCAATGGCTTCCTTCATTTTCTCATTCGTCTGTGTATAAATGCCGGTTGCGGCTGTTTTGGAACGCAAGGCGCTCTCCTTCAAATCCTCGGCACGCCTGCCGATCACACTGACGGACCCTGCTCCTTCTTTCGCGTTGCGTGATACTTGCAGGATGGCCAGATCGATTTCCGTCGATGTGGCATTCATCTCCTCCATGGAGGCTGCGGTCTCCTGCATGCCTGACGAGATGGACTCTGTCGTTTCGGAAATATCGTTGATGCGGGCGCTGAGATCCGTCATGCTCCGATCGGTCTCACTGACAAGTGCAAGCATGGTGCGGCTGGATTCGATGACTTCCCGGATCATGGATCGTTGTGCTTCCAGCATGTTGTTGAAGCCGCCCGCCACGATTCCTATCTCATCATTCCTTTCGAGAACAAGACGAGAAGTCAGGTCATTGTTTTCAACCCGTTTCATGCCGGCAATGACCGCCAAAAGGGGTTTTGTCATGCTTGCGATGAAAATCTGAGAAATGATCACGCCGACAAGAAGCACAAGCAAGCCGGAAATCAGAATGATGCGCGTTATCTTGTCCGCACCTGCATTGAAATCCTGCATATAAGAGCCTGCAATGACCACCCATCCCCAATTCGGGTCCACTTCAGAATACGTGATTTTCGTACCGACCACCTTGGAATTCGGCAACTCCCAGGCATAGTAGGTGAATCCACCTCCAGCCCTTGCTTTTGCTATCTGGTCCTGCACGAGAAGAAAACCGGATTTACCCTTGTCCTTGACTTCCCATACATTTTTTCCCTCAAGGGAGGGATGCATGACTTCAACTCCCTGTTGGTCGTATACAATGAAATAGCCGCTCTTGCCAAGATCCACCCCTTTCATGTCGATGGTTCTCTTGCCGTCGGCCTGCTTCTGCCCCATGAGTGCAATCTTGACTTGCTCCTGTGCCTCTTCCAGCGACAACACACCATCCTTGACTCCCCGGTTTTGGGCTTCTATCACTTTGATGGCCATTTTCACTGCATTTTTCAACAGGATTTGCCCCTGAAGGTCAAATTCGCTTTTCGCGGTGAAATACCCCGGTATGCCGATGCTGAGGGTGGAAAGAAGCAAAAGGGATACGGTCAGCAATGTCAGCTTCATTCCCAGGTTGAGATGTCGGCGCTGTTTCTTCATGAAATCCTCCCATTTGACCCAGCATGCATTTTCCGAAATAATAAAACCCGCGGGGGCGAGGCGTGCGGTGAACCTGAAGTCCCCAACTGCCTTATTATTCCCCCGACGGGTTTCCTTGAAACGGAAATTGTGTTTTCTCAATCAGGTTACACGGCTTCTCCCGTATGTAAAAACTTGAACTGCGCCATGAACAGGTTCCAGTACAAACCCTGATTCTGCATCAGCTCGTCGTGCGTACCGCATTCTGAAATGCCGCCGTTCTCAATGACCATGATGCGGTCCGCGCTCTGGATGGTGGACAATCTGTGGGCGATGACAAAGGACGTGCGTCCCTTCAGCAGTTTCTTGATGCCATCCTGAACCAGTTTTTCAGTTTGCGTGTCGATGCTTGCGGTGGCTTCGTCCAGAATGAGGATGCGCGGATTCGCCAGAAGCGCCCGGGCAAAGGCGATAAGCTGTCGCTGGCCTCCTGAAAGACGCGCCCCGCGTTCGTTGACGTCCGTATCATACCCTTTTTCGAACTTTCCGATGAATTCATGGGCCTGCACGACCTTCGCAGCTTCCTCGACCTCCTCGTCGGTCGCATTCAGCCGGCCGTAGCGGATATTGTCACGGATGGTTCCGGAGAAAAGAAAGCTGTCCTGCATCATGATGCCCATCTGGGAACGCAGGCTCTCCAGGGTCACCTTCGTCACATCGTGGCCGTCAATGAGCACTTCGCCGGACTGGGCTTCGTAGAACCGGCTGATCAGGTTGACAACCGTTGTCTTGCCGACGCCTGTGGGACCGACAAGGGCAATGGTCTCCCCCGCCCGGACCTGGAAGGAAACGTCCTTCAGAACCGGCTTGGTCGCTTCATAGCCAAAATTCACATGTTTGAAGGACACGTTTCCCTGGATGGGAGGCAGTTCCGCGCTGTCGTTTCGGTTTGCAATCTCCGGATTGATGTCGAGGATCTCAAAGATTCTTTCCGCGCCCGTGATGTTGGTCACGAGCTGGTTGTAAAAGTTGGAGATATTCATGACCGGTTGCCAGAACATGCCGATATAGCCGGAGAAGGCCACCAGCAAGCCAACTGTGATGGTTCCCGTATTCAACAGGACCAACCCGTAGGAAAAGACGACAAGGGTGCCGACGCCCCAGGACAACTCGACCGATGGCCAGAAGAAGTCGGAGAATTTCACGGCGGAGATAAAAGCTTTCCGCCATTCGGTCACCAGCTCCCAAAATGTTTTGCTCGTTTCCTTCTCGGCCGCGAAAGATTGGACCACTCGGATGCCGGAAAAATCCTCATGTGTAAATGCGTTCATGTTGGAAGCCTTTTTGCGGAATATCTGCCAGCCTTTGTGAGAGGCACGGCTGACAAACACCATCACGGTCACCATGAAGGGGAGCGTGACCAATGCCGCGAGCGCGAGCCGCCAGTTCATGAGCAGCATGATGACGACCGCCGCAATGATTTTCACGACTTCGGGGATGAGGCTTGTAACACTGTTTGTAAACAGGTCGTTGAGGGCATTTACATCACCGATGATGCGCGCGAGTATTTTCCCGACCGGCCGGCTGTCGAAAAAGGAGAACGACAATTTCTGGATGTGGGTGTACAACTGCTGGCGGATGGTCATCAGAATGTCGTTGGTGACCTTCGACATCTTGATCATGCGGAAACGCGCGCAATACAGCGTGCCGAAATTCAGGACAATCATGATCCCGCCAAGGATCAGCATGCCTTTCCCGTCACCGTTCGCGATGTATTTGTCGATGCCGAGTTTCAGAAACCATGGGTTGAACAGCTCCACCGAAATGGCGACGGCCATCAGCACCAGGGTCTGCACCACGGCGGGCAAATGGGGTTTCAGATACGAGAAGAGGCGGCCAATCGTCCTGAAGTTGATTTCTTCCTTCATGACCTCGTCTTCACGGAAATTGTTGATGGGCATGGTATCCTCCTGTGTCGAACCCGGACGCCAACGTCCGGAAGTGATCTGAAAAATCCTGATGGAATAAATCCCTGACGGAAGAATTCATGGTTCAATCGGTTTGTCCTCAACCCGCTTCTTCGTCGTGGATGTCGAGGAGGCCCTGGAACTGCAGCATGTATGTATCGTAATAGCGCCCCTTCCGATCGATCAGCGACTGGTGGTTCCCGCGCTCCAGCACACGTCCGTCCTCGAGGAACAGAATCTCATCGGCATTCTTGACCGCGGAAACACGGTGCGCGATGATGAACTTCGTTTCGTCCGTACGCGACTCCAGTGATTGTTGAATCTGATGTTCCGTCTCCATGTCCAGCGCGGAAGTGGAATCGTCGAACACGAGGACCCTGCTGTTCCGGGAGAGGGCGCGTGCCATGGAAATGCGCTGCTTCTGTCCGCCGGAAAGACCGATGCCACGCTCGCCGATGACGGTCTTGTATCCGTCCTGGAGTTTCATGACGAATTCATGGACATGCGCATCCTTGGATGCCTGCACAAGCGTGTCCTGGGATATTTCCGTGCTGCCGAAGCGGATGTTCTCCTCGATGGTGTCCGAAAACAGGAAAACATCCTGCATGACGACGGAGGTATTCCTTCGCAGCAATTCGAGGTTCTGCTCACGCACGTCCACCCCGTCCACCAGCACGCGCCCGCCGGTGACATCGTAATATCGCCCGATGAGGTTGATGATGGACGTTTTGCCGGAACCCGTAGCCCCCATGATGGCGACCGTACTGCCAGGCTTCGCATCCAGGCAGATGTCCTCGAGTATTTTCATGCCGTTTGCTTCGAGCGTGACATGGTCAAACACGACATGCCCTTCTCGTCCCTCTGGTTCGACAGGCTTTTCCGGGCTCTTGATATCCGGCTCCTCGCAAAACAGCGCGTCGATTTTCTTGATGGACGCCAGGCACTGTGCCAGCACGTTGATGAGCCAGCCCAGCATGCGCATCGGCCAGATGAGCATGTTGATGTAACCGGTGTAGGCAACCAGCGTGCCGACGGAAGGAAGACCGCCGCCGATGACCATGAATCCGCCGATGCTGGTGACCAGCACGATGACAAGGTTCGAGAGGAATTCAATGCGCGGCTGGTGCTTGGACCAGATTTTTGCCTGGTTCACATTCAGCCGGTAGTTTTCCTTGTTCTGATCCAGAAACTTCTGGATTTCATGCTTCTCACGCCCAAACGCCTTCACAAGGCGCACGCCGGCCAGGTTCTCCTGTGCCGTCGTGTTCATGAGCGCGCGCTGATCGCTGATTTCCTCGAACGTCTTGCCGATCTGCTTTTCCAGGCGCAGCGCGACAAACGCGATGACCGGCAGGATGCAAAGGCTCATCAGCGCCAGCTTCCAGTTGATGAGGAACAGCACCACGGTTGAACATATCAAGCGCAATGCTGGCGATCATCACCAGAAAGGCGACAATATAATAGCCCGTGCACTTTTTCATGAGGGAAAGCAGGGTTTTCATGAGGTGTTCCTCCAAAGCTGCGGGTAACGGACCGGTCTGCCTCGGTTTCCGGGTTCAGGGCAGCCGTGGTGAAACGTTTACCATTTTCCCCAATGCACCTTCGATTCATCGTAGCGATCCCCGACAGAACGCTCTTCTGCACCGTGTCCCAAGGCGATCATGCCGATCGGGATGATGGTCTCCGGAAGACTGAGGATGACCCGGATGGCGTCCTTCAGGCGGGAGATGGGATGAAGACCGCACCAGACTGTTCCAAGATC
>JAIFNI010000144.1 GCA_020047785.1 Clostridia bacterium
GCAATGAGATTCTGCTTGTCCGGCGAAGTGGTGAAATCATAACCGATTTCCCTGTATTTCCCAATCAGATTCGCAAGGTGTTCTGGGACCGCCCGATCAAGAACCAGTCTTCCCCCCGTTGTCCCCAACGCCGTGATGAAGGCTGCGGCCACCAGCCGGTCAGGTATGACGGAATGGCTGGCAGTGCCGAGTCTCATCACACCTTCGATGCGGATGGTCTCCGTTCCCGCGCCGATGATGCCGGCACCCATCTCGTTGAGCATGACGGCCAGATCGACCACCTCGGGATCCCGTGCCGCATTGCGAAGCACGGTGCGTCCTTCCGCAAGCACGGCCGCCATCATCAGATTGATGGTGGCGCCCATGGTGATGGTGTCGAACTGGATCTCCGCGCCCTTGAGACGCCCGGCTTGCACGACATAATGATCCTTGTACAGGATGATGGAGGCTCCCAGGGCGCGGAGACCCTTGAAATGCTGATCAATGGGGCGTTCTGTAAAATCGTCCCCTCCGGCGTAGCCGACGGAAACCTTTCCGAAACGGGCCAGAAGGGCACCGACAAAATAATAGGCGGTCCGAATCTTTCCCGCTTCTTCCGGCAAGATCTCCGGCGTTCTGATGCCGCCGCCGTCGACGGTGACGGTATGGCCCTCCCTGCGGGCGGACCCGCCCATGTCGCGGATAATCTGCAGAACAATTCCGACATCGGAGATGTCGGGAACATTTCGTATCTGTACCGGGGCATCGGACAGACAGGCACCGGCCAAAAGCGCCAAGGCACTGTTTTTTGCACCAGGCACGACAATTCTGCCGCCCATCCGTTCCGCGGCTGTGATTTCGAGGATTTTCATCTGTATCTGCCTTTTCGAGTAGGTCTTTCACAGAAAAAGACCCAGCTTTTGTTGCGAATCTGGTCCCCATTGTACCAGATTCGGCATGGAAATGAAAGGCTGCGGGCAGGTGGCTCCCTTCCCATGTTTTCCGATTCATTTGCATCATCGTAAAATCCATGATAAATTCGATATATTAAAGAGCTTTAAAAACAGGTCGCGCAATTTTCATCCAGCATCGGGAACCCACTGGCGAAACCGGCAAGAATGGAGTAAACACAACATGTCCAGAGCTGCCCGAAACATCCACACCCCTTCAGAATCCAATATCGTCCGCATTCGCAGAGCCCTTCACACATTGGGCCAGGCCACCAGACAGGACCTCAGCAAGGCAACGGATCTGAGTTTTCCGACCGTCGGCAACCTGCTGGACGCCATGGAGAAATACGGAGAAATCTCCATGATCGGCTATGACCTCTCCGGCAGCGGACGACATCCCCAGAAATATGCGTTCAACAGGCACTATCGACTCGGCCTGGTGATGCATATCGAGCAAAATACCCTTCATCACGTCATCACGGATTATTCCGGCAGAATACTGCTGGAGGGGGCCCACATCATCAACCGCCTGGAGGGCCCCGAGGCCCTCGGAAAAGCCATCACGGAAATCAAGCACCGCCATCCCGAGGTGTATGGGGGAGCCATCGGAATACCGGGAGTGGTCGCGAACGGATGCATCCGATGGCTTCACAACAGCATAGGGTATGAAAACTTTGATTTGACGTCTTATCTGGAAAATCAATTCAATCTGTCGGTTACCGTGGAAAACGACATGAATTGTGCGGCACTGGGCTATCTGAACACATGCCTGGAAACAAGCGCAAAAACGGTTGTCTATCTCACCATCGGGCCGTTCGGACCCGGCGCGGGCATCATCAGCGACGGTCGCATTGTACGGGGAAGCACGGGGTTTTCAGGAGAAGTCGGCAGGATTCCGCTGTATGACAAGGATACCCTGCTCAGCGCCCTATACCGGAGAGTCGGAACGACCGGACAACCAGAGAGAATGACGGGGATGCCTCGCACCCTCGACGCGTTGGCAAGACTCATCACCTCCATGGCTGTCATCATCAACCCCGACGCGGTCCTTTTCTGCCAGGGGGAACTGGCCGATGAGGATATCCGGCTTATCAGGGAGAAGTGTCATGAGTACCTGCCGGCGACCCATATTCCGGACATTTCCCTGCGGGACAGGACCCGTGACTATCGGGATGGACTCTGCCACCTGATGATGGAACGGCTGATCACCGGCATTTGATGAAAAAGGCGGCACACCGCCTTCAAGGAGGTGTGCCGTCCTTTGTGCACCCGATTCAGACATGCCTGACGTACCTGGCCGTCCTTTCATCCCGGATGACCCCGGACCAGGAAAGCCCGAAGCCGAAATCGTATGCATTTCCTTCCAGATCACAGTGACAGGTCATGTCCAGCGGCAAATCCTCGCACTGCGTCTCGACGGTCGTCATGCCATCGGGAATCTGGATGGGCAGCAGTCCGGAGGGTTCCGCCACGCCGGACAGCATGTCGAACAGGGCCTGATCCTGCACCCCGAAAGAAACCACAAGCGCATCCGCCACCGGCTCGAACTCGGCAACGATTGCCGGTCGTTCCAGATGCAGCATCACGAGGACAGGCTTGTCTCCCATCACCCGACGGGTATCAAGCACGAGATCCAGATCGGACTCGTTCGGGGTACACCCTGTCTTCCCCCTGTACGAACGATTCGCAAACCCTTCCAGCGGATCTCCGCCCGCAAGGCTTGTTTCCCTTGCAAGATCCGCCGTGTAGGGTCTGTACCGGAGGCTGATCGGCACATATCCGTTCCCGCCGGCCGCGCGGTCCTCACGGCTGTACCCCGCCTGCATCATCGGATTGATGGGACCACGGATGAAGACGAGTGCGCATTCCGCTTCCCCGGGTGTACCGACCACCGTGAAGGTACGCCCGGCAATCTCCAGACTGACGGGCGGAGCAGTCCGTTCAGGCGTCCCCATGCCGAACCATCCCTTCATCGCCGGCGTATGCCGTTCCGGGATATAGACCTTCGTCCCTTTTGCCAGCGGGAGAATGCCGTGCCTGTTCTTCAGCAGAACAATCGACTTGAGCTGTGCCTTGTAGCCTTCCGACATGAAGTCGGACCGGCCAACGATTTCCACCGTCCCCGCAACGTCCAGATACGGGTTTTCGAACAAACCCACGCGGAAGATGTTCATCAGCAGACGGACGGCAGACTGTTCGAAACGCTTCCGCATCCAGGGTTCCCCGTGTTCCGCGACACCCATGCGGTACGCTTCCAGCACAGGCCCGGCGTCATTGTTGCCACCGAACTGATCGACGCCGGCCATCAGAATCCTGTAATGGCGCTCGGCGATGGTCAGGGTTTCCGCTCCCCAGCATTTCCCGGAGAAGGTGTCGACATCCGGACCTTCATTGCCTGTTACGCCCCAATCCGTACAAACAACCCCTTCGTAGCTTTGGTCTTCACGAAGCAGCTTTCCGATGATGTGCCGGCTGTATGCATTGCCCGCTTCTTCGTCCGCTGCGCCATCCTGACCTGCCGATACGGTGTAGTAGGGCATGACAGCCGATGCGCAGCCGGTCCCCCCTTCAAGCTTGAACGCGCCTTCCGTGAACGGAACCATGTGCTGCTTGAAATTACCACCGGGATACACCGCGTATTTTCCGTAATTGAAGTGCGCATCCCTCCCGCCTTCACCGGTTCCGCCGCCTGGCCAGTGCTTCACCATGGCGTTGACGCTTCCTGCACCCCATCCGAGGGACTTTCCCTCCTCATCCAGCGTGGTCTGAAAACCGTCGCAATAGGCACGAGCCATATCTGCCGCCAAACCAGGGTGTTCGCCGAATGTGCCATTGAAGCGGCCCCACCGTGGATCCGTCGCCAGATCGATCTGCGGAGACAAAGCGGTTGCGATCCCAAGCGCGCGGTATTCACGAGCGGCGGTTTCTCCGAACTTCCGGACAAGTGCCGGGTCGAAGGTCGCCGCCAGGCCGATTTCCTCGGGCCACATGGAGATGGTGCCGCCAGCGCCCATGTTGAACTCTTTCGTCGCATCGATCCCATGACGCGGGTCGGAGCTGTTGTTCGCCGGGATGCCAAGGCCAATTCCCTCCGCGAACGCCTGCAGCTTGTTGTTCCAGCGCGCCGCGGTTTCATTGTCCTTCACCCGGGTCACAAGGACATGGCGCAGGTTGTCCTTCTCAAGAAAGGCCATCTGCTGGTCGGAGAGATCGCTGGGTGCCGCACCGCTTTCCGGGAAGGATTTTCCGCCATAGGTTGCCGCTCCGAACGGGCCCATCGGCATGGCCGGGACCATCTGATGGGCGCTGTACAGCATCAGACCGGCGATCTGTTCGACCGTCATCCTTCCGGCAAGGTCCTCGGCGCGTTCCCGGGCGGACAGGCGCCAATCCTCGTATTTATCCAGCTTGCCGTCCCTGTTCAGATCCTTGAACAGGAATCCGTCGGCTTCAATCAGTTTCACCCCTGAATCCGTTGAGAGCCCGAGTGTCGCGCCCCCTTCGTTCCGGACCAGCCGTATTCCGTCTGCCATGTATTCATTTCGGGTTTGTTCCTTGCCGGATTTCATGTTTTTCATCTTCATAGACCCTTCAGGTAGGTGATGTCCTCCCGCAGGCAGGCAACGCGATCCTGAGGCGAGTTGTAGCTCCATTCGCGTTCCACGATGCGGACCCTGCACCCCTGTGCTTCGGCGGCATCCATGACTTTGCGCCAATCCACGATGCCGGTGCCGGCCGCGACATTCATTCGGCCGCGCTCCTCCATCATTTTGCGGAACTCGTCGGTAAAGATGGGTTTGCCGTTGTCATCCATCTTGAAGAACGGGGTCTTGTCCTTCGCGCTGCGCGGCTTGTCCGGACCGGTCACCTTGCTGTTTTCCTTGATATGGATGGCCATGAAGCGACCGGCATGCTGATTGATGTAATCCACCGGGTCGATGCCGGCCGCGGATGCCCAGCCGCAGTCCAACTCGAACCCGACGAGAGCGGGATCCGTATTCTCAATCACATATTCCAGCAAAGGTTTGCCTTCATCCGGGAAAAATTCGCTCGTATGGTTGTGAAAACCGAGCTTCAACCCATAGTTCGCCGTTTCACGACCCTTCTCGTTGAGCTGTGCGGCGAATTCCAGCGCTTCTTCCTTCGTGGCGAACGGATGGGAGGGCACGATGATCATTTGACCGCCCAGTTCTCTCAGGAAAGCCAGGTGATTGTCGATTTCATCGAATCGCACATGCGAGGATACGGGAACAAGGTTGTATTTCACCAGAATCGCCTTGAGTTCAGTCGCTTCCAGGCCTCCATAGCCGCCTGCGAATTCCACGCCTGTATAGCCCATATCGGAAGCAATCTTTAATTTTTCTTCCATCGTGAAGGTGCTGTCCATCCCGTAGGAATACAATGCCAGGCTGATTTTGTCCATGATTTGCCTTCCTTTCATGTCCCGATTATTTGAAATATACCGGCTTGCCTGTCCTGGAAGACTGGTAGATGGCATCGAGGATTTTTGTCACGACGATGGCCTGTTCCGGCAGAACGAAAAGCTCTCCCTCGCCTTTCAGGGCTGCCACCCAAATCTCATGCTCACGGGACGGAGGGGCTTCCCCGCCACCGAATCCCGGAATGAACATCGGCACCTTCTGCCCGACCGTCGTGATCGAGGATTCACCGGCCACGACATGGTTCAGGCGGACACCGTCTTTCGTGTCCAGACCCCCCTTTGTGCCGCACAGGAGGACCATGCCGGGATCCGTGGCCATGTTCAGCGCCCAGGAAGCCTTCAGGTTGATGGTCGCGCCATTTTTCATGCGGACGAATCCAAACGCGGAATCCTCCACCTCGAAGGTCGTGTTGTTCCAGGAATCCTTGCGGCCGCGCCAGTCGGACTGCCCCTGTTCCCCGGGTCCGAGGAGGCGGCCGAGTTTTTCATAGGAAGCGCCAACCACATAATCCGGCTCATAGTTGTTCATCATCCACAATGTCAGGTCCAGGGCATGCGTACCGATATCAATCAGCGGACCGCCGCCCTGTTTGGATTTGTCGGTGAATACACCCCATGTGGGAACACCGCGGCGACGGATGTAGGAAGCTTCCGCATAATAGATGTCTCCGAGCCAGCCATCCTCGACAACTTTCTTCGCAATGACGTTGTCATGGAAATGACGATACTGGTATCCGATCGTAAGCATCTTGCCCGTGCGATCCCGCGCATCAAGCATCTTCTGCGCTTCTTCCGGATTGATGGCCATCGGCTTCTCGCATAGAACATGCTTGCCTGCTTCAAGCGACGCGACGCTGATCTCGCAGTGGGAAACGTTCGGGGTCAGGACATGAACCGCATCGATGGTCTTGTCTGCGAGAAGTTCCCTGTAGTCCGAATAAACCTTTGCATCCGGCGTTCCATATTTCTTTGCGGCCTCCTGGGCCTTTTCGGTGACGATGTCGCAAAAAGCGACAAGCTCCACGCCTTTCTGCTGAATCATGCCGGGGAAATGTTTCTGATTTGCGATACCGCCGCAGCCGATGAACCCGATTCTTACGTTTGCCATGTTTCCGCCTCCTGTTTGCATGGATGAATATTTGGGCGTCTTGATTGATTCATGAATTACATTACCCATTTAATGCCTCGTGTCCAAACCTGTCAACGCATCGGTTTGGATAATCAGCCAGTTTTTTGTATGAAATTACTGCTTTTCCGGTATCGGACAAGCAATCAAAACAAGCAATCCGCGAATGATCCCGTTGTCATAACTCGATTTTGCGTGTTGTGATGCAGGAATCCATGCCGTTTGGTCCCATTCCACGGTCAGGCGGGATGGTGCGGACCGTCAGGATATGATATGGTTGAACTGCATGCAGCAGCATGCGGGACAGGTTGGATTCGCATACAGAAGCAAACCATGGAGGCGCCTGAATGACCGACGTGAAAAATGCCATAGAAACCAGTCTGGAAGCCATATCCGGCGCCATGGACGCCATACGCCTCGAGGTCCAGAAAAAGGACAGGAAAATCCGTCAGCTTGAGGAGCAGATCAGTCTGAGCAGTCTGTTCAAGCAGGTGAATACCTATATGGGCAGCATTCTTGACTTCGACACCATGCTCGACAGTGTCGACGATGTCCTGGCCGGGGTGATGGGTGTCTCCGCCTGCGCCATTCTGGTGGATATCGGTGAATCGCGCTATGTGAAGGAAAATGTCATGAAAAGCGCTCTGCGGGGCAAGTTCGACACAAAATTCTTCGATTTGTCCATGCAGGTGATTGGCATCATGCAGTCTTCCCTTGTGCTTCACAACCTTGAAAAACAGCCGTTCGGCTCCCTTCTGAAGGGAAGTCTGGGTGTTTACACCATCCGGCGCGGAAATGGTCAATATGGGCTGATTGCCGTCTATTACGAACAACCCAATATGATGTCGAAGCAGCGGGAAGAGTTCTTCGAACTGATCGCCGCCCAGCTGAGCGTCTATTTTGAAAATGCGCGTCTGTTCACGGAGATGCGGGAAATTGCCATCACGGATGGACTCACCCAGCTCCGCAACCGGGATTATCTGGATTCCCTCATCAAGGAAGGGCATTACACCTCAGCCAAAACAGTCGGCGTCATCATACTCGACCTTGACAACTTCAAGAAAGTGAACGACACGTATGGCCACGCAATGGGAGACGAGGTGCTCCGCGTGGTCGGACGCATTCTGCGGGAAGAGACGAAGCGGTATGGCGGCCGTTCGTTCCGGTATGGCGGCGAGAAATTGATTTCAACCTTTCAGGACACGCCGGCTATTGATGTTGCCAAATGCGCCAAAACCATCCTTGCCAGAATACGGAGCGAGGTTTATGCAACCAGTGACGGAACCCGCTTCCAAAATTCCGCCAGCTTCGGAATCAGCACGGAACCTGCAGGGACTGGCATGGCCGATATCATCGGGCATGCGGACGAAGCGCTGTATGAAGCAAAACATACCGGCAAGAGCCGCGTTGTCGCCTATCGGGATCCTGTCCTCGAGAATGTGCGCATGTCCGTTCAATGATCCGTTCAATGATCCGTTCAAACCTGAATGCCATCCGACCTTCCCGCCATAAACCGGCCGCATGGGAGGAACAGCATGAATGCATCGAATCTCCTGAAAAGGTATTGGTGGGCAGGCCTGATCGTCATGCTCCTGGTGGCGGGCATCAGCCTCGGGGTAATCCTGATGAGCCGGGAGCAGCCCGAAATACCAGCCGCTTCCGCCACCTCGGGGACAGCGGGAACTACCGCTTCCGCCTCCTCCGGTGAGGAAGCCGGGGAACGGCCACGCGTCCTGATGACCGCGCAGGACGACACCGCAACCGGAATCGGGTTGAAGACCATTTTTCATCTTTCCTTTCCTAAAACGGCCGAAGGAAATCCGGTACAGAACATCGGCCTCGATAATCTCGCCAAGAACATTCAGGTTCAGCCAAGGTTCGGATTCAAGCTGCAGGCGGAAGGCGACGGCGCGCAGCTGATACCGGATGAAACCCTTGCCGCGGGTCAGCTTTATCGGTTCACGCTGGATCATCCGGATGCGAATCTTCATGAATCCTGGGCTTTCCAGACCAGAAGAGACTTCCGGGTCGTTTCCACGCTGCCCGCCGAGCGTGGAACTGGTGTTCCACCCGACACCGGCATCGAGATCAGATTCAGCGACCCTGGATTTTCCGGATGCGAAGCGCTTTTCTCCCTTGTTCCCATTCTCCCGGAGGGAGATGGCGAAGCGGTGAAGGGACAATGGCAAATTCATAAGGATACGGCCGTATTCATTCCTTCGCAGAACCTGATCCAGGGCACCCTGTACCGAGGCACCCTGAAGGCCGGAGTCACGCTGGCCGGGAGTCCCCAGGAAATTCAAACCGAGACTGTCTTCACCTTTCAGACTCAACTGGAAGTTCCATCCACACAAGTCCGCTATATGAACCTCATCGATTTCAATGCGAACGCCTCTTCCATCCAGACGCCCTATTACGCGGTTTCCTGCGACGACGATACCTTGAAGTCGGAATGGGAAGTGACAGTATGGCAGTATCCGGAAGCGGATGCTTTCCAGCATGCACTCGCACCGGAACTGGCAATCCCGTACTGGGCAGACCGGAACACCCGCCACCTGCCGGACACGACCTCTTTGAAAAAGATACAATCCTTCAGAACGAGTCTTCATTCCGACGATTCCTCGACGATGCTGATTTTCCCAGACCTTCTGCCGGAGGGACATTATCTGATCTCCTGCCTCGCCGACGGTCAGACTGCCTATGGCTTTCTGCAGGTCAATGATCTGATGCTTTACCTGAACATCACGGAAAGCGGCACACTGGGTTGGGCGAACGACCTGGCATCCGGTCAGGCGCTCTCGGGCGTTGCGCTCAAGAGCGCCGGTGCATCCCGGGGAGTGACCGGTAATGACGGCACGGTCCTGCTGCCCGGCCTGCCGTATGGCAAAGGCGACAGCGTTCCGGCTTTCCTGCAGGCATCCCGCGACGGACACCCCACATTCGTGGCGGTCCTCTCCGCGCCTTCCATTTATGACTATTACGGGAATGAAACCGGTGACAGGACGCAGAAAAACGCCTACTGGAATTACCTGTACACGGAACGCTCCACCTACCTGCCCACCGACACCGTATCCTTCTGGGGAGTCCTGCGCCCGCGGGACCCAGGTTTCATCCCCGGCAACCTCACGATGAAATTGGAAAAGAACGCTTACTGGTGGTCCGATGAACAATCAAGCGAACTGGTACTCGAAACACAATCCGTCATCCTCGGAGATCGGGGGACTTTCGAAGGACAATTCGTGCTGGAGAACCTTGAACCAGGAAATTACCGTATCACACTACGGGATGGAGACACGGAACTGGGGCAGCGATATATCGACATCTTCCGCTACGTCAAACCTGCCTTTCAGGTCACAGGTTCCATCCGGAATAAAATCCTCCTTCCTGGAGAAAAAGCCGAGGCACTCATCTCGGGACGCTTCTTCGAGGGTACACCGGTTCCAGGTCTCCTGCTCGATTCTTCCTTTTATTACGGTGGCAGGGATCTTGATGCCATCACCCTGATGCTGGATGAAAAAGGGGAAGCCTTGGCCTCCGCGACCATTCCGGACATCACGACGCCCATATCCTGGCAACCCCAGGCGGGCTGGTTCCACGCAGGGGCTCAAAATCCGGAAGAAGCAGAGATATCCCTGTATGAAACCTTCACGGTGTTCCCACGGGATACGATGGCCTGGATGGAATCCTCCATGGACAGCGGCACCTTCACAGTCGACATCCACGTCAACCGCATCAATCCCGATGCGGCGAAATCCAATGTGGACGCAAGCTGGCAGCCGATGCCCGAAACTGCTTCCTACAAAGGCCAAACGGCGGATGTGCCTGTCCATGGCGTCGTCTACGAGCATTACTGGGATCACAGGACCATTGGCAAGGGTTACGACTTTGTGAACAAAGTTTCCTATGATCAATACGAATATTTCGAAGTGAACCGGCAGGTCGCCGTGTTCGATGGGACAACCGTGCAGGGACTGCTGCGGCAAACCATGACCATCCCCGGCTATCAGCCGGATCGGGAGTACCGTGTCGAACTGGGCTTCGCAGACTCCCTGGGAAGGCCGGTCGTCGAAACCCGTTACCTGACATCGTGGTACGGCTGGTATGGCGGATATGGCGGTTCGGACTACTACCAGCTGGAAACCGAGGGCCATCCGGACGGTTATCGCATGAATGAGACTGTACGTCTGAACCTGCTGAAAAACGGGAAACAGGCAGAAACGGCCGAAACAGGCAGTACGAACGAAACAGGCACTGCGGACGAAACAGGCAGTATGGACGAAGCAGGCACTACGGACGAAACAGGCACTGCGGACGAAGCGCAGGCAATGCCTGCGACGAATGCCGGGATACGGATTCTGTACATGCAGATGAGGGAAGGACACATCGCTCATTCCGTCACGGAACAAACCTCTCATGAATTCCTTTTCGACCCTGCCTTTCTGCCAAATCTGATGGGCGTGGCCGTGGTGTTCGACGGAAAGAAGCTGACGGAAACGGACGCCTGCACGGTTCGGTATGCGGTGTCCGAGAGACAGCTGAAAGTCGAGACATTCCCGGATGCGTCCTCCTATCGCCCCGGCCAGACCGCTTCGGTGCGTGTCCATGTCACGGATGCCGTCGGCAATCCGGTGGAGGCGTCGATCAATCTCGCCATCGTGGATGAAGCCTATTTCGCCCTGTACGGACAAACTGCGGAACCGCTGCAATCCCTTTATTCGCCAGTGTTCCAGACAGGCACACTGCATACGTACCTCTCGCATCGGCTTTACGACCAGGAAGACGCAAATGCACCTGGCGCTGAAGGTGGAGAAGGCGACGACATGGGCAGCCCCGTCCGGAAAGACTTCAAGGACACGGCCTGGTTCGGATCAACCTCGACCGACGCAACAGGTGACGGCTGGATTTCCTTCCAGCTGCCGGACAACGTCACCACCTTCCGGATTACATCCCAGGCGGTCACAGAGGATCTGAAGGCCGGTGCCGGCACAACCCCGCTCCTCTCCACCCTGCCCTTCTTCCTCCGGATTGTCGCCCCGGAAGCGTGTCTCGAGGGGGATGCGCCGATTCTCCTTCTTCGGGGATATGGAACAGGCATGAAGGAGCGGGAAACCAGGTTCACCGTCACCCTGCTGACGGAAGACGGAATGACCGTCACAAAGGAAGCAAGCGCCACAGGGTCGGAATATGCCGCCATACCGCTCGAACCCCTCACGGCGGGCAAGGTAACCCTCACCATGAAGGGGATGAACGGAACTTTTTCCGATTCGGTGGAACGCATACTTCGCGTGGAAAAAAACCTGCTGACCATCCAGCACACTTCATTTCTGCCGGTAAAGAGCGGGATGAAACTGGAATCGACCGGTTCACCTGCCATCCTGACCATCAGCAACAGGAAGTATGCAGTCCTGCAGCGAACCCTATGGAATTTGTACGGATCTTATGGAAATCGTGTGGACAAACGACTCGCGAGACAGCTGGCCGCCGGATATCTGAAGGACGTTCTGGCGGATCCTTATCTTGACGAGGTTCCTGATGAGGATTTCAGCCTCTGGCAGGGCGATGACGGGGGAATCGCCCTGCTTCCCTACGACAGCACGGATACGCTGCTGACCGCAAAAGTCTGCTCGGTTGCACGGGAGAAATTCGATACGGAACAGCTTCGGCGATATTTTACCGATATCTCGAAAGATCAGACCGCGCTTCCCATGGATGCGGCGGCGGCACGATGGGGTCTCGCCTCTCTGGGTGAACCCGTGCTGCTGGATCTGCGTGCGTTGGTGGCGGAAACGGACTTGAAAGATGATGAGAGAATGATTTACGCGCTTGCGCTGGCGGATCTCGGCGATTTGGCAACTGCTGCCTCCGTGTACGATTCCCTTGCGGCCGCATACGGCAAACAAGGCCTTCCCTATCGCTGGTTTGATTTTGGGCGCGACAAGGATGATACTTTGCAGATGACAGCCTATGCCGCCATGCTTGCACAGAAAATCGGGCATGCGGATCGGGATGCCCTGTATGCCTATCTCCAGAACAACGGCACGGATGAACGACCGGTGCTGCTGGAACAGCTCGCACTGCTGGACAGTCTTCCGGACAGGATCTCCCGGGAAGTCAGCGCCACCCTGGTCATGGACGGAAAACGCATGCCGTTTGCACTCGAAGGGTCAGAAACCTTTCAGATACTGGTCAAGCCGGAGCTGCTGGCCAGTCTGCAGTTCGAGGATATTGCAGGCGATATGGAAATGGCCGTTGTATCGCGCGGCAGCGCCGCGAAACTGGACAATGGCTCGAACAAGGTCGTCTCCATTTCACGCAAGTATTTGGTCAATGGTTTGGAAACCTCGGATATCGGACCGCTCGATCTAGTCGAAGTGGTGCTGTCCCTTGAATTCGACAAATCCTCTCCGGAAGGCGGCTATGAATTGTCCGATCTGCTGCCTGCGGGATTGCGCTTCACCTATGGGGGCGGTCAGTCCAAGGACTGGCAATCCTGGATCTGGTGGCAGCCGGACGGCCGGATCATTCGCACAACCCTCTACCACAAGGGCGGCAGTACAACAAAATCCTTGCATTATTGGGCGCGTGTTTCGGGGGCCGGCAGTTTCTCTGCCGATGCTGCCGTCCTGAAGTCTGAAAACAGTGATGCCTGCGGGTTCTCGGAGGTGTCACGCATTACGGTGCAGGCACCATGAAACGGATTTGCCTGACCTGCCAGGGGGCTCTCCTCCTGGCTCTGCTTCTGATCAGCCTGCAAGGTTGCATGCAGAAACTCGTTGACAGCGGGCAGCTTTCAAATGACAGCGGGCTGCTTTCCAATGACAGCGGCCTGCAGCCCGATGTCAAAAGTCGGAAACCCACCGACCTCACCCTGAAATTGCCTGAAACCATCCTTGCACAAGTACAGGCTGAGACAAACGCGACGCCCATTTCCTGCAGATTCATGGACAAGCGCGGTTTCCCCTGGATGCTGAAACAGACGGACTTGTCGGAATCTCCGCGCTGGCGGACAGCTTTCCCCCTGAACGGGCAACCGGCTGTCATCCTTCCCGAGCGGGAACCGCTTGGACTCGTCCTTCCCCACCATGATGCGGCAATTCCCCTGATCGGGCGGGTCCTCTCCGATGCGGCATCACGCTGCAACGGCAATATGCCGGAAACAATCATACTCCTGGGACCGAACCACAAACGGGAAGGCATATCCCGCATTCAGACATCCGTGCTGGACTGGTCCACCCCGGAGGGTACGATGTCGGCCGCATCGGATTGGGCTTCAGAATTAATCGACAAGTATGGAACCCCAGGAGACCCTTCGCTGTTTGAACGGGAATATTCCCTCAGCACACTTGTCCCTTGGCTCAAGCATTATTTCCCCACCGCGACACTTCTGCCGGTCCTGATTCACGGCAACCTTGACACGGACCATTGCAGGGCTCTTTCTGAAATATTGACGGATTTCGCAGGGAGACGGAAAACACTCATGATTGCCTCCATTGACTTTTCCCACGGCCTTTCAAGCCAGGATGCCCTGTCCCGCGATGAGAGAACCTGGTTTCTGATTCAGTCAGGAGATGCTGCGGGGATTCTGCGTCTGGGCAATGAATATCTGGACGCACCACCGACCCTGGGCACCCTGGTGATGGCCATGAGCAGGCAGACAAACGCCCCCGCACAGCTTGTCGGCCATGCGGAGGCGTCTTCCTTCCTGGGTCACCCGATTGAGGAAACAACCAGTTATATTTCGGTCGTCTGGCCTGCAGAGGCAGACCCTAATCCTCTTCCTTCTCCTCCTTGTGGTGTTTCGCGGCTTCCGCGATAATCTTTTCCGCCACCAGCGGCGGTGCTTCATCATACCTGGCGAACGTCTGGGTGTACCAGCCGCGACCCTGTGTCATGGATCGAAGCTCGGTCGGATACTTGAACATCTCGGCCACAGGCACTTCCGCAGAAACCTGCTGGATGCCGCCTTCCTGGGGAGTCATGCCCATGATGCGGCCACGGCGCTTGTTCATGTCGCCGATGATGTCGCCCATGTAGTCGTCCGGCACATAGACATCCACGCTGGCAACCGGTTCGAGAAGGATGGGACCGGCCTGTCGGACGCCTTCCTTGTAGGCAAGGTTCGCCGCGATTTTGAACGCCATTTCCGATGAGTCGACATCATGATACTTGCCATCCACCAAGGTAGCCTTCAGGTGCACAACGGGGTAACCCGCAAGGACGCCATGCAGCATGGAGTCGATCAGTCCCTTTTCCACCGCCGGGAAATACTGACGCGGCACGGATCCGCCGACCACTTTTTCCTCAAAGGTAAGTCCGTCTTCCGTACCGGGTTCAAACTCGATCCACACGTCGCCGAACTGGCCATGACCACCGCTCTGCTTCTTGTGCTTGCCTTCGACACGTACTTTCTTCTTGATGGTTTCACGGAAGGGAACAATCGGGTCAGCCAGGTCGACTTCCGTCTTGAACTTGTTTCTGAGTTTGCTGGTGATGACGTCAAGATGCTGGTCACCGATTCCGTACAGAAGCGTCTGATGGGTTTCGGTGTTCAATTCGATGCGGAAGGTCTGATCCTCGTCCATGAGCCGGTGCAGACCCGTTCCGATCTTGTCCTCGTCTCCCTTGGATTTCGGCATGACAGCCATGGCCAGCATCGGAACCGGAAACTCGATTTCCTCGAGCAGGACCGGTCTTTCCTTGGCGCACAGCGTGTCGTTGGTTTCCGTGGACGTGAGCTTTGTTACGGCACCGATATCTCCTGCCACCAGCCGCTCCGCACTGATCTGTGTTTTTCCCTTCATGAAGAAGACCTGGGCAATTTTCTCCATCTTGTCTTTCTTGATGTTGTAAACCATTGAATCCGGCTTCAGTGTGCCGGAGATTACCTTCAGGAAGCTGATCTTTCCGACAAAGGCATCCACAACGGTCTTGAACACCATGACCGCAAGCGGTTCGGTCTCTCCGATCTTCAGCACCACTTCTGCGCCGGCAGGATTCTTTGCCGTCACAGTCCCCTTCTCCATATGGGCGGGGAAGTACTTGACCATGGCGTCCATCAGCATCTTCACACCATCGTTCGTCACGGCGGAGACACACAGAACCGGTGAAATCTCACCGGAGGTAATGCCGTCATGCAGACCATGGAGGATTTCATCGTCCGTGAAGGGTTCACCGGCAAAATACTTTTCCATCAGGTCTTCATTGGTTTCCGCAACCGCTTCCGATATCCCGTCTCGATATTCCTGAATCAAAGGCATCATTTTCTCGGGAATGTCCGTTTCGATGACTTCCCTGCCTTTGTGGATGGCCGCTTTCATGGTGGCGACATTGACCACGCCGACAGCTTTCGCGTCTTCGAAAATCGGCACCTCGAGGGCGATGATGCTCTTTCCGAATGTATCCTTCATTTGGGAAAAGACTTTCTTGAAGTCTGAATTCTCTTCGTCAATCTTGCTGATGAGCAGAATATGGGGGAGCTTGCGGTCAATACAGGCCTTCCAGGCTTTTTCCGTGCCTACCTGAACGCCATCCTTGCCTCCGGCGAGTATGATGGCACCATCCGCCACGGCAAGGCCCTGCTTCTGTTCCCCGATGAAATCAAAATAACCGGGTGTGTCAAGTAGATTGATCTTGCAGCCGCCCCATTCAATGGGTGCGATGGCTGTGCTGATGGAGAACTTTCTGCGGATTTCTTCGGCATCGAAGTCCATGACGGTGTTTCCGTCTGTCACCGACCCGAACCGGTCCGTTGCGCCGGTCTGAAACAACATGGATTCGGACAGTGTGGTCTTGCCCGCACCGCCATGCCCCAACAGGCAGACGTTGCGGATGGATGCAGCCCCATAATCTTTCATGGCAACTCCCCCTCTCACCGGTCCCGCATTGCGGGATCGGAACTGCGCACGCTTTGCGCGGCACAGCACACCACTCATCGAT
>JAIFNI010000047.1 GCA_020047785.1 Clostridia bacterium
TATCATAAAATGGCTGAGGTGCGTTGATTTATGGCTGAAATACGATATTACATGCCTGAGGTACGATACTATATGGCTGAGGTGCGATGGATATTGTTGAGAAATCAAACAATGATTCTCATGAAAAAGTTGAAAATCAACTTTTTCATGCAAGTTGCGGAATGCAGCTTGCATGCTTGTGGCGACATTGTCGCCACAAGGCACGGAATCACGTGATTCCTCTGTTTCGCCAGTTTCCGGCTCGAAAATACTCTTTCATTTTTGCACGGCTCCTGTAAGATGAGTGTATCCGCATCAGACAGACAGTCTGCCCTTTGTGCCGATGTCGGCGCAGGAAGGTGAATGGAGGTGTCCCATGCTCAGGAATTTTCATGGCCCGCTTCGACACAACCCGGTGAATCCGCGCTATTTCACGGATGACACAGGCGAAGCCGTCTTTTTGACCGGCTCCCACACCTGGGCTTCCATGAATGACATGTGGCTGGACGGCGAACCGCGACAGGACATGGACTATCCCGGGTTCCTGCAGATGATGTCCGATCACGGACACAATTTCATGCGCTTCTGGCAATTCAACATGCAGTCCCGTTGTGCCCCCTGGAACGAAAAGGACACCTTGTTCGACCCCCAGCCGTTTCTCAGGACCGGACCCGGAAAGGCAAACGACGGTCTGTTGAAATATGATCTGGAAAAGCCGAACCCCTTCTATTACGAACGTCTGGTCCAGCGACTGAGGATGGCAGCTGATAAAGGGATCTACGCATCGGTGATGCTGTTTGAAGCCTGGGCGGTGAAATGGGCGACTCCCGGTCAGAATGCCTGGACCCATTATCCATTTCATCCGCAGAACAATGTGAACGGTTGCAACGATGATGCCCGCATGCCGGATGGACGAGCCTGGAAAATGTTCTCACTCGACTGCCCGAAGATTCTGGCTGCGCAGAAGCGGTATGTCAGGGAGGTCGTGACCCGGGTCAACGCGCTTGAGAATGTACTCTTCGAGATTTGCAACGAGATTCCGTTCACGCCTGAAGCCATGTCCTGGCAGGAGGAAATGTGCCGTTATGTCCGTTCTGTCGAGAAGGATCTTCCAAACCGACATCCGGTCGGCATCACGGCGGAAGGCGGCGATCAGGACAACCGGGACCTGTTCGCAACCTCGGCGGACTGGATTTCGCCATCGAACGGGGAAGTTTTTGAATATCGTTACAATCCGCCCGCCGCAGACGGTTCAAAGGTCGTGGTGAATGATACCGACCACCTGTGGGGCCATGGATGCGACACCGGTTGGATATGGAAGAGCTTTCTTCGCGGCCACAATGTTCTTTTCATGGACCCATGGGAACCCATCCCGGGTGATCTGGACTGGTGGCAGGACGGCGACGTGTCGCGAAACCAGCGGTATTACCATGTCTGGGATGATGCACGAAGGAACATGGGATATGCACGCAGGTTATCCCTGATGTTTGACATGAACCGGTGCATGCCGATCCAGACCGCCTGCACATCCACGTATTGTCTCGCCTGGGAAGGCGAGCAGTATCTGGCCTATTTCCCGGCTGGAGGGTTCGAGGGGCTTGATCTGCGCAAGGCCAAGGGGGTTTATCAGGTGTCGTGGCTCGATCCCGCCACCGGCATCACGCATCCGGGGAAACCGTTGAATGGTGGCACAAGACAGGCCTTGTGCGCGCCGTTCCCGGGACCTTCCGTCCTGTTGTGCTATCGGAACCGGAAGGAACTGCCGAAACGGCACGCCATCTACAGGGAGAAGGGTTGACAAGTCAGCCGGTTAAATCCAAATCACAGAAAGGGAAATGGACAACCATGCGCGCACGCCTTGCATTCCTGCATGACTGCACAAGACCCGGCGGCGGAGAGATTGCCGATCATCTTCATGGCTGTCAGGAACTGGTGTATTACCTGTCCGGCAAAGGGATGACCGGGATCGATGGCCGTGCGTATCCGTATGCCGGAGGGGATTTCTCCCTCATCCGGCCCAGTACGACCCACAGCGAAGTCCAGTCCTGCGATACGCAGGTTTTTTTCATCGGCTTTCAGGTGGAAGACTGGGAGATCGCTCTTCCGAACGGCCTGTTTCATGACGCCGGTTCCATTCCCCTGCTCCAGCGGCTTCATGCGATGAAGCGGGAAATGCTGGACCGAAAACCGCTTCATGAGCAAATGATGGAAGCCCTTCTTCAGGAGCTGCTGGTGGACGTTGTCCGTCTGGTTGCCAATGAACCGACCCCACCAAAAAGCCTCGTGCATGTCGAGCGCTATCTGCTTGAAAACTACGCCCAGCCCATGGACTACCTGGCTCTTGCAGAGATGGCCGGGTACAGCTATCACCGGTTCCGGCACCTCTTCAAGGAACGGTATGGCGCATCCCCGCACCAGCATGTCTTCCGGCTTCGCATGAACCAGGCCTGCCGACTGCTGACCGCCACGGATATGCCCATCACCGGGGTCGCCCATAATGTCGGATTTGTGAACGACTCCCAGTTCTGCAGCCTGTTTCGCCGCACGTATGGATGTACACCGGGGGATTACCGGCGAAAATCTCCTGTCAGGGGCGCAATGCCGTTATCGGGATCACCATGACACCGTCCGGTCTCGTATAGGCAGCCTGGCCCACGCCATACAGGACACAAAGGACCTCTGGCGCGACCGCAGCCGGATCTGTTTTCATCAGTGCTTTCAGGGCCAGCAGGGATTGCGCGGCCTCATCGATCTGATTCATGCCGAGTTTGATTTCAAAAGCGCCCCATCGTCCATCGGGCCATTCCACGATTGCATCAATTTCCCGCCCCCTGTCATCGCGGTAATGAAACAACTGCGCGCCAGCGGCTTCCGCATATATACGCAAATCCCGGATACACAACAATTCAAATAGAAAACCGAACGTCCGCATATCATTCACGAGTCTCTCTTTTGTCGCGCCGATGGCAGCCACTGCAAGGGAAGGGTCCACAAAATGCCGTTTTGATGATTTTCCCACCCGTACAGAGGAGCGAAGGTTGGGTGAAAACGACCGTTGATCTTCCACAAGGAACAACCGTTCAAGCACCCCGACGTAATCGCGGACCGTATCAGCCGCCAAATTTTCTCCCGATTCCTCCATCATGTCTTTGCGCAATGTACTGGTACTGACAACCGTACTTTCATTTCTTGCAAGCGAACGCAGCAGCATGGTCAGCTTTCGCTGATCCCTCCGGACACCATCAATTCGATAGATATCCTCCGCCAATACATTCTGCAGGTATGCCTTCGGCAGTTCTCCGGCAAGGGCTTCATCGGTCTTGAGATTCCCTGGCCATCCCCCACGGATGGTCAGACGGATCAATTGTTCAAGCGAGACCGCCGCTGTCCTCCTGGTTGCTGCCGGTGTTTGAAAAAGAGCAGAAAAAGAAACAGAACCATCCGAGTCACCAGACTCAAACAACGACATCGGACGCATCCGAATTCGTGCGATTCTGCCTGTGCCACTGTGCAGAATCCCCTTGTGGACAGGTGTGGCTGATCCCGTCAGAAGATAACGGCCCTTCCCCGACGCCTGATCCACCGAAAACCTGACCGCATCCCACAGGGCAGGTACTTCCTGCCACGCATCGAGTAGCCTGGGTGATTCACCTTCCAGCACAACCTATCATCCATTTCACGGATCATGACTGCATCATTTGTCTCATTTTGCTGATCATCGTAGTTTTCTTTCTCTCTTTGGGCTGATCATGATTGCTATTTCCAGCATACGGTCATGCTTTGCTTTTTCCCTTTTCATATGCTCTTCCAACAAAGTACAGTTATTGATATAATCAGCAAGGATAATCCCTGACTCTGTCACCCATCCGACAGGATGGACGGTTCCAGCTTGAGTCATTACGCCAGGTCTGAACCGATTCGCGATTATGCATTCCAAAATGGGCTTAAGCCATGGAAAGGATTTACCCATGAAAAAAAGAAAGATGCACCCTTCCATCCTCCCGGTCATACTATTATGTCTTGTACTCCTTCTCACAGCGACGGCCTGCGGACGGGAAAGCGTCGACGCGGAAGGTGATTCCCAAACTGCTGCAGCAACAGAATCCGCCATGTCAGATAATTCGGGCTCAAAATCCGATTCAGAATCATCCGCACCAGATGAAGAGGAAAGTGCTTCTCCAGAGTCTTCTGACAATACGGAAGGTAAAGATGGGTCTGACTCGTCAGAATCCGGCAATGAGAAGGATTCCGGCGGAAAATCCACCCTCTCCTGGCCTGTAGAATTCGAGAACTGGGACATCCCGACCATTCAGGATGTGAAGCTCACCTTTGCCGACAACAAAAGTGCCGCAGGCAATGCACTGACCCAGGGTGTCACCGCATCCGTCATTATCGATGGACTGACCCGGGAGCAATTCGACCAGTATACGAAAGCCCTGCTGGCAGCAGGTTTTGAAAAGGCGGAAGGTTCCATCGACGTGATGCTGCAGGCACATGAAAAAACCGTACCGGAAGGCATCATCCGCCTCATGCTGACGCATGACGAGAAGAGCACAAGCATCATCGCGACGCATTCCGGCGCAGAAGCGCAAAAAAATGCCGACGCCATGGCGGATGCCGGCAAGGGTCCGGATACGAAAGACTGGCCTGATGTATTGAAGGCTCTGCCCACCTTCCCCGCAGGCGCATTCAAGGAAATGATTGCGATGGGCGACAACTTCTTTACGCTTACCTGGCTCGATGTCACCCAGGCGGACTGGGATGCCTATGTAAAGACGCTTGAGCGGGAAGGATACGCGGAAACGGACATGGGCGACACAACCGGCTATATCAAGATGGACAGCAAGATCATGACCAACGTGTCAGGGGTCCTGACCGAAGGCACGCTGCAGATCATCGTCGTAACAGGCACGATGGAGTGATTTGACCTTTCCGGCGCTTTATGCGCCGGATGAAAACAACCTGCTCTTTTCCCGAAAAGAATGGCAGGTTTGGCCATTTTTTTCGGGAATTCATCGAGCAGGTTGTTTTCTTCCAAGCCCCTAATAGAAAATGGAGGGTATCTCATCCGGACAGTCTGTGAAGGCCTGTTGTTCCCCTGATGCCACCGCGTAGAGGACCTCCGCCGTCGCGCGGGCCGCCCCCACCATCTCCGGATAAGGCTGCTGACAGGCATCCACAAATCCGATGTTGTAGTTTTCCCCGTCGAACCGGCCGACGGCGGACTGGTCATTGTAGTCGAAATAATGGCATCCCACCAGATGGGAGGTCGTGGCTCCCTGTTCGACATAGTACCGGTAGGCCCTTGCGCGATCCGCCTGCGTCCGGACACCCCGAATGCCCGTGGCCGGCGTGCCGCCGTCCAGGGCGCCATGGTGGAATTCCCCGATCATCACCGGCCTGTGCACGCCCGCCTTCACCACTGCTTCCACCGCCGGCCTCGGGTCCATGCTGTAGCAATTGATGGAGAATACGTCGAATTGCTCCCAACCCGCCACTTGGCGCGGATCATGGATCCAGCCCCACCGCATGCCGAGATTCAGGGAGAGCGGATCCACCTTCCGACAGGCCTGCGACGGGATGGTGACATAAGCGCGCACCATTTCCTCCATGAAGTCGCCGAGATCGCGGGCACTGGCCTCAGAAAGGAAGTGCGCGCCCGCCAGGGGGGTCCGCAAATCGTTGAAGTCCGTGAAAGACGTCCCCCAGGCGTCATTGATCCGCTGCACCGAATCCTCGTACCGCGCCCGGAGAAAGGCAATCAGCCGTTCCTTCGTCTCCAGCGCATCCGGATAGGCCAGAACTTCCGCGCCCAGATTCAGCCCTTCCTCAAACGCCCAGTTCGGTTCATTGCAAAGGAAATAGCCAATCAGGCAAGGATCGTCCCGAAAATCGGCCAACGGCCTTGCATAAGCATCCGCATCCAGCCGGTATTCTTCGGAAAATACATCGGGAAAATCCCGAAAAATCTTGGCTTTCGTTGTGGGAAAGGCATGCAGGGTATCCAGCGGGATGACATAGGGAAGGCCGGATGCCTTGCAGAATGCCGGGTCCGTCCAGTTTCCCACCGTGTTGAAGCCCCAGGAGCGAAGCCGGACCGCCGTCATGTCCGTCCATTTTTTTCGCCAGTCTGACCCGAAGGCACGCATCAGGTTGATGGCGGGATAGTCCACCTCCATGGCATCATGGCTTCCATCCGGTCGCTTGGGATGCCGGACGGCTTCAGGATATTCATCCTCTCCAGGCACCCAGCGGAGCACATGGCGCATGACATCAACCCGTGTGCTGCGGTCTCCTCCGATGCAATCAGGTCCGATGGAAAAGAAGGCATATCCATCCGGGTCCACCAGCCAGTGCCGGCGCCCGTCATAATGGGTGGAGAATCGACCGCTTCCCGGTGTCAGCCGCAAATCCAGACTTCCGCCCCACAGGCTCCAACGGGGATTGTGGAAGGCAACCGGTTCCGCTGCGCAGGATTCGGCCTGCAATCGCAGCGCGGAAACCATCGCACCAATCGAAGACTGCTTCCCAGGCCAATTCCCCGGGACATACTGGCCCATCTCATCCAGCAGGTCCATGGCGGGCCGGAGGTAATCCGGCTCCGCATCCAGCAGGCGTGGGTTGGACAGGAGAATGTGCACGGGGTGGAAGCTCTCCTTGATGCGCAGCGTCACCGTCCCCATGTTCCGGATATGGTTGCGCTTCCCGTAGATCACCATTTTCTGACGTCCGGGTGTTCTGTATGGGAAAAGGTGCTGGCTGTCCAGCAAATGAAAGTCGAAGACCCAGGTGACCGGCAGGCGGGGATGAATACCGGACATGACGCGGAAATCCTCCGGTGCCGCGGGCGGTGTCGCCTTCTCCCGGAACAGGAGGAAGAACGGTTGGGCATGATCCTCCAGCAACACCATGTCCATCGCCAGAAACCGACTGTCTTCAAATCCTTCGCAGGACAAACGGATGCCGCCCCCGGTACGGTTGGTCCGCAGTTCAATCCGGTCCGCGTCCTGTGCCATCACTTCGGCATCAAAGACTTCCACCTTGCTGAAATCAATCTTCCTCATTTTCCTGTCCTCCCACATTCTCCAGCCGCCATGAATCCCGGTTGGATGCTGTCAGTCTGTTTCATCGTCTCACCTCTCTGCGGCCTGGCATGCAGGCATGTCTAACGGGAGATCCGCAGAACCACAAGCGATTCCGGCGGAAAAACAAAGGGGAAATCAGGTCCGTCTGTGAGAAAGGTGTCAATCTTCGGCTGAACACGATGAGGTTCATCAAAGCTGTTGGCATCCGAAGGCGCATAGCCTGCCAGGGTGTGCGCCTTGATGCTGCAAGCCGCATCGGTTATACCAGTCCGTGAGAATTGCCCTGCCAGGGCAATACGTCCCGCCACCGGTTCCGTCGACAGATTGACCGCCTTCAGGATGACATCATCCGTCTCCCGCTCCCAGGACGAGACAGCCAGAAGACCGGCTGTCTCCAAAGTTTCAACCAGGACATCCGCATAGGGTTGATCTTCCAGGAAGGTTTGTATGCGGCCCCCCTGTACCACCATCCGGCAGTGGACCGGTTCGTCAAGGTTCGACGCAAAAGGGTGCACCGCGTAATCACTCACCCTGCCGCCAAGGGTGGAACGGACGAACAGCAGTCGCTGCCACCCTTCCAGTTCCCAACTGCACCGATCACCCTCGCCCGTTTCCCCAAAAACCAGTTCAAAAGCGCGGCTTCCGGCCAGCAGTTCGGAAAAGGCGCCGCTCCGCCTGATGAAGGTGAACGACATCGACCAGTGATCCCATTCGTTCGTGCACAATGGCAGGGATGGCGATTCCGCAGACAGGGCACCCCCGGGAAAGAACCGGTTTTCGCCGGTTTCCAGGTTTGTCAGCCGCAGATCGGACAGGGTGACATCGGACCGCGTGGTCTCGAAGCATATTGTGCCCTTCAGGGATGCGGGAATCCGTACCATCCCCGGATCCGGCGCGAGGGTCAGGGGAATCATCCGATCGCCCTGATGGGCCATGAAAAGCTTCTGGACCTGGTAACAGGCGGTTCCGACAACCGTGGTTCCGTCATACCAGACAAGATTGGGCTTCCAGTTTACATAGTCCTTGTTGCACAGCAACGGGGCATAGCACGCCAGCCCGACGGCCGGCGCCTTTTCCAGACCAATCAGGAAAGCCGCCTCCGCAAGCGCGTTGCGCCACCGGTCGTCTTTGGACGCATATTCGCCGAGGAAGACCTGGGGGCCCTCCGCGGGCAGATCCGCATATCGGTCCAAATTGGCGAGGAACCATTCGGGCGTCATGTAATAATGCTCGTCGACATAGGACAAATTCATTTCCCGGGCGACCTGCCAGCCGCGTTCAACCGGACTTCCGGCCGCACCCGGTCCGCCGGTGCCGATGATCCGGATCTCCGGGTACCTCTCCCGGACCGCTTCCACGATAATCCGGAACCGCTCGAAAAAAGCTTCGCCGACTTCTTCGTTTCCAATCGCAAGATATGTCATGCCAAAGGGAGCCGGATGACCCATTTCCGCACGCTTCGCACCCCAAACCGTCCCGACGCCGCCATTGGCGAATTCGATCAGGTCCAGCGCGTCATCCACCCACGGCTGCATCTCGTCCAGAGGAACCGCACGAAGCGTATGGGGATCAAAGCCGGCCGCCAGAACTGGGATTGGTTTCGCGCCGATGTCCTCGCAAAACTGAAAATACTCATAAAATCCAAGACCGAAGCTTTGACTGTAGCCCCAGGTGTTGCGCCGGGCCGGCCGTTCCTCGATGGGACCGATGGTGTTTTTCCACCGGTAGAGGCTGTTGTGGTCTTCCGGATTCAGGGAGCCGCAATGCACCAGGCACCCGCCGGGAAAACGTAGAAACCGGGGACGCATGGCCTGCAGCATTTCCGCGATATCGGGCCGCATGCCGTTTTCACGGCCCTTGAAGGTGTTTGCGGGAAACAGGGAGATCATGTCGAGGGCGAGGGTCATCGGCTCCTGTGCCAGAAGCGTCAGCCGTGCCTTCGGGTCCGTGGTGGCGGCCTGCAGCATCAGGGTCACCTTCGCCCATTTCGAACCTGCGGGCTGAAAACTGGCCTCCGCATGGCAGATTTCTCCTTCCGAATCCTCCAGCCGAACGAGGACCGGCCCCCCTGTCGCGGATACATGCCGGCACCAACAGGAGAATCGGTAGGATTCACCCGCCGAAACGGGAATGCCGCCATTGTACCCCTCATTCTGCAGCCCCGCGCCCATTCCCGGCCGCAGCACCTCAAGCACCGCATGGTGCACATTGTTCCGATTCAGCGGGTTTGCCGTCTCGACATGCAGTTCCGCCAGGGATGCCCCCCGTTCCACCTTGCGCCAGGCTGTGAGGGCATGAAGGCCTGTCCCATCGGCAGGTTCGAACTCGAAAGAGCGGTTCCTGACCAACTCGGCATACAGACCGCCGTCCGCGGCATGGTTCAGGTCCTCGAAAAACAGACCGAACCGGTCGCCGACTTCTCTGCGGGCACCCGCCAGGTCAAGGGTCAGGGTCGTACAGGCCTGTTCCGTCATGATTCCTCCTTCATTTGTGTCCCAGCTTTCCTTCATGGCCTTGTACGAGGCACGTCAGGCACATGAACCCGACAGGGCTCATCCACCGTACTGTTCCAGCATTTCATTGATTTCACCGAGTCCAAGCAGGTCAAAGTCCGTGCAGATGGTCTGGGCCTGTCCGGTTTCCGCCGCCCTGTATCCGGATTCGATGATGTCTATGACATGACGCGCATGCTCTGCGTTGCAAAGCGGCTTTCTTCCAGTGCCTGAAATCCAGTCCACCAGCTGCATGATGTCCTCATAGACATGGTTCTCACCCATCTTCCCGTGTTCGCCGAAATGGTGGGGCATGCGGTCTCCCGGCTTCCCGAGCGGTTCTCCGTTGAACTTCAGCTCTTCCACCTTGCCGGCCAGGCCATACAGGTGCGGAGAAAACCCATCCGCCACCAGCCCCACAGGGGAAGCGTACACGACGCCGACCAGGCTGTTGTCGAACTCCAGCAGAAGCGTGGTGCTGTCGTCCATTTCATTGGCGATCCGTTCACCTCTGAAATCAAATGAAGCGACAATTTTCCCGCTGGCGGCACTGACACGGCGAACCGGTCCGACGATACCGGTCAATGCATGCAGGCAGTAAACCGTCACGTCGTATTGCGGACCTCCGCCCGGTTTCTTGAAATACCAGGAAGGATTCGTATTGGTCAGGATATCGTTGCCATGGCGGTACGGTTCGTTGATGTGATAATTCCCGACACTTCCCGTTCCGGCGATGGCCCAGACCGGTCGACCGAGTTCGCCGTCCAGCAGAAGTTTTCGCATGCGCTGGTTCGCGGTCCAGTACATCTGGCCGGGACTGGCGACGATCTTCAAATTTTTCGCTTCGGCCGCCGCAATCAACGTGTCGGCTTCCGCGCGCGTGGTCGTCATCGTCTTGTTGAAGTGGATATGCTTCCCGGCCTCCAGCGCCATCATGCCCTGTGTGAAATGCATGCCGATCGGGGTGCAGATGGTAACCGCATCCACGGCGGGATCCGCCAGCAGCGCCTCGTAGTCGCGATATCCCCTGTCCACGCCATAAGCGGCAGCGGCTGCTTCCGCACGGCCTTCCACCGGGTCGCAGACCGCAGTCAGTCGGACCCTGTTCTTCACATCCTCCTGTGAAAGGTGCTTCAGCGCCGCATTGATGCCGATGGCTCCTGCCCCGACCACGCCCATGCCCACTTGATTTGCCATATTCCCTCCTGCAGATTCCGTTTGCATCAAATCGATGATGCACAATCCGATGCATGCTCTTGATCCGAAACCACTCAATGGGTCTGTGATGCGCAGTGTCACTCAGTGCCAGTCGCACCGGATCCGGTTGATGTTCCGGATGATGTCAATGGACTCATCCAATGGCATGTTCGGACTTTCCTTCAGGCCTGCCCGGATGCAGCGCTCCACCTCCAGCAGTTCGAACTCGAATCCTTCCGCCGCGGTGCGGTGCTCAAATACCTCGGACTCACCGTCACGCGGGTGCAGTACCGCCTTCTGAGCGCACCAGAACCATTTTGGCACATGAATCTTGCCGTCCGTGCCATAGATCCAGGCTTCATTGGCGGTTTCCGCCTGCCCGGCTGTCTGCATGGAAACAAGTTCTCCCTGATCGTACCGCAGGATGGCGACCCCCTGGTTGTCCACACCGAACGGATTGAATGACCCGAATGCCTTCACTTCAAGAGGCATTTTATGAAGCATGTACGAGGCGAAGGACAGCGTGTACACCCCGATGTCCAGCATGCCGCCTACGGACGGAACCGGCTGCGACGGGGCGACAGGCGGCTCCTTCGACCCATAGAATCCCATGTCCGCCTGGATCATGACGACCTTCCCGATGCGCCCTTCGTCCACCCACTGTCTGGCCTTCAGAATCGAGGGGATGAACCGGGTCCACATGGCTTCCATCAGGAAAACGTCATTGGCGCGGGCGCAATCCGCCATGCGTTTTGCCTCTGCTTCCGTCACCGCGAAAGGCTTCTCGCAGAGAACAGGCTTTCCGTGCTCCAGGGCCAGACAGGCATGCTCGCAGTGCAGACTGGCGGGCGTGGCCACATAGACCGCCTCGACATCCGGATCCCGCACCAGCTCTTCGTAACTGCCATACCACCGCTGCGTGTGATAGGCTTCCGCCGCCGCTTTCGCCCGTTCTTCGGAACGGGATGCGATGGCGAACATTTCCGGACCGTCCGCCACGGCGAAACTCCTCGAAACTCTTCGGACGATGTTTCCAGGACCCATGATTCCCCATTTCATAATGATGCCCTCCTATCAGATTCAAATTGGGTCAAAGAAAAAAACTTCATGCCTTCCCGCATGATCGAGGTCGATGGTACGCATTTCTCCTGAAAGCGCATCGAACAAGAGAATCCGATCCGTGCCTGTCGTCTGCACCATGACGCCGCGCACAGGATATTCCGGTCCGATTTCGTGCATGGCGAGTACATCGGTGGTCCTTCCCTCCGGCTGAACGGCAAAGGTTCCGGCGCAATGAATGGTTTCCAGTTCTCCCCTGCGCACCACTATCGGGAAGGTTCGGCCATTCAGGTGCAGGGTCGCTTCCCCTGTCCCTGAATCCGAATGCCAGTTGATGTCCAACAGGTACAAGGTCCGGCGATCCTGCGAATCCCACGCCGTGAAGCAGGACGAGGCGTTTTCGGAAATCCATCCTCTCCGCTCCTGAGACAGGCATGCGGTACGCGCCTCGCCCAGAATGACGGACTCATAGTCTCCGCGGATTTTTTCATCGGCAGGATAGCACGCTTCGGGAAAGAAGATGACCTTTCCGCTTCCGAATGAACGGATCCGGTATGCGGGAGGATTTCCCTCCGCATTCTCTTCCTGATTTTCGCTGCAGCTCCCTTTCTCATTCCCTGCCCGATATCCGCAACGGCCCCCTTCGGCATTCTCTTCCTGGTATCTGCAAACGTTCTCTTCCTCCTCCGTGCCCCGGAACCCCGGACCGAGAAGCGCTTCCAGTGCTGTGTCGCCATCGGGTGCACACGGCGCCAGGAACGGGACCGGCGTTCTGTTCAGATGGGCCGCCGTCAGGATGAGGGTGCCACCTTGCGCAACATACGCGGAAAGTCTTTCAAAATCAGCACTATCGTAACTGTTCCAGCCAAGGAATATCAGCGTGCGGTATTGCCTCAACACGGACAGTCCCGCCTCAATCGGCAGCAGGTCGATTGCGCCATACGGGGTTGCCGAGAACCATCCCTCCGGACCACAGGCGTCCAGGATACAGTCCGGATGAAAGATCCGGAGCAGGTCGAAACTCCCGCATTCAGGACCGAAACGCCATGCGTCGCCTTCCATGCTCCAGAGATTCGTTCGCCCGAAACATTTCCACCCATCGTTCCGTCCCAGCAGCACCGCGATGTCGCAGACCTGCGTGCCTCTTCGCCGATGCGTTTCCGCATAGTCCAGCATTTTCTTCTGGGCGTCCCGGTGCGCGCGCCCTGCCTCAGTAAAGCGGTCGTTCATCCACTCGTCCGTCCAAAGACCTTCCTCCGTGTTGAGGTGCGATGAGCCGTTCATATAGGCGACCGCAAGAGACAGGTAATGCCGGCGGGCATGCTCCGGCGCTGTGAAAGGAAAGGAACCCCACTGCATCGCATGCAGACTTCCATAATCCGTCTTCCCATACGCGCGGGAGGCGCCTCGAAGCGCGGACAGAATGACCGCCTCGGGACCGTACATCTGTTCCGCGCCAAGCCAGTCGTATCCGGCCTGATACAGGTACCGGAACAGGGTGGACGGTCCAGTGTGACGGGTGCTTTCCCCTTTGGAGTATTTCAGGTTCTCCACGAACCGGCTGGCGCCTTCGGCCATGGACGTCAGTTCAAACGGATCATAGTGAATGAAGGTGCCATGGTCCGTGTAAATGGGCCGGTGTTTCGCAAAAATTCCGCCGTAGGGCCTGTTTCTGGCGGCGATGTCGCTGAAGAAGCCTTTATAGCGGAAGTGTCTCCAGTAATAGTAGCCTCCATCGTTTTCATGAGCCTGCTTTCCATGGAACAGCGGCGAAGCAAGCTGACTGGCGGGCGGATTGAGCGTGTCTCCCGCCAATTCACGGCCTTCCACCTGCCAGGCATAGGGGATGTGCAGTTCCTGCAGCAGGGAGAGGTACCGGGAAAGGATGTCGGGCTCGGGATACCGCAACCCGCTCCACTGGTAGGAAGGCCGGAACTGATAGAAATTTCCGACCCGTTCCCGGATGAACCAGCGGAAATAATCGGCGTAATCCGGCTCCTTCATGTCGAGATAGATTTCGTCGCCTGTGGAGATCCGGACGGGATTCGGGTCGTTTTCCAGAAGGAGGATGTCCTCAATCGTCTCCGTCCGTGTGCCGTCTGAAATGAGAACACGCGCGACTGCTCCCGGAACATCTTTCGCATGAAATGCCAGTACGTGGAACCCGGGCATGGGGAAGTGCATGTTCCCCGTCGGAACATCATCCGACTGTGCGGCAGGGCACACAGATCTTTCGGCTATCAGCATGGCAGGCTGCACGAGTCCTTTCGCCGTCTGCATGGCAGAGTGCACGAGTCCTTCTGCCGTCTTCATGGCAAGCTGCACGGGTCCTTCTGCCGTGACATTCAACGTGACGTCCGGCCTGTTTGTTTCAACCAACAGACCAAAGTCGGTGCCGGCTTGCAGGAAGGGGGGACGTGAGATGACTTCGAAATCCCTGCACGGAATTTCCATCATATCGATCCGTTCGATGCGATAGGGGAAGTTTGCCCGGACAGGATCGGCCACCAGCGTCAATATCAGGGGGGCGGCACCCTCCGGGCCGGAGCCGGCGTCATTCATACCGGAATCTTCGTCCCGGGGCAATGGAATCTGGAAATCCGCCACATCGGAAGCCCGGTCAAACACAGCATCCTGGAACAGCATTGCGCCTTTGGATTCAAGTTTCCAGGTTGGCCAATTGCGCGTGCAGAGATTCATGCCAACCCATGCGTCAAAGGGATCGGGACAATCCTCCTGTCGAAAGAATGGAAAAGTCATTTCCAGACCATCCATCACAAGCGTCGGGGATGACAGGGTACAGCTGCCGGTAAAACCAGTTCCCCCGAGCACCAGCACAATGGCCGCCACCTGAAATCCTTCTTCCGGTGGCACATGCAGTTCGAGAACCGCAGGTCCGTCGCCGTCCGGTACTGCAGCCCGAAGCCTTCCGTCCGGCTCATCATAGGTATCGTGGGGCGATCTTCCCGGCTTATCCTGATACAGCTCAAGCTCCAGCCCGAAAAAATGGCCCGGTTCCGTCAGCATCCGCCGTTCCAGCGGGACCCGGATGGTCATGCCATTGGCGGAGGAAAGACCTTTTCCCTGAAAATCGCTGATTCTGCGGAAAGCCTTGCGCGCAAACACTTCCCCTTTCCCGGAAAAGTGAAGGACGAAATGGGATGTCCCGCTCCCGATGGGCGCTCTGTCCAATGGATCCGGCAAATCCCCGGTGCCGCCCAATGGGGTGAGAGAATCCCCCGCGCCACCCGACTGAATGAACAAATCCCCTGTGCTGCCCGATGGCGTGAGGGAATCGTCCAGAAGATGCTCCCAGAGCCGGAATGCTTCCTCGCCCCGACAGGCATGCGGATCCGGCATGACCGTTCCGCCTGTCACGCGGATCCGTCTTCGGATCGGGAACGAAGGATCCGGCGCATCCGGATACAGGGAAACGGACATTCCGGGCATGAGGGTCATGGGGCCTGCAAGCGGAATGCGTCTTTCATCCATACCGGTCCTGTTCCTTTCATCCTGAATTCCCGTCAGTTTATCACGGCAAACCAGGGAAGACCATTGCAAAAAGGCTCTTCCAGCTCATTTCAGCCGACCAGGGTCAGCACATCCCCCGGCTTGCCCGTCAGCATCCATCCGCCGTCAGCCGTTCGGTTCACCCCTTCGCTGCCTGACACATGCAGATGCCCCACTGCGCCTGCCAGCCTGATATTCCCGCGGAACCCGAGGGTAACGGCGCATTCGGTCAGCTGTCCTTCCCGCCAGACCAGTGTCAGCACATGACCGCCGGGAACCCTGACACCCGAGAGCCTGCCGGCAGGCCATGCGGACGGCAGTGCGCGCAGCAGATGCACCCGATCGGCCCAGCACTGCACCAGGCATTGCAGAACGGCCTCCACGGCACCCAAATTCCCGTCTATCTGAAAAATGCGCGGGGGATGAAGGTCCAGCAGACTCACGGTCGCGAAATCGGTCAACAATCCGCAAAGGTGTTTCCAGACCTCCTCGCCGCGTCCGATGCGGGCGAAGAAGCAGGCAACCCATGCGCGACTCCAGCCCGTATGGCCCCCGCCCTGCGCAAGGCGGAATTCAAGAGAACGGATGGCCGCTTCATACTGCAGGGGACGATCGTTGGGATTGAAGAGATCGGACGGATGGAGTCCATACAGATGCGACAGGTGCCGATGACCCGGTTCGACTTCCTCCCGTTCGATGTCCCACTCGAGGAGGCGTCCGTCGGACCCGATGGCGAACGCAGGAAGACGGGATTGCAGGTCTCTCCAGATGGAAACGTCCCCCTCGTCTGTGCTGAGGTGTTCCGCCGCCTCGATGGCGTACCGGAACGCGTCATGCGCGAGCTGGACATCCATGGCGGAAGAAATTCCGATGCTGACCGGCCAGTGGCCGGTTCCTGCAAAGCGGTTCTCCGGGGACTGACTGGGCATGATCTGGAGGGTGCCGAACCCGTCCTCGACGAGGTAGTCCTCATAGAAACGGACCACGTCCCGGAAAAACGGATAGGCCCTGTTTTG
>JAIFNI010000112.1 GCA_020047785.1 Clostridia bacterium
GCCCTTCGGCAAACCGGCTGGTTCTGTTTTCTGGCGAATGTCGGACCGACGGCGCGCGGAAGCCAGCATGGCATCCCGAAACTTTCTCCAGAGGTTGCCTTCCATGGATATTCCCATCACGGCAGTCCCGAAATGAAAATCCGTTCCGGCGGACGTGACAAGTTGGTAGGCCCCTGTCCAGTTCAGGAGCATATCGGCTTCATCATCCGTATTGTGCGCGTAGACCGCTTCAATCCCGTCGAGTCCCGCATCGACGAGTTCCTGCATGATATGGAGCAGCTTTCCTGAATCGTTTTCTGTTTTCAGCGGATGCGCCAATATGGCAACGCCGCCTGCATGCTGGATCAGGGAGATTGCATCCCTGGTGGAAATGGAAGAGGCCGCCAACCCGACCGCGCTCGGATTCTCCAGCATTTTGGCATCAGCCAGACCCGCAAGCAGATTTTTATCATTTTGATCAAATCCATATCCCAACAAATGGATAATTTTTTCGTCATGCAGGGTTGTCATTTCAACACCTGTGACAAACCCGATTCCGTGTTTCATCATAGCCTGCTGAAAGGCGTCCAACCCCTCGACAGTGTTATGATCGGTCAGCGAGGCATATTTCGCCCCTGCCTTAAGTATCCTGTCCGCCAGAGCCTCCGGTGTGAACTCACCATCACTGTATGTCGAATGGCAATGCAGTTCCACCAGAATTGTGTCTGCGGCAGGAGAAATTGTGCCCGATGAAGGGTTCACTTGCAAACCTCATTACGCCTTCAAAGCCTTTTTGTCCTTCTGATTCTTCTGCGTCAGCAGCGTTACAATCACCAGTGTGATAAAGCTCAAGGGCACGGAGATGATGGCGGGATTGTCAAACGGCATGGGGGCAACTGCCGTAATGTGATATACCTTGGAGAATGCCGTCGGGGAGAGCAGCAACATGCCGAGTGAGGAGGTCAGACCCACGGCAATGGAAGCCACGACCCCCTTTGCCGTTGTCTTTTTCCAGAAAAGAATCATCATGATGGCCGGCAAATTCGCGGAAGCGGCTACAGCGAATGCCCAACCCACCAGGAAGGAGACATTGACACTCTTGAAGACCATGCCAAGCACGATTGCGACCACACCCACGGCCACCGCAGAAATTTTACCGGCCATCACCTTATGCTTGTCGGACAACTTCATGTCAAAGAAGCGATCCATCAGGTCATGGGCTACGGCTCCGGAGGACGCGACAATCAGGCCGCTGACCGTTCCCAGAACCGTTGCAAACGCAATTGCGGAAATCATGGCAAATATGCCGATTCCAAACGATTTCGCAAGCAATGGCGCCGACATGTTGTCATTGGACAAATCCAGCACGCCGCCAGTCATGGCTCCCAGACCGATGTAGAGGGTCAGCACATAGAAAAGCCCAATCGAAGCAATGGCGACGATGGTGGATTTTCTGGCCGCCGCAGGGTTCGGAACCGTGTAGTAGCGGATCAGGATGTGCGGGAGGGAGGCCGTGCCGAGGAAAAGTGCCAGCATCAGCGAGATGAAGTCCAGCCTTGTGGTGGTTGTCCCCCCCTTGGAAGGGTCCAGCGGGAACTTCAGACCAGGCTTCAGAATGTCTCTGCCTGCTGTCGGAACCTGGTAATAGAGGCTGATGGAGGTCGAACCATCCTTGATGAGCACATTGCTCCAGCGGATGACCGTCCCCTCCTTGATGGTCTCTATGAAGTTGAAAGCGTTCATTTTTCCAACGCCAGCATCACTCGTTTTTCCGTCAATGACACTCATGTTCCCGACAGGGTAAAACTTGCCACTCGCCTTCGGTTCGCCATTGTAAAGAGCCGTTCCGCCTTCAGGCGTCACGATGGATTGCGTTTCTTCCAGGATTCCTTCTTTTTCATTCAGCAGCCAGTAGGAGGTGACGCTGTTTTTCGTCAGCTCAACAAACTTGTGGGTTTTCGAGGTATGGATTTTCTGGAACTGATAGGTGGCGTCTTCAACCTTCAGGGAATCTGCTGTGACTTCCGACACCCTGATGGTTGTAAACTCATGGTAAGCTTTTTGCTGACCGGCATCCGGCGCGGTGGAGAGTCCTCTGGAAAGAACCAGGAATACCACGACCAGGGAGAAGATGATGAGCAACGCACCTTTCAGAAACTGAACATAGGTGGTGGATGCCATGCCGGCCGTGGCGACAATGAAGATGACAATCAGGCCGACCATGATGACACCCCACTCATGGGCAATTCCCAACAACGGGGTCACCAGGGTACCTGCGCCCACCATCTGCGGAATGAGGTAGAAGATGGAGACAAGCAGGGTGCTGATGGCAGCCACAAGCTGAATGGATTTGGAATTGAATTTCGAATCAAGCGCATCCGTGAAGGTGTATTTCCCCAGCCGTTTCATGGGCTCCGCCACGACAAAAAGCGCGACAATCCAACCGGACAGATAGCCGATGGAGTACAAAAAGCCATCATAGCCGTAGAAGGCGATCATGCCGCAGATGCCGAGGAAAGAAGCAGCCGACAGATAATCTCCGGCAAAGGCGATGCCGTTGACTGCCCAGTGAATATTGCCGCCGGCGGCGAAGTACCCGCTTGCCGTTTGCTTCTTGCGTGCAAAATAGAAAGAAATGCCCAGAACGAGACCCACAAACAACAGGAAGATGATGACAGCCCAGGCTGATGGTGAATAATTCATTTGCCCTTTCCTCCATCCTTGTTTTCTTTTGCTTCCGCATTCAGGCGTTTTTCCGCTTTTGTGCAGAAATCGTTGTAAATCAAGGCCAGAATCAAAGCAAAGACAATCAGTCCAAACCCATAGGCAATCGCAAGATTCATGCTGCCGATGTCCATGGCCATCAGCGACGGGCTGAATACGTTGATGATGACAAAACCCGCGTATACCACTGTATAAACTATGAACATGCTGATACCCAGTTTCGATTTGATGGAAGCCGAATTATCCTTCTTCCATTCCGTTGCAGGTCCATGCGACATGATGATGCCCCCCTTGTGATGTGATGGTGCCTTGAATCAGGAAGATCAGACAGGAGAGAAGTCATGACCTGACATTTGATACATGTTTCACGAATTTTGATTGAATACATTCTGCATATTTGGCAAGTATGCCGAATTAATATACCCATTCATTATATAAGACGACACGTATTCGTCAATAGGTTTCGAATCGTCCTGAAACATGACTTCCCTGCTGCTCGGGTTTGATGAAGAAGACATTTCCGGAATGATGCCAACCGTGTGTTGGACAGACAAAAAAGACAGGGTGTGCCGTTCATCCGGACGCCCTGCCGCATCACAATCCCTGCTGACCCTCATTACTGCCGAGAATTCGCGCATTCTGCGCGCAAAGAGAAGAGGCTCATTCCGATGGGCGTGCACCGCTTTCCTGCTTCATACTCAAATGCTCTTGAATGAACCCGCTGACAAGTGTCCTGATTTGATCCCGGAGGGCTCTGACCTTTTCGAGGACTTCCTCTTCTGTCCCGGAAAAGTCTTCCGGATTCTCCAAATCCCAGTGAAGGCGCCTGACGACTCCGGGGAATATCGGGCAATCCGCTTCTCGTGCGCGGTCGCATACCGTGATGACATGCCCGAAATATGTATTGTTTCTGACAAGACTGAATACGCTTTGTGTGCTTTTTTCAGACAAATCAATGCCTGTTTCCGCCATCACCTTCACGACAAGCGGGTTGATGGTGGTCGGTTCAAACCCGGCACTCTCCACCAGAACCTTCCCACCCGCCATTTCATTCAGAAATGCTTCTGCCATTTGGCTTCTGGCGGAATTGTGAACGCATATGAACAACACTTTCGCCGGCATGGCAACCTCCTGAGGTCATAAAATCTCCGGCAGCAGGATGCGGCAGGAACGACCCTCTTTTTCATTGTAAAGTTGCTTTCCGCAGGCAGATAGCGCATTCCTGTTAAATCTCACGCGATTCCAGATCCTGCACCTGAACACCCAGCCATTTCCCGACAGTTTTTCTGAAGTCCGTCGCAAGGATCGGTTTTGTCAAATAGTCATCCATTCCTGCGGCCAGGCATTTCTCCCGGTCCTCTTTCATTGCATGGGCCGTGATGGCGATAATCGGAGTTCTTCTGCCTGTGGGCATTTCCAGGGATCTGATGCGTTCCGTGGCTTTGAATCCATCCATGACCGGCATCTGGATATCCATCAGGATTGCGTCAAACTGCATCGCTTCGCAGAGGGATACGGCCTCACGGCCATTTTCCGCGACAACGACCGTCCAGGACTGAATCCGGGCGAACTCCCCAATCACGATGCGGTTGATTTCATCATCTTCCACCAGAAGCAATTTTCGGCTATCTCCGGCTTCGCTTGATTCTGTGTCTTCCACTTCGGACTTCACCATGGCATCCGAACGATTCCGTCTGTCGGCAAGGGAGCGCAGGACACTGGTGAATGAGAAGCAGCTCCCCTCGCCGGGCTTGCTGTCCACCCAGATTCGACCGCCCATGTTTTCAACAAGACCCTTGCAGATGGCCAGACCAAGACCGGTTCCTCCATACATGCGCGTGGAGGAACTGTCGACCTGTGTGAACCGGTTGAACAGCCGTTCCTGATTTTCAGCATCAATTCCGATGCCCGTATCACACACGGAAAAGGTCAGGTTGCTGATGCCCTTGTCTCCAGGCTCAGCGAGCACATCTCCCGTCACGCGAATGATGATGGTTCCCTGGTTTGTGTATTTGACAGCGTTCCCGACCAGATTGGAAAGAACCTGCCTTAATCTGAACGGATCGCCGATCCATAGATCCGGAAGAGACGGATCCATCTGAACACTCATGTTCAGATGCTTGTCCAAAGCGGACGGCTGGAACAGATTTTTGGCATCCTCCACTGTTTTTCGAAGCAGGAACGGGATTTCCGCCATCGCCATCATCCCCTCCTCCAGCTTCGAATAATCCAGGATGTCGTTGATGACCGTCAGGAGGGTATTGGAGGAAGATTTTGCGATACCCAGCAATTCAGACTGCTCCGGGGTCAGCGGGGTGAGTGCGAGCAGCTGCATCATGCCCATGAGACCGTTCATCGGTGTCCGGATTTCATGGCTCATGTTGGCGAGAAACTGGCTTTTTGCGGCATTGGCCGCATCCGCCTCATTTTTGGATTTGATGAGCTCCGTCTGAAGCTGGACCCTTTCCCGTTCTGCGGCAATGCGGTCGGTGACATCATGAATGATGGCGCATATGACTTTCCGCTGTCCATATTGAATCGAACTGGCATGAGTTTCGACATCCCTCACCTGTCCGTCTTTCCGGAGGTGCTGGAAGAGGAAGTTTTCTGTTTCTCCCATCAGTGCCTTTTTCATTTCCATTCTGATGGTTTCGGGCGGGAGCCTGTTGATCTCGGAGATATGCATCCGTTTCAGCTCATCCCGTGTCCATCCGTAGAATTCAGCCGCTGCGGGATTCACATCGACAATACTCCCACTTTCCGGATCAATCAGCATCATGACCACCTGGCTGTTGTCAAAAAGGCTGCGGGCTTTTGTTTCCGCTTCGGAGACCCGGACAAGTGAGTCGCTCCGCTCTATCTGTCTCAGAAGCAGCAGGCTCAGCGCGACGGTTCCGATGGGATAGATGAGGAGGACGGGAAGTACTATCTCCCGAATGACAGTCAGGTTGGAAGGATAGGGCAGCAGAAGCATGCAGCAGACCATGACGACATGTACGACAATCCCCATGGCATAAATCCGTATCCAGCGGTGCCGAACCCGCCACCTTGTTCCAAGCTCCCGAAAAAGCAATCCGATGGCTGTGCTTGTGACAATGACCGCAATGCCCGGCACGGCTCCGACCCCGCCGGCAAGAAGCCGGAAGGTTCCTGTCATGACAACAGCGAGGATGGCAGAAACAGGACCAAATGTCAACGCGGTCACACTCAGCAGAATGGACCGTGTGTCAAAGACAAGACCCGGCTTCAGAACAAAGGGCACCATCATGACGATGATACCGATGCAACCGATCAGAAGCCCATTGATGTAAGGTCTCAATTTGTTCAGACGGGCGGGAAGCAGGTAACCGACTTCGTACACAAGGCTCAGCGCCATCAGCAGCGCCGTATTGCTGATAAGCGAAAGAAAAAGATTGTTTTGCATGCTGTTCCCCCGAAATGTCTGTCTTTCTTCATGCGGTTGCATTTTCAGTAATTACCCATGGGAGATGGATGATAACAATTCTGACGTTTCACGCAACAAGCTCCAGCAGATTTCAAATCATGATTGGCCTGAAGCAAAGGACAAAAGATCATTCGTGTCAATGCCCGCATGGTGGGGGGTTCTGTGAGCAGTCCACGACGAACAGGACGGCCGCCGGGTTCCTGAAGGAATCCGGCGGCCGTCCTGTTTCGGGCTGGACATTCTTATGAACAGGGGCTGAACTTATCTGCATTCCAGACATATGGAATCCAGCTGGCGGATGATCTCCACGGCATCGAGCTGGCCGATGATGCGTTCCCGCACCTTGCCTTCCACCGTCAGGATGACAGCCGGAAACTCAGAGACATTCAACCGATCCGCAACACCGCTTGACTTGTAGATGTCGACGCGGTTGACTGCGATGCGGCCTGCGAAGTGGTTTTCGATTTTCTCGATCTCAATGAGGAATTCCCGGCTTTCAGCATCCACGGCGTTATAGATGAACGTCAGTCCCGGTTTGTCCTTCTGCAGGATGACATTGTGGAAGGTCTCGCTTTCCGCAATGTATTTTTCTGCGGCATACCCTGCAATGGCACCATCGCCGACAGCCGTGGCGATTTGCTTGAGCCACTTGTCACGAACATCGCCGCAGGCGAAGACGCCTTCGATGTTCGTTTCCATCTTCTCATTGGTGATGATGTAGCCGGAACGGGTCATCTTGACCTGATCCCTGAAAATCTCCGTATTCGGCAGATATCCGATGAATTCGAAGCAGTTGTCGCACTTGACGGGAATTTCCTCATCCGTGCGCAAATCGCGCAGCACGACGGTATCAAGATGTCCTTCCCCCTCAAAGCGCTTGACAGTCGTGTTCCAGACGAAGGACATCTTCGGGTTCCGCATGGCGGCTTCCCGGGCGATTTCATTGCAGTCCATCTTGCCTTCGTTGTGCAGGACGGATACGATGACCTGTTTGGCGAACCTGGTCAGGAACATGCCTTCTTCGATGGCGGCGTCTCCGCTTCCGATGACCACGACTGTCTTGTCCGTATTGGCGGCTGCATCACAGGTTGCACAAAAAGAGATGCCCTTGTCGAACAGATAGTTTTCCTCGTTTTCCGCCTTTGTGACGCGGGGACGGCCACCGGTGGCAAGGATGACGGTCTTGGCCAGATAGGTGGTCCGGAAGGTTTCCACCACCTTTTCCTCGCCGCACAGATCCACGGATTTGACGTCGGTCAGTTTGAATTCGACGCCCATCTTCTTGGCCTGTTCCTTCATCAGATTCGTGATGTCCTCTCCCTTGGGGCTGTTGGGGAATCCCGGGTAATTCTCCACTTCGTTGGTGTAAGTCGCAAGACCGCCTACGAGCGCCTTCTCGATGAGAATCGTCTTCAGCCGCGCGCGGCCTGCATAGATGGCGGCCGTCATGCCGGCGGCACCGCCACCGATGACGACGACGTCATACTGTTCCACTTTCTTTTCACGTGACATGAGAACCTCCATGGACCCTGATATGATACATTCAAGGAAATATCCCGTTGTTTTTTGCTTTTCATCTGCTTCTTGACCGGCGGCTTGCCGAGCATTCCGCTACATGAAAAACTTGACCAGCAGTTTGCTGCCGATGATGGCGCCGATAAACAGGAAAATGGCGAACACCCAGCCGGACAGGGAAAGAGAGGCGATGCCGCTGAACAGCGCGCCGATGTTGCAGCCGAAACCGATGCGGGCACCATAACCCATCAGCAGCCCGCCAAGGACTGCGGCAATGACCTGCCGGAAGGATTTGATCTTTTTGATCTTGAACTGGGACGCCAGCAATACGGCCAGCAGCGCGCCAACAATGATGCCGACGTTCCGCCAGGAATCCGGATTGTTCAGAAATCCGGCATTCAGCGTGGCCTGTGCACCCTCGCTGGCGAAATAATACCATTTGTCCACACTGCCGCCCAGCGCCTCGAGAATCCACGCACCCCAGTTGGCAAAAGCACCGGAGACACCCCAGGGGTTGCCCGTGGTGGCCAATGTGACAATCTGGAAGAGAGAGAGCAAAACTGCACCGGTGATGTATGGCCAGGCATCCTTCAGCCACTTCACATAAACCGGATGTCCCGTAATTTTCTTGAAGAATTCCTGCAGCTGACTCAAGGTTATACCTCCGTCCGGACCCGGTTCCTCATTTCGTTTTTTCTATGATGACTTCCCATTCGCCTTCGGAGGTTTCCTCCACCTCGACGTTGTGTCCTTCGCCACGCGCCCAGTCCGGAAGATTCTTCATGGCGCAGCTGTGATCGATCTGAACGATGAGCACATCGCCAACTGCCATTTCCTTCATCTTGTTCTGTGCCTTGACCAACGGGACCGGGCAGGCTTCTCCAAAGCAATCCAATATGACTTCCTTCATGTTCCATTTCCTCCATTTGATGAATTATTATCCGATGAGACTCAATGGGTTCGACACAATATGCAGGTTCGAGACAATATACGGGTTCGAGACACGAAACGGGTTCAGGATGAAAGCGGTTCTCCAAGGCTGCCGTGTTCAGTGGGAACCGGCGCTTGCCTTGGCTTCATGGTATTTTTCCGCAGCCATGTACAGCATCCAGATGACAGCCAGCTGGATCACCACGGCACCGAACCATCCGAAAACATCCGGAAGGAAAACGGCCTTGCCTTTGTTGATGACATGTTCCTTCCACCAGCCGAAATCATGTGCGCCCCACAGGGAGCCCACCACGAAGAAAGTCATGGAAAGCATCTGCATGAAGAAGCCTTCCCCCACGCGCATCAGGGTGCCGGAGGCACAACCGCCCGCAATGACCATGCCGATGCCGAACAGGAAGGCGCCGATGACAGTCGCGAAACTGATCGGCACGACGAATCCCTGCCCTGGAATGGGCTGGCCCGCGCGGAATGCTCCGTACTTGATGGCGGCAAATCCGATGGTGGTAATGGCGAACGCAGCCAGAACCGTACGGGTGAGCTGTGTACTGCCGGTGAGGTACGGGTCCCGCATGGATGCGGTGAAACAGAATCTGGAGCGCTGCAGGATGTAGCCGAAAACAAGCCCGGTCACAAAGTACCAGGCGATTCCATTCCCCTGCCGGTTCAAAAGGAGCGCGCCCGCGATGACCAGGACCAGCAGGATGAGGGCGAATGGCAGCTGGTTTGGCTTGGGTTTGCGCGGAGCCCTGGTTGCGGAACGTCTGATGGACGAACCGGTTTCCGTTTCACTCATGTCGCTGAATTCCTCCTAGCCTTGTTAGCATTTTAACAAACCGAGACAGAACATACAGGATGCGTCAGTGATGCGTCATGGTTCCCGTGAATAGATTAACACATGAACTTGTTCATCCGGACCCACAGGTTCATGATGCAGCATTCGGTTTCCTTATGGCCAAAGCGTGGTATCATGAGGATGGATGACCTGTGGCCGCCAGAGATCGGCCCCGTCATCCTGCTGTTCCGGACTTTGACCGGAACGCGGAAAGGACAGGTGGCATCGTGCATCTGGACGCCATGCGTTATTTCCTGATGGTCTCGGAGGAACGAAGCATCTCAAAAGGTGCCGCCCGGGCCCATATCTCCCAGTCCGCGCTGAGTCAGACCATACAGAAACTGGAAGAAGACCTCGGGTATCCGCTGATGGTGCGGAGCAATCGGGGCATCAGCCTGACAGGCGCAGGAGAAATCGTGCGCAAATATGCCGAAACGATTACCCGCGGGTATGACCGGATGCTTGAGGAATTGACGCTTTCCTCGGAGACCCAGCATTTTGTGAGCATTAGCGGCACTTATTCCCTGGCGGCGTATTCCCTCCCCTGCATGCTGTACAAAATTAAAAAAGTATTTCCCAAGTACCAATACAGCCTGGATGCCAAGGATGCGGAGGACATCATCCGCGATGTGCGGGAAGGCCTGACGGATCTCGGCTTTGTCGATGTGGTGAATGAAGATGCCGAAAATCTGGTATACTCGCTTTTGGGCAAGGAACGCGTTGTGCTGATCGTCAAGGCGGACGCGCCTGTTGCGGATGCCATTGCGGTGAAGGATCTGTTTGACGTGGAGATGATCATGTGCACCATGAACCGGAAAACCTGCGATCACCTGGGTCAGGTGCTGAACACGGTGGACCGGCGGCTTGAGAACCTGAATGTCATTTTTTACGCGGATTCGCTGTCCGCCGTGAAGTCATCGGTTCTCAACGGGTATGGCATGGCGTTTGTCCCCTACGAGAGCATCAAGCACGAACTGTATGAGAAGCTGATCAAACTGGTCACCGTGGCGGACATCAACCTCGATTACGATATCTACATGGTCTCGAAGAAACCGAAGGGGATGAGTCTTCCCGCCAGAATGTCAAGGGATTATCTGCTGGAGGTGGGTGTGAAAAGCTTCTGCTGAAGCCGTCAACGGCAGGACAGGGTCTTGGAAGGAAATAACCTGCTTATTCCGGCATTGCACGGACGATTGTGATTTCCCATACGCCGGAAATGGCTTCATGGATTTCAAGCGTGCATCGGCGCGATGCGAAGTGTTCCCGGATCGATTCGACCGTGCAGCTGTGATCGGTGACCACCATCAGCGATTCTTCCTCCGGAAGCGTTTTCAAGGCGGCATCCGCTTTCAGCAGGGGTAGCGGACACATGTCTCCGAGGCAGTTCAGGGTCATGAGGACCTCCCGGCGCAATCAGTCGGAAATCTGGTGAGGTGCCGGCCTGAAATGCCGACGTTGCAACATACAAGGAGCTTGTCTCACCATACCGGCGGTTGCCGGGAAAGTCAAGGGGGCGACTGCGCATGATACCATTTCAAAAATCTTACGGTCTGGAGAAAGCACTGCCGCTTCTCGAACAGGTGCTGTTGTCCGGACACACCGGGGGTGACGGCCCGATGGCTGCCCAGTGCAGGGAATGGTTGCTTGAAAGGCTCCCCTGTGCCGACATCCGGATGACCTCCTCGGGAACATCCGCCTTGGAAGCCGCTTTCCGGATGATGGACCTGGTCCCCGGCGATGAAGTCATCCTGCCTGCCTTTGCCTACCCGGCCGATGCCAATGCCGTGCTGCTCGCAGGCGCGACCCCTGTCTTCGCGCCTGTCGACCCGGTCCGTCTCATGCTGGATCCCGCAGGCCTGCCGGCCCTGCATACGGACAGGACGCGCGCCATTCTTGTGATTCATTACGGGGGGCAGTGCTGCGACATGGACGCGATTCTCGCCTTTGCCCGGGAACGGGGACTTTGGGTGGTGGAAGATGCCGCCCATGCATTCCTGGCCAGATACAAGGGCCGATACGCCGGCACAATGGGCGATTTCGGCTGTCTGAGCTTTCATGGCACAAAGGATGTGGTGGCCGGCGAAGGGGGTGCCCTGCTCGTCAACCGGGAATCGTTCATCGAACGTGTCGGCAGCTGGCAATGCGGCGGGACCAATCGTGAAGCTTTCCTGGCCGGCCGGACCGATCGGTACGAGTGGGTGTCCCTGGGTACCAGTCTGGCTCCTTCCGAACTTTCGATGGCGCTTCTGGTCTCCCAACTGGCGAAGGCGGACACCATCGTCGGCGGTCGCCGCAGGCTGTTCCGGATTTATCGCCAGCATCTGACGGAAGTCCTGGTCCGGATGCCGGAGGACGGCCCGATTCTTTCGTGCAGCCCGTCTCTCGAGGATGTCGAGGAGAACGGACATCTGTTCTGGCTGCTGTTCCGGGAGGGTGCCGCTGCGTCCGATCTCCTCCGGTACCTGTCCAGATCCGGCATTGATGCGCGCACCCACTTTGTCCCGCTGCAGGAAAGCCTGTTCGGGCAGCAGTTCATCCGCCCCGGTCAGCGGTTCGAAACAGAACACGACATCGGCCGGCGCCTGGTCCGGCTGCCCTTGTTTCACGGCATGACAGACATGGAACAGGCCACCGTCCTCACTGCCGTCGAACAGTGGCTCCAGGGATATCCGGGGAGGACGGGGGATGAACGGGCACCGTGAAATCGTTCAGCGCAGCATCTCGCTTTCCCTCGTCATTCCCACGTATGGCCGGGGAGCCAGCCTGTCGGAAACAATCACGGAGATGATTGGGCTCCTGCGGGCACAACGGGAAACCGTGGATATTTCGTTTGAAATCATTCTGGTCGATGACGCAAGCCCCGATGACACATCCGCCGTTCTCCGCAATTTGTGCGCACGGTATCCGGAAGTCAGGGGTGCGGTGCTCGCGGCAAATTGCGGCCAGCAGAATGCCACTCTCGCCGGGATCCGCATGGCTGAAGGAACATGGGTTGTCACAATGGATGACGACCGCAAGAATGATGTCCGGGACATTCCGCGTCTGCTGGCCGAACTGGCGGCAGGCTGCGATGTGGTGTACGGGGTGCCGGCCGTGGAATCGCAGGCACGAATGCTCCGCAGATTCGGCACACGGGTCAAGGAGCACCTGCTGCGGCGCATCTGTGGAAAACCTTCGGAGATCAGGCTGACGAGTTTTCGGGCCATGAACCGCAGGACTGCGGATCGGGTGTCACGGGAAACCCGCAGCAAGGCATATGTTTCCGCCACTTTGCTGCTCGAACCGGTTCGTATCGGACAGGTGCCGGTATGGGAATCTCCGGATGCGGTATCGGCTTCGGGATATAAACTTCCGGCACTTGTGGCACAGTTGTGGCACATCGCCGTACAATATGGCAGAGGTCCATTCGCCCGGCTGTTCCGGAAACAGGGTGAACCCTGTCCGATCAAGGAGACCTTTGGATGAGACTGATGATGCTTGGCGCCTCGCTGGCGCAATTGCCCGGTATTCTGGCAGCCCGCGCCATGGGTCATGAGGTGGTCACCTGCGATGACAGACCCGATTCCATCGGTCACCTGCATGGCACCAGCCATGCCAACGCCAGTACATTTTCTCCGGACGACGTGCTGCGGGAGGCACGCAGTTTTTCTGTGGACGGGATCATGACGATGGGAACCGACCAACCGGTCCTGACGGCCGCACAGGTGGCCGAAGCGCTGGGACTGCCCTCGTTTCTGGATGTCGAAACGGCCCGTGCCGTCACGGACAAACGGAACATGAAGCGTTTGTTCGATCGGTGCGGCATTCCGGCCGTACCCTGGACCCTGTACCGGCGGACAGGCTGCTCCGGACCGGTACCGGTTGAATCCATCCGGACTCCGCTCGTGGTGAAGCCAGTCGATTCGCAGGGTCAGCGCGGCATTTTTTTCCTGACACGGCACGATGAAGTCCCGACGCATCTTGACCGTGTGCTTGCCTGGAGCCGGACCGATGAAATTCTTGTGGAATCCCATTATCCCAATGAAGAGGTGACGGTGAGCGGCTGGGTGAGGAACGGCATCGCCCGGGTTCTTTCCATCACGGACCGGGTGACATTCCCCGAGACGGATCGGCTCGGGGTCTGCCTGTCCCATGAGCTGCCCTCCCGGCACCTCGCCCGGCACGGCCGGACACTGTGCGAACTGACGCAGTCCATTGTAAGCGGATTCGGCATCCGGGAAGGCCCCTTGTACTTCCAGTTTCTCATCGGGGCCGGGGGAATCCGTGTCAATGAAGTGGCCTGCCGCATCGGAGGCGCTTTTGAATCGCAGTTTCTGCCCCGTGTCACAGGATTTGACCTGATGGACGCGCAGATCCGCTCGGTTCTCGGTCTTCCGGTTCCGGAGCCGAAATGGGACGCCCTGTGCGCCTTCGATGTGTTCGCGCAAGGTCCGGCCATATCCGTCCAGCTCTTCTTCGCCGAACCCTGCACGATTGCGGAACTGGCACCGCTGGACCTTGTGAAGGCCTGCCCGGGGGTGCTGGACGCAGGATACCATGTGCCGGTCGGACATGCCATCCAATCTGTCCGGGATGCCACCGCGCGTGTCGGCTACTGCGTTGTGGAAGCCCCGGACCGGTATGCGCTCGAGGACAGGCTGTCCTTCCTGTACGAAACCCTGACGGTCCGGGACGCCGGGGGACGAAACCGAATCCTTCATCGCCCTGTCGGTTCCGGTTGGATTGCGAGGCCTGCATGAGGCACCACCTTCCCGGAAAGAGGACTTTTTTTGTCCGATCCGTTTTTCCGGTCCTGCTGATTGTCGTCATCCTGTTTCTGAGCGCCTGTGTCCCGGACGCCGGAAAGGCACTCACCGTCTCCGTGGCGGAACAGTACGGTCTTGCCTATGCTCCCCTTCAAATCATGCGGGAGAAGGGTTTTCTTGAAGCCGCCATGCAGGACCGGGAAAAGGGAGGGCGTCCTGTGACGGTGAACTGGGTCAGGCTGGCCAACACCTCCGCCATTCGGGAGGCCATGCTGGCGAATGAAATCGACGTGGCCTTCACAGGCATACCGCCCTTCCTCCTGGGGGTGGATCAGGGTATGCCGTGGCGGATGATCACCGGCTTGTCCCGATGCCCGGTGGATTTGTACGTGAACGACCCCTCCCTCACAACGCTGGCGGCACTTGTCGGGAAACATCGAATCGCGCTGCCCCAGCCCGGCAGCATCCAGCATGTCCTGCTGGCCATGGCGGCCGAACGCGAGTTGGATCGGGCGGATATCTTCGACCGTCAGCTTGTCTCCATGAAGCATCCCGATGGCATGCAGGCATTGCTGTCCGGAAAGGACATCACGGCGCATTTCACCGCGCCTCCCTACAGCTTCCTGGAAGAGGACACGGCAGGCATCCACCCGCTCCTTCGTGGAGAATCCGCCATGGGTGAGCCCTATAGTTTTCTCGTCGGCATCGCGGAACCGGAGTTCTATGAGGACACCCTCCGGCTGGATGCTTTTCGGGATGCTTTGGAACGCGCCATCCTCTTCATTGCGGAAAACCCCGGAGAGACTGCGCGACTGCTGGCGGAAAGCTATGGACTGACCCCGGAGGAGACGGAAACCTACCTGTACGGACGGGACATTTTTTTCGAAACGGAGATCCGGGGTACGGAAACCTTCGTGGATTTCATGGTGCGAACCGGATATCTGCAGCGTCGGTTGGCGTTGCGTGAACTGGTTCCGGAGGAAAAGTGATGCGCAGAGGCGGAAATGGCGTTCGAGCCATCGGGATGAATCAAGTCCGGAAGGGCATCCGCACCACCGGAATGACTCGGGCCGCATCCGCGGCACATATGAAAGGCATGCAGCTGCTGTGGTTGCTGGCCCTTTTTGCCTTTTGGGAACTAATCACCCGTTTCGGGGCTGTCAACCCCCTCCTGCTGCCCCCTGCGACATCCGTGCTCCTCCGGCTGTTCCAGGGGCTGTTGGACGGAACGCTCCTGCTGCAATGGCTGCAGTCGGTCGGACTCGTTCTGCTCGGTCTGCTGCTTGGCAGTGCACTGGGCCTCGCCATGGCGTGCCTGGCGTATTTTTCACCGGCAAGCCGGCCAATCCTGTCCCTTTTTGCCTCCATGATGCATCCCCTGCCCGGCATCGCATTGCTGCCTTTGATTCTGGCTGTGGCCGGCATCGGGGTGAAAGCTGTTTTCCTCGTCATGCTGCATGCCATTGTCTGGTCATCCTATCTGGGCATGTCTGCAGGATTTCGCGCGGTGGACCCCCATCTGGTGGATGTCGCCGTGAACATGGGGGCCAACCGGCGCCAGCTGATCCGGCATGTGCTGGTTCCGGTCAGCCTTCCCCAGACGGGCGCCGTCCTGCGCATCGGCTGGTCGCGTGGCTGGCGTGCGCTGATCAGCGCGGAAATGATTTTCAGTGCCATCGGCAGTCTGGGCGGAATAGGATGGTATCTGTTCGAACGCCGTGCATTCATGGATGTCACAGGCCTTTACGCTGGCATTCTGCTGGTCATCCTGACCGGCGTTGTCATGGAAAACGGCGTGTTTCGGATATGGTTTCCGGATCAATCCTGAAGACAGTCACCTGCCAGGGTGTATCCCCGTCCATGTACCGGATGATGCGCGTGCCGTAGACAGGCGCTTCGAATTGGCGGATCACCGTGCCGTGCCGGTCCAGAACCTCGCGCAGTCCGGCTAGAAAGCCAGGCGCTTCAGCAGCAGTTTCGGAATCGGAAACGGCCGACTTTCCTGGTTCGGATTCCGCTCTTGCCGCTTCCGTTCTGTTTCCGGAGTTTGGAACAACTGCATCCCCT
>JAIFNI010000043.1 GCA_020047785.1 Clostridia bacterium
GTCCAACAGGGTGGCAGCCAGCCATATCAAGGGAGATGTGACAGAAAGTCCGAGCGTAAAACCCGTTGATATTTCCCCGGCCGTCACCGTACGGAATGGCGCCAGAAAAAACCACAGCTGCACCAGAAACACGATAGGCCAGAAACCTGCCTGCACTAGATTCCAGGGAGAAATGCCGCGAACCCACAACAGCAGGATTCCAAACAGGGCTGGAATCCAGGGAATCAACACGCCGGGGATTCGCTTCAGGAAACCGGAGGCCTGATGGTTGCCCATTTATCTGCTTCCGCCTTTCATGTCATTGAGAAAGTGGTCAAACGCGCTTCCACCGGAATCATCATCACCACTGTCAGCACTGTTGTCCGAGCCGGAATCCGAGCTGGACCCGGAATTCCCGTTCTCATTTCTCTGCGATTCCTGTCCCCCATTGTACCCATCCCCCAGACCGTTTGATGAACCGGAGGCGTCATCTCCCAGAGTTGAGCCGCCACCCGCATTGTCGAGGCCTCTTCCGGTTTGATAAGGATCAGATCCGTCACCGCTCCCTGAACCTTTCCCGTCGCGGGATCCGTCCGGACGCTCGGAGCCGGGTCCGTTTTCATCTCCTCCGGGAGAAGCATCGGAACCGGATTGATCCTGGTCCGGAGCGTGACCCCCGTTGTCGCCGTCTTCTGAACCATCGCCGCCGTCCGGATCCGATCCGTCGGGCCGTTCGGATCCCGCTCCGTTGTCTTCTCCGCCTGGAGACGCTTCATTGCCGGATTGATTCTGATCCGGCGCGGCTCCTTCGTTTTCCGCCTGATCGGCATCCGGCGCGCCGCCGTCTGCACCTTCCACATCGAAGATATCCGGCCCTCCGTCTTTCCCGGACCGCCCCCCGCCTTTTCCCTTGCGTTTTTTTCGACGGGCAAATTCGGCGGCCAGCGCCGACGCACCCATGAGCCCTGCAAAACCGGCAATGGCGGCCATATCTCCCGGGTTTGCATTTTTCATCTGATCGAGAAGACTCTGCAGCATAAATGCCTCCATACTCAGGTAGACTGTTCATGCTTCGCGGCGAATCACCAGGAAGCCCTGTAAATGCGTCGAACTTAGGTGGCTTATGTTATATATTCAACGCATTTACTTGGATAGGCTTTCATTTTACCCTGAACCGAATCGGCTGTGAAGTGTGAAATCAACCATTCACTGTGAAATCCGCCAATCATATTGACAGGCTGGAGCACAGTGAAATAGCATGTAAGCAGAAACCGGGGCAGGGTTGAGGGAGGCGCAAGTTGGGTTTGATGACGTTTCATTCCCAATCACAGTTGCTGTCAAGACGGAACGGAATGACCGATTGGCCTTGCCTGGTCATTGTTTCTGCTGGATATCCCTTGTATTATGCTTTATTCACTTTTTTCGGCGCGAGTCATGGGTCCGGGGACATTCGTCAAACCCTTTTCATGATTGCCTTTACGGTCGGAATTCTGGCTGCCGTTGCAATCCTGCAGCCATCAAAGGTTCGGAACCGACTTTTTCAGGCAGCCATCGCGTCTGTTGTTTCTTTTTTCTTTTCCCTCTATGCACCCACTGAAGTGTTTTCTCACCTGGCCATTGTTGTTTCTGCGCTTGCATCCGCGCAAGTGGTCGTCTACAGTTTTTTTGTCTGTGTCTTTCTTATGCTTCACTGGGAGCGTTTTTTGTCCTGCAGCCTTCTGATTGTTCTGACATATGGCCTTCTTCAGGGTCAGGACACTCTTCCGGAGAATCGTCTGCAGGTTGTCGCCGGATGGATGGCCGTGGGATTGGGCCTGGCGCTCGCTTTTGCCGCCTATCGGCTTCTCCCCGGCATGCAGGATCGGATTTCGCCGGAAACATCCATGCCGGTTCCTCAGAGCGTCTATCTCCTGCTGGTGTTTGTTCTTTTCATCTATGTGGTTGATATCGCTTTTGTCAATGTGCTTCGGGACGCCATCCCGGTCACGGCGCATGAATCCCTGTCCGGATTTCTCTGGTTGTTTGCCGGTCTCATCATGGTGGCCGCTGCCCTCGCCTTTTTTCGTGAGAGCACCTGGATCATCTGGGCCATTTACTTCCTGACGACCATGTTCGCCTTGTTCGGTGCTGTTTTGTATGCAGGCGGTCTGTCTGTGGCAGGTTCCGTCTTTCGCGCGCTGATTGATCTGTCGATACCGGCCAAGTATTTTCTCATCTGGTATGTCAGCGGGATCTTCTGCCTGAGATATAAGAATGTGCTGATTGTTCGGGTTGCCTTTGTTTTGTCTTGCGTCGGGATCTTCATCGGGGTTGCGCTTTCCGGCGCCATGCGGAGTTTTGGGATGGAAGTCGTTTCTGCCAGTGCTTTGGCCCTGTGTGGTCTGCTGGTCCTTCTGTTCACATTATGCACCCCTGTGTTTTATACGCTTTTTCGTTCAGAGTCCCTCCTTTCCGCGGCAGTTGCCGATCCGGCTTTTCCTGAGCCGCAAGTTTCTGAATCGGCTGTTTCTGAGTTGACTGTTTCTGAGTTGACTGCTTCGGAAGCAGCTGCTTCCGGACCGTTTTTTCCTGAGCGGGCTGTTCCGGAGACGAACCCGATGATGAATCCGACCGTGTCCATGCATCAGGGGAGTCACCCAACGGATTTGCTCACACCGCAGGAAAGAAGAATCCATGCACATCTCCTGGAAGGATACACACTCCGGCAGATTTCCGGCTTGATGCACATCAAGTACAATACGGTCGTTTTCCATTACAAGAACGTATACCGAAAGCTTGGGGTCAACAGCCGATATGAATTGGTTCTGAAATCGATGCAGAACCCGCCCTGATTGGCTGTAATGTCGAAAACCCTTATCTGGAAAGTGTTTTACAGCACCCCCCACCAGTTCTGGTGGGGGGTGTTTTCATGTTCCCACCAGAACTGGGTGTTGTCGAAAGGCAAGCATACGCATACTGTGGCGTTGTCACGTCAGGAAGGGAGGAGTTTTGGATGAATTGGTTGAAAAACCGTCTGCGGAAGATTGCCCTCTCGTTTGCTCCAGCACAGGGGATGAACCATCAGCCGGCAACAGGGCCGCCTCCACCCACGCAGTCCACACCAAACGGCAGAAGCAGGCTTGAAAGCCTATCCTGTCGTGAACAGCAGCTGATGTTTCATCTGCTGAGCGGCAAGACCATCCGGCAGAGCGGGCAACTGATGGATATCACCTATTCGACGGCCCAGTTCCATTACAAGAACATATATCGGAAATTGAAGATCCATTCACGGTATGACTTGCTCTCACAATACGGACTCCTCGCAAAGGAAATGGAACAGACCCCAGTTGGAAGGGAGGATATGTGAAGATGAAACTACATGCATTCAGAAAAAGGGTGCTTTCGGTCCTGGTCGTGATCGTGCTGGTGTTCTCCATGTTTCGGATTGTTCCGGCAACGGCCGCGTCGCAGTTCATCACCGACATCCAGGTCGCCCATGTCACGACGACATCATTCAGGGTCTCCTTTCACTATGGGAAAAATGGCGAAGACGATTCCGTGCAAAGCCTGGTGATTCTGGTCCGGAACAACGCCGGTGTCGTCGTGGCCCTGCATGATTTCGAACCGGAGGGCGGAACGGATGCGCGCGGGGATTATTCCGCCACCCTTTCCGGTCTTCAGCCCGGAACGGCATATACCGCATGGATTCACGGAAGTGTCTTCACAAGCGGATGGCTCGGAAATACGGACCATGAATATGCCAGCGACCCGATACCCGTTTCCACGTTGTCAATGGAGACACCTGTTCTGACGCTTCAGGTGGATGGCCTGAGTGATGAGGAAGTGTTTCTGAAAGGGACCATGGTGTCATCCGGAACCGGCGTGAACAACACGAATGCCATCCGGATCGAGGACATCAGCATCATCCGGGCAAGTGACAACCATCCGACCGAGGACATCTTTGCCATCAGCGATTACTACGAAGGAAAGATTGTCGCGACAACCGGCTCGCGCACCACGGATCCCGTTTTTCCCCTGCAGGAGCGATTTGCCGGATTGGAACCCGGTACTGCCTATCTCGCCCAGACGCATATCGTCAATACGGATGGGATGATCGGGTTTTCGCCCAAGGTGATGTTCACCACCTTATCAAGACCTGTGATCGCGAAAGCGGAACTGATATCCTCCTTTTCTGATCGGGCGGTCGTGAAGGGGACCATTACGGAAATGGATGGCCGGGATGTTTTGCTGCAGTTCAATGCGTTCTGCAAGGCAGGTTCGAACCCGATCAACGACCCCGCCGCCATCAAGGGACGATTGGTGGATTTTGACACGGGGACGAAGATTGGGTATTTTCTCTTCGAGGGACTCTCTCCGGAAACATCGTATCAATGCGTGCTGAACACCGTCACCCATATTGGGGACGCATACAGCACCCAGAACCTGACTTTTTCAACCACGCCGCTTCCGCGAATCGCCACCGTTGTGACGGAAGAGGCTCGGTTTGTGACAGCAGAAGGTGCCCGGCTGGATGGCGTTGTGTCCCATAAGGGCTATACCGGAATCCTCGAGCATGGAATTGTGTTTTCTGCAACAGATTCGTCCCCCGAACGTGGGGAAGCGGCAGTGACGGACCTTCCGGTTGCCATCATAAGCCAGACGGAACCCATTGACTTCTCCGCCTTCCCGACTGGCCTCCTTTCAGACACCAGCTACGCATTTCGCGCCTACGCCCGGAATTCGGAGGGAACAAGCTACGGTGTGGTCAGACACTTCACGACAGAAGGCGCCCCTGCTGTAACCCTGACCGGCGTGGAGGATGTTTCGGACCATCAGGCGACTGCATTTGGCAATGTCCAATCCACCGGCGGCATCCAGCCGACTCTACGCGGGTTTGTCTATTCGGTTTCCCCAAACCCGATGCTGGCGGACGGGAAGAGCGCGGTTGCGCTATCGGATATGACTTCCGCCGATACAGGTGCGTTCCAAATGTCATTGACTGCTTTGTCTTCAGGTACCGATTACCGCATCAAGGCTTTCGTGGTGAATCAGACTGGCGTGCGGTACAGTGCGGAAGACGCATTCACAACGGATGACACCGCCACTTCCCTGCCGTTGGTCACGACCCTGCCGACTACCGGTGTGCTGGATGTGCAGGCATTCGCCGGGGGTACGGCCACCACAACGGAAGGGACGTCCCTTTCCTCGAAGGGGGCGATCTGGTCGGTGCTGCCCAACCCTGTCCTGGGCGGTCCCGCCACGGCATCTGTCGCATCGGCATCGGAAGGCAGTCCGTTCACGTTTCACCTGACGGGGCTCCAGCCCGATACAACCTACTTCTACCGGGCTTATGCCATCAATGAAAACGGGATCGGCTACGGTGCGGAAAGAACGTTTCAGACGACCAATACCATTGGTGCGCCAGGCAAGCCGATTGTCGGTGACACAACAACAGCCGGCATTGGAAGAATGCAGGCGGATGCCACGGTGGAGGTGCTGTCATCCGGAACAGTTCTGTTCAATCGCAGGTTGGTCTATTCCGCCTCTGACCCGGAACCTTTGCTTGGGGAGCCGGGTGTAACGGAGATGAATTTCGGGGTGAGTGGGATGACGGTCGGCCTGGCAACCATCCACTTGAACGGGTTGGTGCCGCAGACAACCTATTACGTCCGTGGGTATGCATCCAACGACAGTGGATTCTCATATGGACCCGTGAGCCAATTTGTAACATTGCCTCCTGGATTGCCGGAGGTGCATGGCCTGGCACTTTCGGGCATCACCCGGCGGGAAGCAACGCTTCAGGCTGGTTTCCGTGCCAATGGCGCAGCCATTGTCGAAACAGGGGTGGTGTATTCGATGACAAATCCGCATCCGGGTCTTGGGGATCCGGAAAGCGTGGTCATGCGGAAGAGTGCCGCCATCGACGGAGATGGCAGTGATGCCATGACCATGATGGATCTTGTGCCGGATACCGATTATTTCTGTACGGCGTTCGCGCGCAATGCAACAGGTCTTGCCTATGGGGAAACGAAGACTTTTGTCACCCATGAAGTGACAGACCCCGGGTCGGAAATAGAGGCTGCAGTCGCTGGCAAACGACAGGCGTCACTCAAACTGGTCCTGCAGGAAACCGGTGGTCATCGCATTCTCGAAGTTGGCGCCGCATATGGCACCGGGCCGGATCCCGCCCTTGGCGGGGACGGGGTTCTCCAGGTGAAAAGCACACTGCTGCAGCCGGGCTCGGAGAATGTCCAGATTTCCGGCCTTCAACCGATGACGGACTATCAGGCCAGACCCTATGTCATCACGGATACGGGCGTGTTTTATGGGGATTCCATGATGTTCAGCACACTTATGTGGGATTTGCCGCAGGTGAGAACGTATTCGGTATTGAACGCATCCGGCACCAACTGTGATGTGTCTGCGGGGGTTGTAACGGAAGGGGATGCCGACCCGGAGGTGACTCTGGAACGCGGCATTGTGTGGAATCTTCATGGGACGCCCATTCTCGGGGGTGCAGGAACCACATCGACAGTTGACGAGGGCACGGGCATCGGCGGTTTTGTAGTCGGACTCACCGACCTGCCGTTGGGAGAAATCTGCCACATTCGGGCATTTGCCGTCACCGACAAGGGAACCGCTTATGGCGAGGAATTGACCCATACACCACAGCGCACGCCGGCCACCGAACCGGAGGGTACCCCGCAGGCTACGCCACAGTCCACACCGGGTGCTACGGCAGGTGTCACGCAGACCATTCCGACACCTGAACCCATCGGAGCAACGCAAGGCAATTCTTCCGACACAACCATGGACACGATGCAGCCGGCGGGAGCCGACGGGACAGTCCAACCGATTCCGCCTTCGACGGATCCGGTTCCTCAGACTGCACCGGACATCAATCCGGAGCCCGTCCTGACCGAACAGCAAGTCCCGGAGGGCGCGCCGTTACTGCCAAAGACTGCCGGACTGCCATGGATGACGCTGACTGCCATGGGGGCAGCCTGCCTGGGTCTTGGATACGGAATGAAACGCAGAAATTGACTTGCAGGCATGCAGATGTCGCTTGTCGCGACAAGCATGCGAGGTTGAGCAGATGTCACTTGTCGTGACAAGCAGGCGAGGTTGGGCAGATGTCGCTTGTCGTGACAAGCATGCGAGGTTGGGCAGATGTCACTTGTCGTGACAAGCAGGCCAGGTTGAGCAAATTCAAGGTGACGTTGTGAAGCCAGCCTGATACGAATAGACCGCTTTGCCATCCACCCTCGCGTACGCACGCGCATAATATCGGGTTCCCGGTTTCAAATCCTCAATGACGATGCGGCCTTCCTTGAAGGCCGCATCTGCCTGTATTGCGGAGTCGGAAAGGGTGGGGTATTCATGTTCGGCGTATACGACACCTTTTTCCTCTGCCTTGGCATTCTTCTCATCGAACATCAGATACGGATCCGCCGCCGTGGAGGTGAGATGGTACGGTTCCACGCACGACATGGAGAGTGACACGGGCGTCCGCTCAAAAACATGAAGCGTCAGCGCGTCATCATCCGCCACGACAACCGTGTTCCCGAAGCTCCGGACGAAAGCGGGGTGCTGGAATTGTTCCGCACCGGAACCCTCGTTGCCGAAAATCGCAAGATCCTGGCCTGACCCGGCCTTGAAGGAAAGAATGCGATGATTGCCGGCATCGGCGACGGCGGCGTATTCCCCGTTGCGGCAGATGTCCGTAGGTTGGAAAGACGCCATCCCGGGCAGTCCTTCCGGTAAAGGGGATCCCTGCTGCGTCGTCTTGAGATCGACAACGGAAATCGTTTTGAGCAGGCCGGACGATTCTTTCAGCAGCCAGGTGCCCTGTTCCATGGCAAAAACCGCGTTTGCACCGGCCGCATCCTCTCCGAGCAGCGGGCCTGCTTCCATGAGGTTGCCGGCATCAAAGTTGTACTGCATGCGATCGCCCGGATCCGTCGAGGGATTGTCAAGCGGTTCCATGTACATCTGGACAAAGCAGTTGTGGTCCAGTACGGTCATCTGGACGCCTTCCGGGCTGCCGCTGAGCCGAAAAGGCTTGATGAATCCGCCCATGTTTCTTCCTTCGGTGAAATTGGATGCATTGATGAACGCTTCCGGGGTCTCGTTGCCCTTGAGCGCCCTTCCGATTGTGTAGAGCAGCTTTCCCTCAGGGGTGAACACGCCGATGTTGTGCTTGGGTGCACAGGTGACATAGACTTGTCCGCTGAGCAGCACCGCGACCCCTTCGGGTGATTCTGCCTTCCAGGCATGCAGCACGTTCCCCTGCCGATCCAGATGAAAGACAGCGCCTGCCTTGGGATCGGTCACAAAAAACGTTTCATCCCGGGCCATTGCCAGCCCGCCGATGGATTGCAGTTTTGTCCCGTCAGCCAGTTCAGGCCCGATGAGCGCCTGCGTGTGCCAGGGTGGGCTGTTGCGGTTGACGGCTTCGACCTCCTTCACCGGATCGGCCTTGCCGTTCTTTTCCGTGTCTATTTCTGCTTCAAGAGAAATCCTGATTTGCTGACCGTGCCAGGTTCGATTGACCAGCGTTGCCGCCAGACCGTATTGATCGAGCCGAACCTCCGCAACATCGGCCGGTTTGCCGTCGACCGTGACGGAAACCAGCGCACTGTCGATATTTCCAGGCTTCACCGTGTCAAACCAGTAGACACTGACTTGCGTGTTGAGTGCCCAGCATTCCCGGATGGCGGTTTTCACCGGTTTGCCATCGGTCAGCCGGGTTTCCGTCACTGGTTTTTCCTGTGCGGAGGAGGCCCCGGTACCTTCCGGAGAAGCCTTTGCCGGCGGCGTGATGGCAGGTGTGGCGGACTCTCCCGCTTCGGATTGCCCGGGACCGGGATCCTGCGGCGTCATGACGCAACCCGTCAGCAGGCCGATGAAAAGCAAGCCGATGAAGAACAGGACAACAACAATCGAATTCGACCGATGACCCATGGGATGCATCATGGTTCTCCTCCAGTCGGATGACCTGCCGGCTTCTGGCTCTATTCCTCCGGAGAAATTTCTGCCAGGCACTCATCCTCCGTCATCTCGGTTTCCATCAGCTCAAACGAATCCGGTACAGCAATGGAAGCGGATTCACCCTCTCTGGCATACAGCATCTGCAGATCCAGATATTCCAAGGCCGCGCGCACATGCGTCCGCGCCGGTTTCGCGCCAAGATTCCTCAGGATATCCTCTCCTTGGAATGTTGGCGTCCAGCCATATGCATGTCCATGCAGCCGGGCAATGCTGTCCAGCAGTTCGACCAGTTCCTGCTGACCGGCCGGTTGTATGGTCATGGAATCTGAACCAATCGCCCGGGAGAAGAAGGAAGTGATGTTCCGCGCGTCTTCCTCTCCATAACGGGTTTGCGCCAGCTCCGGCATGATGGTGCGATCATCATCGGTTTTTCCATACCACAAATCATCCTGAAGCCGGGAAGCAGCGGCGGCGACCGCGTAAATCGGATATCTCATCCGGCCTCCCCAGTTCAGCATCCAATGGAGATTCCGATACGCTTTCAGCCGTGCCTGCTTGCCGAGTCGTCCGATCAGCTCAACCTCATCGATGAGAATCACCCAACCCTCGAACCCTGCGAGTCGGAGGGTATCCGCGACCACCCCATAATAGGCATCCGCGTGTTCTGTCACCTTGAACTGACACTTGGGAAGTGGACGACCGTGCAGAGAACGATGGATGCGTCCGATTTCCCCTACCGGAAGCCGGATGCCCGACAATTCACCCAGAAGTTTTTCCTTGTCCTCGCCTTCCGCGAACAGGACATCTTCCAGAATATGCCGGGGCAGCGGATTGCTGTATCGATTCTCATCAAACAGCACAGTACCCTCGATTTCTTCGGGATGTATCTTCGAGAGGCACGGGGTGATGCCTTCCTGCGTGGAAGATGCCGTACGAATGCGCGGCACCAGTTGCCCGAAGAGGTGAAACAGGTTGTGACAGGAAACCTCACGGCTCAGGGTCACACGGCTGACTGCGAAATTCCGATCCAGGGCCATGTGCTCGATGGCTGTCAACGCATGCGTTTTGCCTTGGCCGTACTGTCCCCAGAGCATGCGCCCGGACGGGACCCTGTCTGTTCCGAATTTCTCAAGGTCCGAATGGATCCGCTCGGTGATGTTCCTGCGTAAATCCGGCAGGAGCCGGGTGGACAGGCGTGTTGGAATTCCGGACCGCAGGGATTCCATCACGAAGATGGCATTTCTTCGCGCCTCCGCCATGCCGGGGTTGAATCCGGAAGGTCCGGTGGAGAAGCCTTGTTTTCCGATGCCGTTGTCTGTTCCGGCTGATGCGGCCGCTGTCTGTTCCATGTTCATTCCTCCACCTCCGGGACATCCACAGGATCTGCCGTATACAAGGTTTCCCTGACAGCGGTCTTCAAGGAAGGAGTTTGGGTGTTTCCGCTGGCTGTGACAGCGGCTGCATCCATGGAGGCAATGCCTGAACTGCCTGATTTTTTTCGTATGCCGTACCGGTCGAAAACACCTGGAAGATGCCGGCTGAGCCTTGCAGGGAAATCCGCACCGAGCGCGGCCAGATGCTGGTCCATGTCCACGATGTCGCAGAGCGGGTTGAACCGGCTGCTGGGCACCAGGCCTGTCTGAAGACGCATCCAGAGTGCTTCATAGCTTTTGAAGCCTCGACGGTCGTCTTCGATGAGACTGCGTCTGCCAGCCACGACGATCAGGAAATGCCGCAGGAGGTCGGCATCATCGATGAGTTGGCGGAAGAGTTCGTAGGTATCCTTGTTTGCGGCTGGCGTGTAGTGGAATCTTCCGGTTTCCTGATTTCTCTCATGAAGCACGTCCAGATCATCCACCAATAGCGCAATGCCCTTGTGGCCGGAGAGGACAATCAGCTTCAGCAGGCCATCCAGCCACCGTCTGGCTGTGGTGCGGTTCAGGACTTCGTATAGACCGGATTCCCGTCGTTCCCTGGAATCCAGTTTTTCGCCCGTCAGCCATTTCCATGCGATGCGGACAGCCTGCGGATCCGCCTGAAGCAAACGGTCCCGGAGCAGCGTGTTGGCACACGTGAAGAAGGAAGCGCCGAGGTCGGACTGCCGCAGCAGTCTGGCTGTCGTGATGCGGATTTCCCGCATGGCATCGGGCGCATCGAAGCCTTCTTCGATGACATAGGGGAGCAGTTCCTTGCTGCCGTCATAAAGATTGGGTCCATACCCAAGCACACCGGCCACGGCGCACGCCATACCCTTCGACAGCGTTTCCTTGCTCAGATTCGCCGCAATCAGCTTGTACAGGGAGGGAACGTCGCATAATTTCGAACCGGCCGTGCGTGCGGACAGAAAAAGTGTCGCGTAACCCTTCCGAACGGCACGATCCTCAATGGCGCGGAGCAGATGTGATTTTCCGCTGCCTTCTTCCCCGACAAGAAGCTTGAATTTGCAGCCTCCGGCAGGAATGTAGGTATCAAGATAATGAGAAGTGAAGGGATCCAGCCACACTTCAGCGCCCAGTGTCATATCCCGGATGAGGTCCAGCTGACCAGGTGCACTGCCGTTGCGCAGCAGACGGATATCCTCTACGCTCAGGGCCATCAGCGGCCTCCTTCCAGTTCATGGACCGTAAGACTGCTGACCCGGTGCTCGCCACCGTTGCTGTCTACGACAACGATCGCTTTCTTTTGGTCTTTGGCCATGCCGAGTTCGAAATTGAACCGGTCTGTCTTCATCGCACCGGATTCCTGGAGCAGGCCCAGATCGAAAATGAAGAACTGGCTTGGGTATTCCTGACGGGCACCGGCACGGAGCGTCAGAATGTCATACAATTCCATGAGCGGTACAGCGAGACCATACCGGGGTGTGGCTTCGCGATAGTTCAGACGGTTTGCGATATGATATGCTTCCAGCAGATCCTTGAGAAACGCGTTTGCATTGAACCGTCTGGCGGTGACCTTCCTGTAATGACCGGCAACCCATAGGGCAAGCTTGTCCGGAGCGAGTTCCGAAGTGCGTTCACTCTTTCTGCCCATGGAAAGCCGTGCATCAAGACCATCAATCGATATGGAGAGCTTGAAGGGCGGCATCATGTAGGAAGGGAAAGATCCGCTGATTGGGACTCCCGCCGTCTTGAGCTCTTTTTCGAGTATTTCCGCATATCCGGGAGTGCTGATTTCCGTGCGGATGGCATCCATCTGCGCGGTCAGTTCGTTCCTGGCAGCCTGCCAGATATCCTGGAAATCAGCGGACAAAGGATTGAGTTTTTCCATCGCCTGTGTCGCGGCCTTGAGGTTCCAGGTCTGTCCGACACTCCGGAGTGCGTGCCAGTTCTTCATCATGGCGGTCAGGGCTGCGTTCAGTGCCGGGGCTTTTTCTGCGACAGACGGTTGGTTGCTCATCTTGACCCTCCTGCGGATTCGCCTGCGGTATCGCCCGCAGGTACGATTGTTCTGGATTGCAAAATCCAATATATCATACCTGCATGATATAATCATACGCATGTTGAGCGAAAAGGAAATCTGTTTTTATGCCGGATTCACGGGTTGCAGCCGAGCGCGGGGATATGTCCGAAATGGGCGTGTCAAGCTGATGCATGCTTCCCAAAGGGGTTGCGTTGGAACTGTACGGGGTCTTGATGCATACAGTGTGACGGTTGTTCTGGAGGGAGAGTATCTTGTGGCCGGCTGCGGGTGTCCGGGTATGGCCGGACATCCGGTGCGGCTTCATCTTCCATCGTGCCGGAATGCTGACAATATGGAAGGGGAAGGCAATGAACCGGCTGTCTGTCCGCATGTGGCAGCCGCAATGCTGGTCTGGGGAACTGCCGGAGCTCTGCCGTCGAATGACCTGGTGCTCCGCCCGCTGCCGACACAGAAAAAAGCGCTCGTTCACACAGAGGTTCTGCTCTACTGGCACGAGGTGCTCGAAGAGGTTCGCGTCATCCCGCGCATCGTGTTCAAGGAGCAGGGCGGCAGAATGATTGAACGCCTGCATCCGCTGGCCATGGAAGCGTCTTTTCAGGAACGGACGGGTCTTCGGAATGTGAAACATGAGGCTGAGGCTGAGTCTGAGGCTGAGTCTGAGTCTGAGTCTGAGACTGAGTCTGAGACTGAGTCTCAGACTGAGGCTGAGACTGAGGCTGAGACTGAGACTGCCTGCGAGGCGGTTCGGATGTTTTTCTCACAATGGCCTGGTTGGACGGCGGATGAAAATGGCTTCCTGTCCCTTCCCGGCATGGACGGGGCATTGAACATGATGACGGAAGTGGTTCCGCTGTTTCCGCCTGAATGGAAGGTTCTGCTGGATCAAAAGCTGGAACGCATGCGGCCCAAACGGGTCGTTGTGCAAACATCGCTCCGAATGGGGAATGATGAAAGGAACAACCTTCTTTCCTTCAACGTGCAATTCCATTGCGACCAATTGAACCTGACAGACAGCCAATTGCAGGCGTTCATCCGAGGACAGCAGGTATGGCTCGTCGAAGGTGAACGGTACGTTCAAGTGGTGAATCTGGACGCTTTGCGCAGCATGCTTCGACTCCTTGCGGCTGGAGGAACGGATGAGGAGGATGCCGCAGGTAATTCTCCCGAGGAACGGCTTTCCCTGCGCAATGCCCAGCTTGCCTCAGAACTGCTGGCCTGGGCCGGGGAGCAGGAAGCAGGGTCTGTCCGCATGGAAGGACAGCTTCGAGCATTGGTGCAGGATGGGGAAACGACGGGATACGAGTTTTCCCTGCCGGAACTGCCGGAACCTTTGGTCCACACATTGCGTTCCTGGCAGCGAACCGGCGTCGGGTGGCTTTCCTGGATGGCGGAAAAGGGTTTTGGCTGTGTGCTGGCGGACGATATGGGATTGGGGAAAACCTTGCAGGCGCTTGCGTTTTTTCAGGGCCGCGACAGAAAACGGCCGTCTTTGCTTCTGTGTCCGAAGAGCCTCCTGTTCAATTGGCTTGCGGAGGCCAGACGCTTCGTTCCGGAGTTGCGCGTGCTGCTGGTTCACGGAAGCGTGGATGAACGGCAGCGATTGATTCGAACCGGATTGGAAATGGACCTCCTCGTCACAACCTATCCCCTTTTTCTGAGTGACTGGGAACATTACCGGAATTTCAAGTTCGATACGTTTCTTCTTGATGAAGCCCAACTGATACGGAATCCTGAAACCCGCCTTTCCCGGCACGTGCGAAAAATCAACGCCTCTTTCCGGGTTGCGATGACAGGCACGCCGCTGGAGAATTCCGCGCTTGACCTATGGTCGATCTTTGACTTCGTCATGCCGGGTTTTCTTGGGAATCAGGCTGATTTTCGCACCAGATGTCTGGAAGGTTCATCCGCCTGGCCGTTCCTCGTTCGCCGTGTGCGACCGTTCCTGCTCAGACGGACGAAGCGGGAGGTGCTGCCGGATCTGCCGGCCAAAACGGAAGTGGATATTCCCGTGGAACTCACGCAGAACCAGCTGGCGCTCTATGAGCATACCCGAACACATATCCGTGCCGGAGTCGAACAGGCGAGGAATGAACATGGTTCCGGTGCGGCATGGATCGCACTGCTTGCCGGACTGACAAGGCTTCGGCAGATTTGCGACCATCCCGGACTGGTACAGGAAGCCTGGCGCCAGGTGCATGGGGTTTCCGGGAAAATGGAGGCGTTTGACACCTTGATTGGCCAATGTCTGGATGGTGGACACAAGGTGCTCGTGTTCAGTCAGTTTGCCAGCATGCTGGTGCTTCTGGAGAATCATTTGAACCGAAAACGGATTTCATGTCTGCGTCTGGATGGACAGACCCGCGACAGGCAACCGCTCATCGATCGGTTCAACAAGGAGCCGGGCATGTCCGTCTTTCTGATCAGTCTCAAGGCTGGCGGATTCGGCCTGAACCTGACTGCGGCGGATACGGTGATCCTGTTCGACCCCTGGTGGAACCCAATGGTGGAGGAGCAGGCGGCCGACAGAGCACATCGGTTCGGTCAGACGCGACCGGTCACAATATACCGACTGATAACACGGGAAACCATTGAAACCCGCATGCAACGATTGAAGGCGGAAAAGCGGGCCGTGTTCGACGCCATCGTCAATGGCGCGGCAGGGGATCGGGAAGGGGTGTTTCGGGAAGAACTGGAAACCTTGCTGGGGCCATGACAAAACTGGTGCAGCAAGAATCGCATCAGGAATCTTTCAGAATCATTTCAGGTTTCAGGGGTATTCTATATATGACATATCTCTCTGGCAACAGCATGATTCGTTGTGCTCCCGGTGGGTGTCTGCAGGAGGTTCACGCATGAGTGGAATTTCATCCGCTGGTTCATCCTACGATGTTCGTTCATCCGCTTCGATTCTGGCACAAACGCAAGCACAAACGAAAAGGGCTGACAAAGTATCCCTCGAAGATGCCTCGAATGAGCAAGCAGTCTTGTCTGCATCCTCCTCATCCATTGTGACGATGAGAAGCCTGCTCGGAGAAACGAATGCGAAAGTGGCCGTTTCTGCGGACGGCGATGTCTTGGAAATCAGCCGGAAGAGTGTGGAACAAGCCAATCTGGCTGCCATGGAGAAAGCAGATTCTTCAGCTGTCCCGGGAACTTCAACCATGATAATCGCGACAGGAGGAACTCCGGCATCTGGAGGCGCAGCAGGTAGCGGGCAAGCAGCGGGTGGCGTACAAGCAGCGGGTGGTGTACAAGCAGCGGGACCGGCGAGTGGCGGAAGAGCAGCAGGTCCGGCGGGTGGTGGAAGAGCAGCGGGTCCGGCAGGTGGTGGGAAAGCAACAGGTACGGCGGGTGCTGAAAAATCATCCGGTGCTTCCGAAACAGCATCCACGGAGGAGGAGGAAGAGGATGAGACGGACCTCTCCGGCTATTCCGAGCTGCAACTTTCGCAGATGCTGGCAGGCGGAACCATCACGAGTGCGCAGTATATCACCGAGTTGAATCGCCGGAAAGATGCTGAATCGACTGAAGCTGAATCGTCTGAAGCTGAATCGACTGAAACTGAATTGACTGAAGCTCAATTGACTGAGGCGACCGCGCCGGCCAAGGCGTTGTCGACTTTCCTGTAAATGCGTTGAGCAAGTAACAAAGCACGAATATCGTTTCAACAAGAACGCGCAAAAATGTAGAAATGAGTA
>JAIFNI010000007.1 GCA_020047785.1 Clostridia bacterium
GCACGAAGAATCAACGCACCGATTCGGATGAATCCGTCTGCTGTCGCATATGGGACCCGAGTCCCATGAAAACGAGACAGCAGACGGTTGCCCGGGAAGCTCCACAGGCGCATATTGTAACTGCAGACATATTTTGAGGCTGCAGACCAGTTTCGCGGGCAGCAGGAGACATCCGGTTTCTGTGAACCGGATGAAGCATCACAGGCAATGTGTCACTCAACCATTCCCGCAATCCGAATCCTAGGATTTGCGGGCGTCCGAATCCAGGGATTGCGGGTACTGAAATGAGGGAAATGTCATGCGCTCATGGAAAACCCGCACATGGAAAAACCCGTTCAAGTCCGATTCAGGACAATCCATGATTATCTTTATCCTGCTGCTTACCGTCCTCCTGGGGTTTACCGCCCTGGCGGTCGACGTCGGCATGGCCATGCAGCAGAAAAGCAACCTGCAGAATGCTGCGGATGCGGCAGTGCTGGCCGGCGCCCAGTCTTTGCCGGATGACAGCGTCAAGGCGGAGAGCGACGCAAGGGCATATGCGGCCGCCAATTGCGAGCCGGACGATGTTGTGACCGTGACCATTCCGACGGATAAAAGATCCATGCACATCACCATCACGCGGAACATTTCCACCTTTTTCGCAAAGGCCATCAGCGTGAATGCGATGGACATCCGGGCGGACGCCACAGCCAGCATCGGAGTCGCCGCCAGCGTTCCCTGGATTGTTCCGTTCGTGATTCCAAAACCTGCGGTATTCGATTACACGCATGTTTATGTCATGCGCATGTACGGCGCAGGTCCTTACCCGTCCAACTACAACTACCCGAACGACTACAAGGCCAAATATCCGACCTGGCCGAAAACCAAACCCTATCCCTATCATTTCGATTACATGAATGTCAAAATCAAGGCGGGTTCCAATCCCTCGGTCGAATTCCAATCTTACCTCGGCTATTTGAAGAACGGATACAAGGAAACCTTCACGGTCGACCAGAATATGCTTTACTATGCCCCTTCCAGCGGTGGAACGGAATCCGTCAACACCTTCGCAACAAGGGTGTCTTCGGACAGCAACTCGGATTATACAAAAGCGAAGATCGGGGATCCGCGCGTCATGCTGATTCCCGTGGTCCAAAACCTGCTGTCCCGCACCACGGCGGAAAACACGAAGGTCACCATTATCGGCTTCGTCGGCTTCTTCCTGGAAAAAGTATACAAGAACAACTATGGCACCAGCTTCTGGTTTGAAGGCAGATTCCTGGAAGATCTGAACATCGGCACCGGCGAAGTGACCTATGATCCGAACGCGGACTTTGGCCTGAGGGTCATCAAACTCACCAGATGATGAGGCCTGAAGATGGTGTCACCATCCGTTCTCCCCTGCATCATCACGCGTTCGCAAGCCTTTCCGAGAGACGCGTATTCCGCTTTCTGATTCGATTATTGGCCACCGCCAGCGCGATGGCCTTTTTCGATCCGACCAGAACCAGTACCTTTTTCGCCCGTGTCACGCAAGTATAGAGCAGGTTTCGCTGCAGCATCATGTAATGCTGCATGCTGATCGGCGCCACCACGATCGGATACTCGCTGCCCTGCGCCTTGTGGACGGTTGTGGCATAGGCAAGCATCACCTCATCGAGTTCCGACACTTCGTAAACCACGGGTGTTCCGTCAAAACGCACGGTCACAGTACCGTCTTCCCGATCGATCACGGAAATGATGCCCATGTCCCCGTTGAAAACATTCTTGTCATAATTGTTCCGTATCTGCATCACCTTGTCTCCGAGCCGGTATACGTTTCCCGCATAGCGAACCGTTTCCGGGGAAGGATTCAGCGCGGACTGAAGCAGCAGGTTCATCTGCCGGGCGCCGGTATCCCCCCGCTGCATCGGACAGAGCACCTGGATGTCGGTGACGGGATTCACCCGATAATGGTCCGGCAGCCGGGAGACGCACAGATCCCGGATGGTCTCCGCGATTTTTTCCGGTTCCTCCCGCTCGAGGTAGAAGAAATCCGAATCCTTCGCCGACTTCAGTTCCGGCATCTCCCCCTTGTTGATCCGGTGCGCGTTGCGGATGATGGCCGATCCTTCCGCCTGCCTGAAAATCCGGGTCAGGCGCACCACCGCGACCCGATTGGATGCCATCAGGTCCAGCAGGACATTTCCGGCGCCGACGGAAGGCAGCTGGTCCACATCCCCCACAAAGAGCAGGACCGCGTCATTCGGTACGGCTTTCAGCAGATCATAAAAAAGCTGGATGTCCACCATCGAGGTTTCATCAATCACAAGGACATCGCATTCCAACGGATTTTCCGCATTTCGCTGGCAACCTTCCGGTGGTTTGTACTCAAGCAGGCGGTGAAGCGTTTTAGCCTCCTTGCCGGTTGTCTCCGACAATCGTTTCGCCGCCCGGCCTGTTGGCGCGGCAAGCAATACACGGGCGCCCAGAGCCTCGAACACCTTCAGAATGGCCAGCGTGGTCGTTGTCTTTCCCGTTCCCGGTCCACCGGTGAGAACCGTGCACTTGGCGGAAACCGCTTTCCTTACCGCTTCCCGCTGGACCGGATCGTAGGTGATGTCCGCTTCCCGCGCGGTTTTGTCGAGGACTGGCTCCGGATCCGCATTTGCATAGGCACTTGCGTTGTTCATGATTTCCACCAGTCGTCTGGCCACACCGGTCTCCGCATACCAGTATACGGGAAGCCACAGAGCGGCATCCTTCGCGCCGGCGTCCGCGCTGCCGTCATTTCCACCGGAACCTGACAGGATCGCAGATGACCGGTAAGGTAAACCCGTTTGAGGCAGATCCGGTCGAGACAGACCCGGCTGAGGCTCGGATGCGATTGTCCGCTGATCGGATCCATCGAATGCCACAGCTGCCGAAATGGCGGAAGGAATCCGGGAATGCGCCTGTTCCCACCCGGCATCATATCCCTTCATGGTCTCGGAAAGCCTCAGGCCCGCCGGGGTTCCCATGTGCTCCACCACGATGTCCCGGTCCGCGGCCATCCGTGTCAGGGTGGCCGTGATGAGGTCTTCCGGCAGTTCCAGGAGCTTTTCGCAGGCTTTTGCCAACTGCGGCCGCGTGGCGAAGCAATGCCCTTCTCCCGCCAGTTCATTCATCACATACAGAATGCCGGAGCGGCATCTCGCATGGGAATGGGGGTCCACGCCAAGTTTCTTCGCAATCGTGTCCGCGGTCCGGAAACCGATTCCCCAGATGTCATCCGCAAGACGGAACGGATTCTCCTTCACCACCTTGATGCTGTCGTTTCCGTAAGTTTTGTAGATTTTCCCGGCGAAATGCGTGGAGACATCATGTTCCTGCAGGAAAAACATCAGGTTCTTGATTTCCTTCTGTTCCACCCAGGCTTTCTTGATGAGCGCCACCCGCTTTGCGCCGATGCCCGGCACCTGGATCAGGTCATCCGGTCTTTGTTCCAGAATATCCATCGTCCGCGCCTTGAACGTTTTGACGATTTTTTTCGCGTATTCCGGACCGATTCCCTTGATGAGCCCGCTGCCCAGATACTTCTCCAAGCCGGCCAGCGTGGCCGGAACCGTTTCCTCGTGGGATTCCGCCGTGAACTGGCGGCCGAACTTGCTGTCCATCCGCCAGTCTCCGCTCACCCGGATGGTGGACCCCACGCGAACCGTGGCCAGTGTTCCCACCACCGTGACCAGTTCCGAAAAACCCTTCGATTTGATTTTCACTACGGCGAAACCGTTTTGCTCATTGCTGTAGGTAATCCGTTCGACGACACCGGAAAGCTGCTCCATGCACGCTCCTTCCTCACAAGGGAAGCTGCTCCCCGCACGACCTTTCAAATACAAGGACTGGCAGTCACCTGCTGTTCCGCGCATCGAAATATCGGGCATGCGGAGAAGCGAAATAGAATCCCGACACCGATGCGGTCGGAACCATCATGTTGCTGGTCGTGAGCGTGATGCCCAGCGATCCCGACGGGTCCAGGACCTCAAGAATATCCTTTTTCAGGGCGTGATCCGGGCATGCGGGATATCCAGGCGCGGGTCTGATACCGCGATAAGTTTCCCGGAACAGCTCCTCCGTGGAGAGCGACTCATCAACCGCGTATCCCCAGTCTTCCCGGCGTACGCGCTGATGCATCCATTCCGCGGAAGCTTCGGCGAGGCGGTCGCAAAGCAGCCGGACGAGAATGGCCCGATAGTCGTCCCCTGAGGATTTGGCGGCCTCGACAATCGGATCCGAGCCAAGACCGGCCGTCACAACAAAGAGACCCATCCAGTCCGTTCCCTTTCCCATGGTTTCCGGAGAACCACTCCCGCCCGGTTTGGTATCTGCAGAACCATACCCTCCCGGTTTTGTTTCCGGAGAACCATTTCCTCCCGGTTTGTCGACGGTCTCGGGCACGATGAAATCCGCCAGCGACAAGTGCGGATGTGCCCGTTTCTCAATCTGCCGGGGAAAGTGGATCGTTCGCAACGATTCCCCCGCAAGACAAGCCGCTTCATCCCGGAACAATCGGACATCCTCCTGCACGGAAATCGCGGGAAACAGCCCGAAAGCACCTTTGATGCCGATTACCGGCGAGGCTTCCCATTCATCGAGCAGTTCCGCCGCATCCGACAACAGGCGGCGCACCTCGTCTCCCTTTTCCGGATCGGCGAGCAGTTTCTCGACGGTTCCCTGCAGTTCCCACCCCTTCAGGAAGAAGCTCCAGTTGATGTAAGGTCGGAGCGACTTGATGGAAATATCGTGAAAAATGGTCACGCCTGGGTTTCCCGGACGGACAGGCGACGGATCGAACCCGGTGCGCAGCCGGTCACGGCGCGCCTCTTCCAGGGAGACGGTCTCGGAAGCCAGCTGGGTCACACGATCCGCCAAATCCCGGTATTCCTCGGACATCCGGGCCAGGAAGGCTTCCTTTCGGAGCGGATCACAGAGAATCGAGGCGACTTCCACACTTTTTGACGCATCGAGGCAATGAATGACGCCATGGCTGTAGGACGGGGCGATTTTCAAGGCCGTATGCGCCTTCGAGGTCGCCGCGCCGCCGACAAGAAGTGGAACGGCCAGCCCTTCCGCCGCCATGTGCTCCGCCACCAGGCGCATTTCCTCCAGAGAAGGTGTGATGAGCCCTGAACATCCGATCAGATCGACCTTCAGCTCAATGGCCTTCGCGATGATTTCTTCTTTCGATACCATCACGCCGAGGTCGATGATCTCAAAATTGTTGCAGCCGAGTACCACGCCGACAATGTTCTTGCCGATGTCGTGGACATCGCCCGCAACCGTAGCCAGCAGAACTCGCCCGGCCTTGGTCCCCATGCCCAGGTTTTCCGCCTCGATGAACGGCAGCAGGACGCCGACCGCCTTCTTCATCACACGGGCCGAACGGATGACCTGCGGCAGGAACATCTTTCCTTCCGCGAACAGATCGCCGACCGATTTCATGCCGGCCATCAGGACATGTTCGATGAGCGACAGCGCATTAGGCTGCTGGGGGAGTGCTTCCAGCACATCCGTCTCCACATGGTCGTCGATGCCCTTCACAAGAGCATGGACAAGCCGGCGTTCCACCGGTTCGAGCCGCCAGGCGGGCACACTTCCTTCCTTGCCTTCGGCGCCCGCATCCACGGATCCGGCAAGGGAAAGCGCGTGCGCGAGGAGCCTTTCGGACGCATCAGGACGTCGGTTCATCACGACGTCCTCACATAGTTCGCGCATCACCGGGTCCACTTCCTCGTATGGCTGGAGCATGCCGGGATTCACGATGCCCATGTCCATGCCGGCCTGTACCGCGTGATACAGGAATACGGCGTGCATCGCCTCGCGAACCCGGTTGTTTCCACGGAAGGAAAAGGAAAGATTGCTGACACCGCCCGATACTTTGGCCCCAGGCAGATTTTCATGAATCCAGCGGCAGGCGCGGATATAGTCCAGCGCATAAGCGTCATGTTCCGGCATGCCGGTGGCAACGGCCAGAATATTCGGATCGAAGATGATGTCCTCCGGATGGAATCCCGCCTTTTCGGTCAGAAGACGGTAGGCGCGTCCGCAGATGTCGATCTTGCGCTCATACGTATCCGCCTGTCCCTGTTCATCGAAAGCCATGAAGACCACAGCCGCGCCCAATCTCCGGATTTCCTTCGCCTGCGCCAGCATGGCCGTCTCGCCGTTTTTCAAGCTGATGGAATTGGCGATGTTCTTGCCCTGGATGGCTTTCAATCCGGAAAGCAGGACTTCCCAATCCGAGGAATCGACCATCACGGGAACCACGGCGATATCCGGATCCGCCGCAAGCAGGCGAAGGAAATGCACCATTTCTTTTTTTGAATCCAGCAGACCGTCATCCACATTCACATCAATGACCTGCGCGCCGTTTTCCACCTGTTCGCGCGCAATCACCAGGGCTTCCCGGTAGTTCCCCTCCCGGATGAGCCGGGCGAACTTGATGGAGCCTGCAACATTCGTGCGTTCCCCGATATTCAGGAAATTGTTTTCCCGACGGACTTCCTTCACTTCGAGCCCGGCAAGCAGCAGCACCGGCTCCCGTTCCGGAACTCTCCGGGGCGGCTTACCCGCCGCCTGCGCCGCGATGGCCCGAATGTGATCCGGACCGGTACCGCAGCAGCCCCCGACGAGGTTTACAAACCCGCCGTCCATCAGACCAGCCAGCAGCTCAGCCGTCACCGCAGGAGTTTCCGTATATTTTCCGAAGGCGTCCGGCAGGCCTGCATTCGGATGCACACTGACCGGATAAGGCTGGGTTGCCGCCAGACGTTTCACATATGGCAGGAGTTCCTTCGCGCCGAAGGAACAGTTCAGCCCGATGCTGAACAGAAGCGGGCTGCGGATCGAAACGGCGAATGCCTCAACGGTCTGGCCGGACAAGGTTCGTCCGCTCCGGTCCGTAACGGTTCCGGAAACCATGACCGGAATATCCGTCCCGAGCCTCTCGCAGACGCGTTCCGCCGCCGCCAGCGCCGCCCGGGCATTCAGGGAATCAAAGACCGTTTCCACCAGCAGAATGTCTGCGCCCGCTTCCACCAGTGCCGTCATCTGGATTTCATACGCAGCAGACAGTTCGTCGAACGTGATGGCACGTGCCGCGGGGTTTTCCACTTCCCGGGAGAGGGAAAGTGTCTTGTTCGTCGGCCCCACGGATCCTGCCACGAATCGTTCCGCCGGATTGCGTCCAGCATCCCGTTCCTTCACCTGCCACGCCGCCACAGCCCGTCTGGCCAGTTTCACGGCTTCCCGGTTGAGGAGAGGCACCAGGGAGGCGGCACCATAATCGGCCTGCGAAACAGGATTTGCATTGAAGGTATTGGTGGAGATGATGTCGGCACCCGCATCCAGATAGGCTTCGTGCAGGTCCAGCACGACATCGGGACGAGTCAGACTCAGCATGTCGTGATTGCCGCGCTGTGGAAAAGCAGGTGCCGTGAGTCCCGCTTCCTTGGCTTTCTCCTGCAGGCCTCTGCCATAATCGGCCGGTGTGAGATTGCGTGTCTGGAACCATGTGCCATGCGCACCGTCCAGAATCAGGATCCGTTCCCGGATCAATCTGTCAATCCTGTTCCTGATGGCCGGAAGCGCTGTCGCTTCCATTGGTATTGTCCTGTTGTCCATCTATTCCGCCTCCGCCCTGCCCGCTTGTCTTCGAAATGCCAAGTGAAACAACCTGGCACATGAAATCAATCTGCGTGATGTTCAACCATCATATCATGCGTTCCGCGCCGGAACCAGCAGGGACAGCCGGGTCCACTTTCCCTCCCGGCTTTCGGCCGTCAGTCCGAATGCATCTCCGTAGCCGAGCCGAAGCCGCTGATGGATATTGATCAGCCCGACCCGGGCACCGGTGTCGCGAAGATTGCTGCTTCCAGCCCCCGAATCCGTTCCCGGCGCATCAGAGGGGTTTCCTGCGTCCGATGTTCCGAATCCCTGCGGTTCGCCCGACTCGTCCAGCCTGGCACGCAGGATATTCAGTTTCTCCATGGAAATGCCGGTTCCGTTGTCCGTAATCGTAATCAGGCAGCACGCTCCTGTCCGCCTGGTGCGGATATGAACAACCCCATTCCCGGATTTTCCGGCAAATCCGTGCTTGAAGCAGTTTTCCACGATTGGCTGCAGCAGCATCCGATACAGTTGGATGTCCCTGTCCGCTTCCGTTACCCGGATCTTCAGGCTGTACCTGTCGGGAAACCGCAGCTGCATGACGGTCATATAGGCTTCCACGCAGTTCAGCTCATCCTGCAGGGGCACTTCCTGTTCCTGTCGGGTGGCATATCGGAATATCCCGGCCGTCGCGACTGCAAGTTCTCCGATTTCGTTCGCGCCATAGACAACGGCCATGCTCCGGATGGATTCGAGCGTATTGTAGAGGAAATGCGGATTGATCTGGCTCTGATACCAGGCGAGTTCCATCCGCATCCGGGCCAGATCCGCCTCATACAGTCTTTTTTCAGCCGTTCTGGCCCGATGGTCCGAAACCTCCAGCGTCTGCAGCATGGCATTGATGTGGTTGGCCAGGATGCCCACTTCGTTGCGTGAAGTCACTTCGACGACCCGATGTCCTTGCGTGCCGCCGATTTCAGCCATTGCTCCGGCAATTCCCTCGACCGGTTCGGTGATGGCCCGGATGGTCGCGACACTGGCAATGGCCAGTATCGTTGCGCCTGCCACGAGAATCGCCAGTCCGATCCAGATCAGCGACAGGATTGGCGCCTTGATGACGTCCGCCGAGACCAGAACGGCCAGATGCCAATCCGTACCCGAAACCGGCATGGACAATGCCAGGGATGAAGCGCGCCGATATTTCACATACCGCCGGGCCGAAGCGGAGCCGGTCGAGGCATCGGCCCGGAACCAGTCACTTATCCGGGACCGCTCCGCTTCGGTCAACTCCTCCGTTACAGCCAGTATCCGCCCGTCCTCCAGAAGCAGGCCGAGATTGCGGGGATCCCCTCCCGCCAGGGTTTCCAGTACCGCGCGTACGGACGAGTAGTCGAACAGGGTGATGAGATATCCGCCGGCTCTCTCTGGATTCGCGGATTGCAGAATGGGCGCGACATGGGCAAAGTAGCGGAACCCGCCATCCGCTCCGGTCAAGGCTTTGGTGAAGTATGGATGCACTTCTTCGCCTTCCGCCAGATTGTCCTGTTCCATAAGCCGTTCCATGACATTGCGCCCCTCCTCCTCCACCCCTGCATAGAGAGGGTCGGACCAGCCGGTCAGAAGCGCGATTCCCCGCATGTCTTCCGAAACGGATCGCATGGATGCATAGGCGTCCGCCACAATCCTTTTCATGTCGACTTCGAGTTCCTGAAATACCGGGAATCCGCTTTTTTCAAGGATATACGCATAGTTTCGGTCGTTCGCCTCGATGCCCCGCAGCATGGTTCGGACGCTGCTGCCGCTGTTGACCGCCAAGTCGCGGAACCTTTCCTCCGCCATCCGGGTCATGATGGCGTCGAATGCGATATAGACGGCCGCCATTGTAAGGACCAGCAGTGCCGCAGCGACGCATACGATGACGTTCAGCTGGCTGCGGATGCGCATGTTCCGGAATGCTTTCATCCTCACTCCTCCTTCCCGGTGTCACCAATTTCGAAAGGAGTCAGATTCCGGAATGCGCGCGGAGCGAGTCCAGTCGTCTTTCTGAACTGTCGCGTAAAATGACAGGCATCCGGATATCCGCACTGCGCCGCGACTTCCGTCACGGGCAGATCGGTTCCGCGCAGGATTTCCCTGGCCCGGTTCATCCGGATCAGGGTCAGATACTCGGAAAAGCCATGGCCCAGATGCTTGCGGAACAGGTCGCTCACATAAGTCGAATTATAATGGAAGACCTCCGCCAAATCGCTCAGATAGAGCGGTTCTGCAAAATGCGCCTGCACATGGCGAAGCAGTTCCTCGAAACGAGCGCCGGTGACGGGTACGTTCGGCCGCCTGTCCCGAAGGAGTCCGGCCGCGGCCTCGCAAAGATAAGCACCCATTTCATCGACATTCCGGAACAGGGCGGTCAGTTCCTGCGGTGTCGCAACGGCAAAGCGTTCCGTGCCCTCCCCCGGTCCGGCATGATTCCAGGTGATGCAGAAAAGATTGTAAACCCAAAGAACATCCCCAATCCCATATTCATTCTCCCGGGCATGCGTACCGAAGCCGGAGAGAAACAGCAGAATCTCGGAAGGATGTTCGAAGGCACGAAGGAACTGCTCCAGAACGGCCCGCATCTTTTCCGGCTGTTTTCTCCAGCAGTGGATCGTCCGCTCCGGAAACACGAAACGGCCATCCAGCGAAAGATCCGCTTCCTGCCAGTTGAGAGCGGGATGACAGTCTTCGGGGTGATGCGCGCTGAACCCGATCGTCATACCCCCCGCAAATTGTCGGAAACAGGCAGGTGCGCCAGGTCCCGAAAGGTCCTGATCCGTGCTGAAGAACAAGGTCTGCCGTCTGCGGCCGATGTCGAGAGCGATAAAGGGGATTCCCGCAGAACGTAAGTCTTCCAGAGAACCGGACAGACTTTCTCCGTCCAGCACCGCCGCCTGCCAGCCTGTCCCGGCACATCGTATCCCTGCATGGGAAAAAAGCGCGGCATGCGATTCGATGTCACGCAAGGACAGCCATTCGGTCACATCATCGCCGCCGCCCGTACCGGCACGTTCTCGCGCAATCCGTGCGGACAGGCGTGCCATGACCGACGCAAGCTCCTCCCGCTTCAACGGTTTCAGCAGATAATGCGATGCTCCGAGTTCCATGGCACGCTGGGCATACGCAAATTCGTCATACCCGCTGATGACGACGAATTCACAATTCACACCGGCCATACGGACCCGCTCCATGAGTTCGAGACCGGAAATGCGGCCCATGTTGACATCGGTCAGGACGATATCGGGCTTTTCCACGATGATGCGTCGGATGGCCTCCTCCGGCTCCGTGAGCTGCAGGGTGAGTTCCGCTCCATGGGCAGCCCAGTCGCAGCTCCGGGCGATTCCCCTGACAATCCACGGTTCATCATCCACGATGGCCACGTGCAGTCTTTCCATGTCCCTTGCGCCTCCAGTCCGCCAGTCATGCCCCATGCGTGTGCATCATGAGTCTATTCCCATTCGCAGCTCATTTCCAGTCCCGTTCAGATTGAATTGCCGTTCGGCTGATTCATTGTCCACCTTTCCGACATGTCCTCGGACAAACTTGCGAAAACATCCGAAGATGAAACGTGTTCCTCCGAAATTCCGGCAGGATCCACCCGGACGAAATGGATAGAATCATCATGAAAGAAGGTGGTTCCATGCATTTGATCGGCACCTTGGTCGTACGGCATACAAAACTGATCATTGCCGTCTTTCTGGTCCTCATGGTTCTGGGCGGCCTGATGTCCCTTGGCGTTCACGTGAACCTTGACAACATCGGCTATCTGCCGGACTCCTCCAGCGCCAAGCAGGCGGTCGCCATGCTCGAGGACGAGTTCGGGATGCGCGGGACGGCCACCCTGATGGTGAAGGAATCGGATCCCGTGAAAGTTTTTGCCCTGAAACAACAGCTGGAGGACCTCGAAGAGATCAACACGGTTGTCTGGCTGGATGACCGTGTGGATATGAACACACCGGTCGCGTCCTGGGACAGCCGGCTGACGGACCAGTTCTATCAAGATGGCTATGCCCGATTCACACTTGCTTTCTCCGACAAGAGCGACAGCACCATCACGCATGAAGGGGTGAAGAAAGCGCTCGCGCTGGCCGGAACGGATGCATGGATGGCTGGTCCGGCTGTGACATCCCAGCATTCCGTCGAACGGATCAACAGGGAAGTTCCCGTTTATTCCGCCGTCGCGGTTGTACTGATTCTCATCCTTCTTCTGCTGTCCACGACTTCCTTGCTGGAGCCCCTGCTTTTTCTCATCTCCATCGGGGCTTCCATTGTCATCAACATGGGACTGAACCTGTTGAGCGGCGAGGTGTCGCAGATCACCTTCGCGGCCGCCTCCATCCTTCAACTGGCTGTTTCCATGGATTATTCGGTTTTCATGCTTCACCGGTTCCATGAACAGCGTGCCGAGGGTCTGGGCATCAAGGAAGCCATGGTGAAAGCCATGACACTGGCCGCAGTGCCGGTTCTTGCCAGCGCGCTGACGACCATCGCCGGATTCGCGGCCCTGCTCCTGATGGATTTCGGGATCGGAGGCGACCTTGGTGTCGTACTCGCCCGTGGTGTGACACTCAGTCTGGTATCCGTGCTTACCTTTCTCCCTGCCCTTGTCATTGTCACGGACAAATGGGTGGAGAAATGGACGCACCGCGAGATCATGATTCCAATGAGGTTCGCAGCCCGTATCGCGGTCAAAGGGCGGTATGTGTTCTGCATCCTGCTGTTTGCGTTTGCCGTCCTCTTCTTTCGGGCGCAGGGCAAGGTCGACTATTACTACGGCATGGAGCACGTTCTGCCCGCGGATGACAGCGCCTTGACAGCAGAGGTGAAGATCCGGGAGGTGTTCGGCGACACGGACCAGTCCACCCTGCTGCTCCCCATTGGAAATCCTGCCGGAGAAGCCGCATTGGCCGACGAACTGATGAAACTCGACGGAGTCGATTCAGTGGATGGACTGGCCCTCGGCACCATGTCCCGTCTGCCCGAGGAACTGCTGCCGGATTCAGTGGTCAATCAGTTCCATTCGGACAAAACGAGCATGATGATCCTGACCACCCGATACGGAACGGAGACGGATCAGGCCTTCACCATGGTGGAGCAGGTGCGCGCTGTCGTGAACCGGCTCGCGCCCCAGGCAGTCATCGGAGGCGGCGCCTTTACCTACAAGGACCTCAAGGATGTCACGGACGCGGACGCCACCAGGGTTGCCATTGTTTCCGCGATTCTTATCTTCATCATTGTCATGATCTCCTTCAAATCCCTGGCCATTCCGTTCATTGCGGTCTTTCTCATCCAGACTGCCATCTGGATCAACGTGGGTCTCGTCTATTTCACCCGGACACCGATGAGTTTCATCAGCTTCATCATCCTCGGCGCCATCCAGTTGGGCGCCACGGTGGATTATGCCATCCTGTTCATCAGCCGCTACAGGGAAAACGCGGCGCTCCTGTCGCCAAAGGATGCTGCGCGGCAGACCGTGTCGGACACGGCGAAATCCATCCTCACCAGTTCCTTCATTCTGATCAGCGCCACCTTCAGCGTGTATTTCATTGCCACGATCCGCACAGGGAGCGAATTATGCATGTTCATCGGACGAGGTTCCCTCATCAGCACCCTGATGGTGCTGTTCGTGCTGCCGGGTCTTATGGTGATAGCCGACCCGTTCATCCGTGCCACCACCTTGGGCTGGCCGAAAAAAAGGAGTGTGAACCCATGAAAAAGCATGGTATGGTCAACCGCCTTCTTCTTCTCCTGCTTGCCGCTCTTCTTCTGTCCGCTCTTCCTGCATACGGCATTCAGGTATTCGCGACGGAAAAAATCATGAAGGATGAAACCGTGTACGGGTTCCTGCGGACGGACGGCTCCCTCCGGGAAGTCCGCGTCGTGAACAGGCTCATCTCGCCGAAAGCAGGCAGCGTGGTGGATACGGGCAGCTACCTGTCTGTCCGCGCCATGGTTTCCGTGCCGGACGCGGAACAATCGCCGGGCAGAATCACTTGGGACCTGCGCAATCTCAACGGCAAGGATTTCTATTACGAGGGAGTCATGGAAGCGAATCTGCCGCTGACGGCAGACGCGGTCTGGCGACTGAACGGACAAGAGGTTGACGCCACAGCCTTGTCCGGTATTTCCGGCGAAGCGACTTTCACGCTGAAACTCGCACCGGACATGGCACTGCAGGAAAATCTGCGGGACGGGTTCCTTGCTCAAATCCAGGTTCCCCTGGATCTGGACAAAGTAGACCTGTTGGAAGCCGACGGCGCGACGAGAACTGTTGTCGGTCATACCGCCACCTTGGTTTGGACCCTGATGCCGGGCGAACAGGGAACCTTTATCTGGAAGGGAAACGTAACGGACTTTTCATCGGACCCTGTCCTGATCTCCCTGGTCAAATATGAAACCTCTTCCGTCCTTGATGTGTCCGAACTGACGGACGGAGTGAAGGACATGGAAACCGGCGCCCTGTCGCTGGCCGACGGTTCCGGCGCGCTGGCGGAAGGACTTGTCGATCTCAGGAGCGGCATATCTGCGTTCAGCGCCGGATTGACGAAGCTTTCCCGGGGCGCTTCGGACTTGTCGAAAGGCATGACGGAATATGCCGCCGGTTTTGGCGCGTTCGACGCAGGACTGACAGGTGCTTTGGGCGGCATCAGCCGGATGACCGGGGGCTTTGTCGAACTGAAAGCATCCTCTGCCCAATTGCTGGCAGGCCAGGAGAGTTTGTTGGCCGGTCTTGCTGAAACTGCGGCCGGACATGCCAGGATCGCGCAGCTGGCCACTGCCTTGTCTGCGAATCCGGACCCGATGGTGCAGCAGCTGGCCGGGGGTGTTCTCGCGGAGAAGACCGGGCTTGACGGGCTGGTCGCCGGTCTGACGAAACAGACGGAAGGGCTTCGTCAGTTCCATGCGGGTCTTTCACAAGCCATAGACGGGCTGACCGGAGCAGCCGCAGGCGCAGGCGCGCTGCCATCGGCCCTGGCGGACATGAAAACCGGTCTGTCAAAACTGCAGGCCGGTTCCAGAGAATTATCGGCCGGCGCGGCCGCCTCCGCAAACGGTGCCGCCAAACTGGATGATGAGATTTCACCTCTACCTGACGGAGCGAAAGAATTGGCGGACGGTCAGCGCGAACTTGCCGAGGGTATCTCGGAAATAAGGGAGAAAACCGCCGACCTGATTCCGACCGACTCGGAAGCATCCTCAAAAGTCATCTCCTATGCCGATGGACAGACGGAGATCTCGACCCTTCAATTCATCCTTCAGCTGCCTGGTGTGCAGGCACCTGAAAAAGCGGAGATGGATGGTCCCCGCGATGTGCGTCTTCCCTGGTATGAGGAATTCTGGAAACGGCTGACGGGTTTGTTCGGGCACTGACGATGATTCTCAGGCTGTTTTCTTCCAAGCTCTGATTTCTTTCCGGTGCCTCAAAACAAGCCCTGATTTCTTTCCGGTGCCTCAAAACAAGCCCTGATTTCTTTCCGGTGCCTCAAAACAAGCCCCGGTTACTTTCCGGTGCCCTAAAAAGTGTCAACTATGTTGAGGCTGGGTGTAACCGACAGGTTCACATCCTCGCAGCGGTGTCCGTACAGCCCGCCGCCCCGGGCCTCACGGATGAAGACACGTACGGTCGGACTCTCCGGCATCAGCCGGTTCTGGCCGATGACGACCGCCTTTTCCCGTGTATTCAGAATGACCCCTGACCCATTCGGATACATGTGGACATGCTTCAGAAATTTCTCGACCAGAATTTCATCGAGGTGGTTGCTTGCTGTCCGGATGACCTCCCGATAGGCATTCTCCGGAGACATTTTCCTGCGGTAAATCCGGTCGTTCGTGATGGCATCGTAAAAATCCGCAACCGCCACAATACGCGCATACAAAGGAATAGCCCTGCCATCCAGGTGATGCGGGTAGCCGGATCCGTCGATGCGTTCATGATGATACAGGGCGATGCGCGCAACATCCTCGGAAAGGCCGTTTCCTCTCAGGATCTGATACCCGAGTTCCGTATGCAGCTTGACTTCGTCGAATTCTTCCCGACTCAGACGACCGGGTTTCTTGATGATTCGTTCATCTACGCCGACCTTGCCGATGTCATGGAGGATGGCTCCGATGCCGAGTTCCCGCAGTGCATCCTTTTCAAGTCCCATTTCCAGGCCGATGACGATGGAAATCACACAGACGTTGACGGAATGTTCATAGGTGTAATCGTCGATGGAGCGCAGCTTCGAAAGCGACAGGACCATATCGGTCTGCTCCAGGAGCTGTTTCATGATCGACTCGACCGCCTTCATGATGCGTTCCAGATGACCCGGGCGCATGGAACCTATCCGAATCATGGTTTTCATGATTTGGCGTTCCGCCTGTCTGCGGGTTTTTTCATAAATGACATC
>JAIFNI010000099.1 GCA_020047785.1 Clostridia bacterium
TGGAAATGGAAACACCAAGAATTTCCGAGGCTTGTCCAATCGATATTATTCTACTCATAATGAATATTATATCATAGTATTTGTTATATATAAAGTAAACAGTTTGAAACCCTCGCCATTTTTCAAGGAATTCCTCCGACAGGTTCGGGTATTCGTTGATCATCTGCTCGGGAATGATTTCGACGCCTGTGGCACCCATGACGGAGACTGCTTTCAGGCAGTCCTCCAGATTCATCTTGCGGAGGAAATACTCCTCCTGGTAACTGTACAGCGAAACACCGCGCTTGATGCCCATTTTGCATCCTCCCTCTTGATCCGGCCATTGAACGATGTCATTTCGTCGCAGATCTCATGGTGCAGCTGCAGCCAGCCGCATGTCGGGTTCCATCGTCAGCGTCTTCAGGTCATGACCCGTAAAGAGACCGTAGGGGGCACGGATGCCGATAGTCAGGTCAACCTGCTGATCGAAATAGACGAGTCCGCCCGGTTTCCGGATTCGGAGGGTGGCATCCTCGTCGAAATTCCAGCGCTTTGTCGCAACCGTGGACATTTCATCCATCATGAAACTTCCGCTCGCAACGGTAAATCGGATATGTTCGTTCGAATAGGTTGCGCCATCCACGGTTACCTTGATGAAATCGATGACGGACAGCGGCACACCTCTGTAATAGGGGATGCGGATTTTCAGTTCGAACCCTTCGAGATGGCCGGTATCGGACAGGACATCATGTCCATATGCTCACGATATCACCTTGAAAATATATTTACAATGATTTTCAGAAAATTTTCAGAAAATATATGCTTGTTTTCATGAAAATATTGATGAGATTCGGAAGCTTGGATATAATGGAATGGTGCGGACAAGCAGGTCCGAAACTGTCTCGGGTTCACAGTGGAACCTGATGAAAAGAAGAAAGAGGAATCAGATTGGCGACCATCGAGGATGTTGCGTCACGGGCGGGTGTTTCCATCGCCACTGTGTCGAGAGTCATGAACAACAGCTATATCGTGTCGGAGGAAAAGAGGGAGAAGGTACTGGCTGCCGCGAGGGAGCTTCAATACCTGCCTTCCCGCAACGGACCCAAAAGAACGGAGAACAAAATCATTCTGGTGGCAGGGACTTCCTTCATAGACGATATCCTGGCCGGTATGCAGGACAAGGCAAAGGAATGCGGTTATGACATTGTCTTCAGTTACTGCGTAAGCAGATTTGCGGACTTTCAGGACATGACGATGCTCAACAACGGTCTTGCGGATGGGCTCATCCTGCTGAACATGCTGACAGGTGAAAAGGAACTCCATGCAATCGGCGAGAGGTTCCCGACCGTTTTGTGCGGCGAGTTCCTGGATTTCCCTCATTCCTTCTCCGTCTCCATCAACGAACAGAAGGCAGCCTATGAAATGGTGGGGCATCTGCTTGCCTCGGGCCGCAGGCGCATTGGTCTGGTATTGCCGAATCTTGGTGGGGTGACCCATCATTTCATCCGGGAGCGTGAAAAAGGGTACCGGCTTGCATTGGCGGAAGCAGGAATCCCCTATGACCCAACCTTGTGTCTTTCAGGTGAGTTCACCATGGAAAGCGGGCTTGAAGCCGGGAAAAACTTTCTGGCCATGAGGTCGCGGCCGGACGCAGTGTTCTGTGCCACGGATTCGCTGGCGGCCGGTGTCATGTCGGCATTTCAGACGGCGGGACTCTCGATTCCGGCTGATATGGCCGTGGCCGGATTCGACAACATGGAAATTGCCATGGTCTGCCATCCGCCGTTGACAACGGTGGCGCAGCCCTTCTATGAAATCGGCAGCGAAAGCGTGAGACTGCTGATGACCCTGATTCGCGAGGATATCTCCGTTGGCCGGCATGTGATGATAGATCATCAGATAGCGGTACGTGGATCGACCGTGACTTTTCCGTCATGACGCCTTTATAAGGACGTTTCATCGTGGCGGCCGTCGTGATGGATAGTCATCGAATTCGACGATCCGTCAGGATGAATGCAGCAGAGAGCAATGCGAGCGGAATCATGAGATGGAAGGTTGTTGTCCACCCGGCCAGCTGGACCAGGGCGCCGAACAGAATCGGTCCGATGACGAGGCCGGCATTTTGACCCAGAATGAAAAGACTCAAAGCCATGCTGTTTTCCGAGGGATCGGCCAGAACTTCCGGTGCTGCCGCATAAGCCGCGACAGGCAGCATGGGTGGGAACATGCCGAATACCGCAGCCAGGAGGATGAACCATCCCACAGGCGTTACGGGGATCAGCAGAATCAGACCGGCACCCACCACAAGGCCGACGCCGCCGAACAGGCGGCGTTTTCCTGTCTTGTCGCAGAGTATGCCGGTCACGAGGGACATGACAATGCCCATGAAGCAGCAGATGCTTGCCACACCGGCTGCGGCGGTCAGATTCATGCCGCGTTCATGGGACAGATAAGTTGGCAGGAAGGTCTGGATGCTTCCATAGAATAAAACATACAGGCAGATGGAGAGGGTCAGATGCCGGATGGAACGATTCCTTGCAATGCCTGGAACTTTTTGTTTTTCATGCAGCTGGTCGACAGCGGTGTCATCTGATTTTTCAATATCGGCCGCTTTGTTTCCCAATCTATTCGTTTCAGACACTTCGTTTGCCGGAACCTCATCAATCTGCGCATCATCGCCCGGCATCAGAAAAAACCAGAATAAGAGAAAAACGAGAGAATAGCCTGCGCAAGCCCACCATACGCCGCTGCGGCCCGTGACAGCTGCCAGGGCAGGTGCGGCATTGAACGCAAGTACCTGGCCGATGCCCATGTTGGCGGCAAACAGTCCCATGGCAAAGCCGCGCCTTTTCTTCGGGATCCGGGTGGCTATCAGGACCGGTCCGGTGATTGCCATCAAAGCCATCCCGAAACCTTCAAGGATGCGGGTGGACAGCAGGAGGAAAAACCCGTCTGCCAGTGCGCCGGAGGCGGAACCTGCCGCCAGGGAGGCCAGCGCAAGCAGGCCTGCACGCCGGGGGCCAATCCTGCGGATGAGGTGTCCGCCTGGAATGGCCAGAACGACGCCGACAAGGGAAAAGATGGATATCAGCATGCCGGCACCGGTTTCGCCGATATGAAGATCGGTCATGAGCAGGGGAAGGATTGGGGCGGCCTTGTTCAAACTGAGCGGCGCCGCAACGGATGCAAGAATCAACAGGGTCAGCAGTTTTCCCGAAGACAGGGTATTCTTGACGGGCTTGTCCGATGCGATGATTGATGTCATCAATGCTCCTTATGGGAATGAACGACGTAGGAAATGCCCGCCTTGTCCGGGAGGCGCATTGCATTCGTCTTGATATTGGCCATGTGCTTTCTTCCGTATCCCAATGATTATAACTTCATGTCTTGAAGTCCGCAAACAGGCATTTCACCCATTTCTCATGGCAAAGATGAAAAACAGGTGCGAAACGGTCCTGTCTGTCTGTCTGCCTGTTTCCTTAAGATCCATTTCAGTTTGCCTCCGTATAATAAGGACAGAACCAACAAACCGCACCTTGGATGATATGCCGGCAGATGACCGGATGGGAGAGAATGATGTGTAATTTTGATGAAGGGTATGAGAAACGCACGTTCATGGACGGAAATAGGGATTCCCGAAGGAAGGAGAAGCGACGCAGCAGACACAGGGCATCATCCATGGCAGGGGCACTTTTGCTGTCGGCATCCCTGCTTTCCGGCTGTACCTTCGATCTGGCCAGTGCAGCCGGCGAAAGCCCGGCAGATTCACAACAGGCTGCATCCGCGACCAATCTCACCGTAAATTCAGCCGCAGCCCCCCAAAACAGTGACACTGCGTTGGTAACTGTGACGTCTCCTGAGGATGTCACCTATGATTTCGACACCGTAGATCTCGATGCCGGATGGAACAGCAGCACCGCATCGAAAGTCACTTTGAATGGTGATTCCATTGAATTTTCCGGTAGCGGTGCATCCGTTTCCGGAAGGACGCTGACCATCACGGCAGCCGGTACCTACGTCATCGGCGGGAACCTGGATGACGGCCAGATTATTGTATTTACGGAAGAAAAGGATGCTGTCAGGCTTGTGTTGAATGGCGCCGATATCTCCTGTTCGGATATGTCCCCCATTTATGTGATGGGCGCGGAAAAGGTGGTCCTCGTACTGGCGGATGGTACGGAGAACAAAGTGACGGATGGCAGTTCCTACCCCAATGTGGATGCCGAATCCGGCGAACCGAACGCAGCAATCTTCAGCAAGTCGGATCTTACGATCAACGGGACCGGTTCGCTGTCGGTGACTGGTAATTTCAAGCATGGCATCGTCAGCAAGGATTCTCTGAAGATTATCAGCGGTACGCTGGATGTTGCGGCTGCTTCCGACGGCCTTCGGGGCAGGGATCTGGTGGCTGTGAAGGGTGGTGACATCAGGATTCAGGCTGGTTCCGACGGAATCCAGTCCAACAATGATGAAGATGCGGGCAAGGGTTTTGTTGCGGTCGAAGGCGGAACGATTTTCATTTCCGCGGCCCGGGACGGCATTCAGGCCGAAACCTATGTCATGGTCCGTGCAGGTGATTTTTCCATCACGACCGGCGGCGGCGCACCCGACTCACCTGCATCCGGAAGCAGCTTTGGCGGTGGCATGGATGCAGGAAACCCCAACAAGACAACCGATAGCTGCAAGGCCATCAAGGCAGGACTCGATATCCTTCTGACAGGTGGAACTTTTGCCATCAATTCGGCGGATGATGCACTTCATGCAAGCGGAACCATCGCCATCACCGAAACGGACATCACCCTGGCAACCGGTGATGACGGCATTCATGCAGACACGGAGATCCTGTACAACAGCGGTTCGCTGGTTATCCTGTCCAGCTATGAGGCGGTTGAAAGTGCGAACATCACGGTCAACGGCGGGAGTCTGACCCTCAATTCCACGGATGACGGATTCAATGTTTCCGGGGGGAATGATGCGTCTTCTTCCGGCGGTGGCTTCGGCGACGATTCATTCGCGGCATCGGGCAATTCCTTTCTGACCATCAACGGTGGCCATGTGGATATGAATGCCGGCGGTGACGGTCTTGACAGCAACGGTTCCATTGTCATGACCGGTGGGACGGTCATGGTGGACGGTCCGACGAATGATGGAAACGGCGCAGTCGACTATAACGGAACCTTCAGGATGACAGGCGGTTTCCTCCTGGCGGTCGGCAGCGCAGGCATGGCCGAGGCACCGGACGACACCTCGACACAGAATGCCATGCTGGTGGGGTTTTCCGCAACACAGCAGGCCGGTACCCTGATTCATGTGGAGGCGGCGGACGGAACAGGCATCCTCACCTATGCGCCTGAAAAGCAGTATTCATCCTTTGTTTTCAGCTCGCCGGACCTTGTGTCGGGCGGAAGCTACAACGTCTATGCTGGTGGAACTGCAGATGGAACGCAGACCAACGGATTGTACATGGACGGTACTTGGTCCGGTGGTACCGAAGCCGCATCCATGACGCTGTCCTCCGTCATCACCACGGCCGGAACTATCGGGGGTAGAATGGGTGGCGGAGGTGGAATGGGCGGCGGCAAAACGCGTGGAACAGGCAGACCGTAATGGAGGCTTGTCAAAAGGTCAGTCTGTTCAAGTCGCTGATGTCGTTGGACCGCTCCGGGCCAACCAAACCCACCAATTCGTACTTTCTGGAAATCGGGTCATATTGGCATTCCCGCACCAGCCGGAAATTCTCGATCTCGCCGGTCCGGTGCACGTGGATGCGCGGACCGGTGCAGTGAAACCGGCCTTCCGTGCCGATGCGGATGTGGGTATCATCCAAAAAGCTGACTTCGAGATTCTGTCTGATATACGCCAATACGGCTTCTTCCAGGGCCGGGATGTCGAGTGCCGGTTTTTCGGGAAACCGCAGAACAAAACCATGCCGGACATCACTGTGCAACTGTCCGTGCGGAAATCCGAACACCTCCTCCAGCACCTTGCTGGTGAGGTCCTCCGCCGTATGAACCATCTTCCGGTATCGGATGGACTTGTGGACGATGTCCGACAGGTCCTTCGGAAGAGGACCGAACAGATTCGGACGGGTCAGGATGACTTCCTCCCCAATGCCGACCAGCACCTCCGCATTCACGCCGAGTGCCGGATACAGCATGTCGAAGTGCTCGATGATGACCCGTTTCCCATTCCGGATGGCCTCCCGGACCGCACCGGCCAATTCGGGCAGGGAGTGGAAGGCGGCTTCGAACCGGACATCGAGATGGTAGGTGTGTCCGCTGAAGAAACCCCGGTCTGTTCCTTCAAGAAGCGGCAGGGGTCTGACATTCACCCCTTCATCATCGTTGGTCAGCTCGAGACCCGGGAACATACCCCGGATCAGCAGGGATTTCCCCGATCCTGCATCGCCGATGAAGCCGATCAACCGGTCCGTGGCGGACAGATATCGTTGTGCCAGCAGGTGGCCCAGGTTCAGGATGCGGGTTTGGCCGCGCGGGGCGAAATAGACCGTATACATCAGGGATTCCTGTTCATGAAGCAGGGCTGACATCATAGGCGATTCTCCTTGCGGGACGGGCTTCCTGTGAAACCGGTCCCCTGCGTCCATGCATGTGGGCTGCCCATTGCGTCGGACCGGCGCATGGGACGTCTCAGTCTTCGATTTCCACCACGAGTTCCATCAGCGGTGCATGCTGCTGTGCTCCGTACACATCGGTTTCACCAGGATCCCCGGAAGCAATCGGCCGGATGATGGTGGACTTGATGGCATGGGCCGGTGTGAAATGCACCACATTGATCACCTGGTCCGGTGAGATGTGGTACAGACCGGCGATGACATCGGCGGAAATGCAGTTTGCCCGACAGACCTTTTCATACAAATCGGCATCCTTGAAGAGAATGTCGAAGGTCAGTTCGTACGGACCGGAATTCTTGCTGCGGATGACAGCCGCAATGTCGCGAAGCTTGACTTTCATGGGTTCACCTCCGTCATGCGGGAATTGTCTGCCCTTGGTCGGACGCCTTCGCCTCTTCCGGCAGCGTGCACACCAGAACCGGACGCCACGATTTCCATCGGGAACAGTTCGCAGGGGTCATCCACCGAAATGAGGTGATACAGGGAAAAACCGAATACCTCTCCCACCTTGAAATCGGACGGCGAATAGGGAAACGCGAGATTTCCGGCTGTGGAGATGCGGCCGGGGTAGCCGAAGTGAAGCAGGGTGGACCGGGCGAAACTCACGATGGTATTGGCGGTTTCCTGGCTGTCCGCGAGGGCTTCGATCACGATACCGAGTTCATGCGGCACCTCTTCCGGATGCGGCTCCAGCGCGCCCATGACCCCGTTTCGTCCATACTGTCTGAAATCAAGGCGATAGGAAAGTCTGCGGGTGCTGAAATTGTCTGTCACCCTTTCCCGCACACTCGCCAGAATGTCGTCCATCTGGCCGATCATGATCGGGTCATGCACGCCTGCGAGGGATACTGTTCTGAATCCGAGAGAACGGACGCCCTCGAGTTTGATGGTATACGCGTCGGCTGGTACGAAGCGGCTGCCGGAAACACGTACGCGCCGGTCGTTTACGGCTGTGAAGGACGTCTCCGTCAGATCGAGCAGACCGCCGGGACCGGGCAGGCGATACGGGTCTGTCTTTTCATACAGGGTGTGGGCCGCTACCGAAAGTGTCGTGCATCTGCGTGCCGGATTCAAGGGTTCCACCTCGAATGAGTTATCATAGAGCCAACCCATCATGCAGTCGCTTCCGCTGCCGGGCGTGGAGGCGATGGCCGCGCATTCAAGGATTTTTCCCATGTGGATGGCCAGACCCCGGTCAAATCCCGCGCGGACGGCCATGGCCGCAAATACCGCCGGATCGTAGGCACGACCCGCCAGAATGACTCTCGCACCGGTGTCCAGCGCCTTCAGAAAAGGGTCCATGCCCATCTGGCCGACGATGCGCACCGTGGCGTCCAGCGCCTCCGGTTTGAGTTCCGGGGCGGGATGCAGCGGGGATACCCGCCCGGCTTTCACGGCTTCCCGGACCAGTTCCTGATCAATTTCCGCATGGATGACCGCAATGGGGAAGGAAAGGTTCCTTTCGGACGCGATTTCCCGGATGATTTCCAAATTCCACTGCAGATGCGGCTCCCCGCCGGATCCGCCCGCAGAGCCGATGATGACGGGAATGTCCGCTTCAATGGCTGCCGGAATCATGATTTCCAGATCCCGCTTGACGGCATTCCGATCCGTGAAGGATGCGCCTGCGCCGAGATACCAGGGTCCTGGGTCCGTGGAACCTGCGTCCACAGCCAGAACGTGCGGGTTCTCCCGCATGCCGGCCTCGAAGGAGGAAGTCGGGAAGCCGTAACCGAGGATGGCGGTCGGGGAAAGAACCCGGAAACACTTGTCCGGGAAAGTGTCCTTCCCGCTGTCCGAAGGGGTGCATGCGTCCGCATGTGTTTCCTTCCCGCTGCCCGAAGGGGTGCATGCGTCCGTATGTGTTTCCTTCCCGTTTTTCGCAGTGTCGTTTTCCTTTTTCATGACGTCACCTCCGCGCTTTCTTCAGGGCAAGGATACGCTGCATTTCATTGTAGACGATCATGTAGCCCTCATCGACACCCATGCCCGGCTTTGCCAGAATCTGAACGGGTTTCGATGCCATGGCCAGGTGCACGCAGATCTGCGCGGACCGGTCGGTTTCGTTGCAGGTTCCTCCCTGGTAGGCGCCTATGCCTTTTTCCTGACAAGCCAGCACCGCTTCAACGGTATTCTGGATACCACCGAGGTCCGGTGTCTTGATTTGAATCATGTGCCCTGCCCGGGCGTCGGCGAAGTCCCTGACATCCTCCAGGGTATTGCACCATTCGTCCGCGACAATTTCCACCTGGATGCCGTGTTCATCCACAAACCGGGTGAGATCGGCCAGTGCTTCGATTTGCCGTTGCCGCTCCCCGGCATCCATGGGTCCTTCAATCCGCAGACGGAAAGGAGCCGCTGTCTGCACCAGCTTTTCCAGGTAAAAGCCCATGCGTGCCGCGTCATCCTGAAAAACCTGTCCGAGGGTTCCGTATACGTCCAGGTGAAGAACCGGCATGAAAGCGGGTGTCGTCCGCAGGGCCAGAATGCGATCGCGGAGCCAGCCGACATATTCGATGAGCTTTTCGCCCTGTGCGCCGAGTTTCGTGTCGGCCTGGTTGATGAGCGCATGGGGCAGGACATCGGCTCCCTTGAGGATCATCTTGTCCGCATTGTCATACCGGTTGTCGCCGGACTGCATGAAGATGGGGATCGCGGTCTCCGATACGGACAGATCATACTCCGCCGCCACGACATCGCACATCAGCCGGCCGGTGCTTTGCGCCACCGCGTCAAGGAGGGCCTGTGTCGCGCCATAGCGGATTGCCGTGTGCAGACGGCTGCCACCTTCCGGAACATGATTGTCCACGAGTGCGGAAAGAAAACGGAAGTTTTCAGCCTCTCTGCCTACCAGAAGGGGCTTCACCTCCCGATCCAGGATGGGGATGAAGTCCGTCGCAAGAAACAGCGGGTCCCTTCCACCTGCTCCGGAATACTGCACGGCTGCACAATCGCCGTGCGCGATCTGCCCGTTCTCCAGGATCAGCAGGACGGAAATAGCCTCGCCAGCCTGGCGGACCGAAGTGAAGCCCCCGGTTGCAGGAACTCCGCGATAGGAAGCGCCGTCCGCAACAGCACCTGCCTTGATTGCACGCTGGTCATCGAAGAAGAATCCTGTTCGCGCCGGTGCGCAGACCATGTCGATGATTTTCATGGGATTCCTCCTGTGGCAGTCGATTCAATCGTTCTGCCCCTGTCGTTTGAACAAGCCTCTCGGGATGGGCTGTTCCGGTTCAACCGTTCTGCTTCGGCCGTCCGACCAAAAACCCCTTGCCGATGGCATAGACATCGTCGATGACCATCTGGAAGCTTGCCGCTCTTCCTTCCTTTTTCGCCCGGTCTTCGATCTTGTCCCGATGGAAGGCCATGATGTCCTCATCAAAAGGAAGCGCGCCAAAGTCCAGAAATCGGATCGCACCTGTATTGTCGCGGGCAGGCAGCGCCTTGCCCGCATTGCTTCTGGATGGGGCAAAGGGAATGTCGATGATTCCCGCCTGGAACGCGCGAACGGTCCCTTTCGCCCAGTCCCCTTCTCCCAACTCAAGCGTGCGGTCCAGGATGCATCGGGTTTCCGCTGCAATCATTTCCATTTCCCCAATCAGTTCGGGCGTTCTCTGCAAACGCTGGTCGCGAAGCATCGCAGTGACTTGCTTTGTGGCGCGGAGTCCTTGTGCGTTGGCTTCCATCGTGGGAACCCCAAGTGCTTCATGCGGGGTTTTCACGATGACTTTTGTCGCACCGGCCAGGGTTGCGGCAGCCGCTCCCCAGGAAATGACACCAAACGCCTTGGCTTCATCCTGCGGGAATCCGCCCATCCATTGGTGGAACACCGTGGTCACCGTGACATCTCCGTATCCGAAACGGGTCAGGTATTCACGGGTGAGGGACTTGAGGGAGCGGATGGCTGCGACATCCTGCAGAAGGTTTCCGCACTGGCCATAGCCGACCGTCAGGTTCTTCACGCCTTGTTCCGCAGCGAGCAGACTCTCGAGAATGGCTACGGAATGAGAGATGCAGGGGGGGACCAGTGTGCCGGTGAGCGGGCCGAAAGGTTCGCGGTTGATGGAAACGCCCGCTTCCTCATACAGACCCATCAAGCGGTCCACATATTGCCAGTCGAGGAGTGTCCGTTCCAGGGAGATGTTCTTGGAATAAGGGATGTTGTAGGAAATTCCCCCACCTTCGTAGGAGGTGAATCCGCCGGCGATGGTGATTTCCGCCAACAGCCTCGCGTCGGGCGTGCCGTGCCGGACCTGCACGGGAAGACTGACGGATTCGGTGACTTCCCGGCAAATCGCGACACCATGGTTTACGGCAGGGAAACCGTTCAGGAGGGAACGGCCTTCCGTCCGGCTTTCGCGTATGCCTTTCTCCGCTTCCTCATATCGGTTGTGGCGGGTGTAGCTGTCGATGGTGGTCGGCAGAAGGTCGGCTTCCCCTTCCGTTTCGAGGTACCGGAGAAGCCTGATGTGTTCCTGCGGAAGGGCGACACCGGCGCGTGGCTGTATGAGGGTGATGCCCTTTTCAACTGCTTCCGCCAGCTTTCCGTTGAAGCGTTTCCCGGCTGGAATTCTTTTCTGATAGGAGACCGCTTCCTCGAAATCCACATCCCTGCCCGTAGGCCATTGTTTGAGCACATCCTGCCGGGTGGAACGGAATGCGTCGAGTTCCAGTTTCTTGTTCTCAAGATTCACAGTGCTATCATCTCCTTCTTCATGATGCGGAGCGCCACGAGCGGCTGCTCCGCCGCCAGGAGTCCCATGGCGGCCAGAATGTAGGATTTGTCCAGAAACAAGTCCATTTTGTCCGGCAGCAGCAAGGTTCCGCTTGCCGCTGCCGACGGGTCTGCGGACAGGGCCGCATTCGCCAGGCCGGCCGGATCCAAGGCGTCCACCAAAGGGCCTCCTGTCAGAATCAGGCGTCGGACACCGGTCAGATCCTTGCCGGTCTGCACGTGCACACGACCCATGGGGGTGAAGGCTTCCTCCATCTTTCCCGCATGCCGTTGAAGGGCAACCTGCATGGCACGGATGGCGAGGGCGCTGTCCAGGGCGGAATGGTCGTGCGACAGGCTGCAAGCTTCAGGGGCGCAAGCGGAAGGAATTGGTGAAGTGGAGACTGATTCCGGCAGGATGCCAGGGTTTTCCGAGATCGTCTTCAGCCAGTCCGATGCGGTATCCGTCGTGACATGAGCCCGCAGTGCCAGCTGGGAGAGACCATGGAGTCCGTCGCCAAGTGTTTCCGTGATGGCCTGCGCATTGAGACGGACGCCCAGGTCCCCTTCCACCGTCCGCTTGGCGTACGGTTCGGGAAGACCCTTCCACAAGACACCGGGCAGGGAAGGCTCTCCGGCTGCCATGGAGTAAACGTCCGTCGTGGCGCCGCCGACGTCCAGTGCCATGAGGTCTCCCCATCCTGTTTCTCCGTCATACCCTTCCGCCAGCAGCCGTACCGCGTTCAATACGGCGAAGGGGGTGGGCATCAGAAGGTCATCGACCAGGGAAGCAACTTTGTCCAGGCCCTTTGCTTTCACGATGCGTTCGAGGAAAACCTCACGGATGGCTTCACGGGCGGGCTCCAGGTTCAATCGGTTGAATTCGGGCATCACATTTTCCGTGATGCGGACAGGTTTGCCCCGTCCGCGGAGCAAACCGGCGGCTTCTTCCGCCACGGAACGGTTTCCCGCGAGTACTACCGGGAACACGGTCTCCAACGATGCCAGGGCGGCGGCATTGTGGAGCAGGCCCCGCCGGTTTCCGCCATCCGTTCCTCCACACAGCAGGAGGATGTCCGGCCGCATGCTGTCGAGATCCCGCAGATCGGCCGCGGTCAGTTCATGCGAGAAGGTGCGGATGACCTTCGCTCCAGCTGAGAAAGCTGCTCTGCGTGCCGCTTCAGCGGTCAGCTCCGGCACAAGCCCGACAGCAGCCATGCGCAGTCCGCCTGCTGCGCTGCTGCAGGCGAGACGGCGATCTATGCTGTGATGACCGCATTGCCTGACCAATTCCGCGAGGGCCGCTGAAACGCCGAGATTCACGTCTGTCTCCACCGTGGTTCGGGAACGGGACGTGCCGACGATGCGCGGCGCGTCGGGATCCACGGCTGTGGCCTTTGTCCAGGTGCTGCCGATATCCAGACAGATCCAGATGCCCATTTTCAGACAACCCCCAAATCTCTTTGCAGGTCTTCGATTGCCGTGTCGGGCGCGGTTCCGGGCGGGTAGACCCGGTCGAATCCCATGGCGCGGAACTTCATTTCCACTTCGTGAAATTCCTGCTTGCCGACAACCAGATTGCCGCCGACGTACATCAGGATTCCCTCAAGGCCCGCCTCCTCGCACTTCTGGCGAAGTCCCCGGCAATCCATCTCTCCATGGCCATAGAGGGAGGACACCAAAATGGCATCGGCGGCCGTTTCCAGAGCAGCGGAGATGTATTCCTCCTGCTGGACCATCACGCCCAGGTTCACAACCCGGAATCCGGCCTGCCGGAAGGCATATTCCAGAATCCGGTTTCCCACTGCGTGCACATCGGCGCCGATGACGCCGAGGATGAGGGTTTTTTCATTCATGGCGCAGTTTCCTTTCTTCCGATTGAGCAATCTGCGGAGGCTATCTGCGGAGGCTATCTGTTGATGCAATCTGCGGAGGCAATCTGCTGAGGAAAACTGTTGATGCAATCTGTTGATCCAATCTACTGAGGCAATCTGCTGGTCCAATCTGCTGAGGCAATCTGTCAACTGATTCCGACGGAATCGGGAAGAATCAGGAGGACAAGAGCAGCGATGCGATGCGCTCTTCGACATGAATCAGACTGCCACGTTCCATACAGTACATGAAAGGAATCAGTCGCCCTCCTCTTGCCTGGAAGGCGTTTTTTTCGGATTGATGCCAATCCTCAAGGAAAGGATCTTTTCCGCTGCCGGGCATTTCATCCGGAGGAAGCAGAACGACATCGGATTGCGACAATACCCGGAGAACCCCGCCTTTGTCCTCTTCCAGGGCACTTGGAATCCCTTCCGTGCTCAAACCCATTGCTGCAAGGCGGTCCAGAATGATGCGGCGGAACTGCAGGCTGCGTGTGAGGATGCCGAATCTGGTCTGTCTCGGCAGGGAGGCGATGGCAACGACCGTCTCCTGGCTGGGAGAAACGGACGCTTTGACCATTCTTTGCCGTTTGTCGGGCAGAAGTCCGGCCAGTTCCCCTTCATGCGTGAGCGTGGTCAGGATGAGCGGATAGGCATCCAGCGCTGAACCCGGGAGACTGCCGGAACGAAGGTCGCCCAGATCGAACAGATGGATGTCGACATTGGCCAGAAATGCAAGCTGGTCACGGAATATGGCGAGGGCTTCGGGATTGCAGTCGACGGCGGCCAGCGGGAGCATTTCACCGGATGTTCTGGCAGATTCGAGTCGCAGCGCAAAGAGCGCTTCAATTTCATCCAGGCCGAACCCTCTGTTCATCAGATCCCTGATAGCCTCATCCAGCATGGACACCGCGTGCTTTTTGTCCTGTTCCGGGAGGAGACCGGAGGGTCCGGACACATAACTGCCTGCGCCCTGAACCGCCACAACCAGATTTCCCCGCTTCAACAGATCGTAGGCCTTGTTGACGGTTCCGCGCGCGACTCCGAGCTTATCGGCAAGCTCGCGCTCTGTCGGCAGGCGGTCTCCCGGTTTCATGGTTCCCTGACGAATGCCTTCCGTGACGGAATGAACGATATCGAGGTAGACCGGACCGGATCCGCTCAGTTGGATGTTCAACCCGTACTCCCCCTCACGAAAATCCATATCTGATATCATAACTTGACGGGCAATTCACAGATGAACATTGCACACAATGGTATATACCAATATCATAATTGGTATACTCTGAATTGGCAAGAGAAAAATTTCAAGCGGGCGGGAGCAAAATGGAGGAAACAGGAGGATGCACGAGGAAACACAAGAAAACTCAGAGCGGTTGTTTTTGAACAGGAAGGCTTGCAAGATTCCTGCCGGAAAAGTATCATGAATGATGGCAGCATGTGCCATTCATTGACAGGTTCGGTCAGCGGCCGCCCGCGGGCCGAAGCGGAAGGAAATCACCCATGAACGCTCAGACTTTGGAGACATTGAAAACAGTAAGCGCGCAGTATGAACTCCCCGGAACCCTGTTGGAATATGCGCATTGCAATAATGGCCATATCAATGACACCTATCATGTCAAATATCTGAACGGGGATGAGCCGGTCGACGAGTATATCTTTCAGAAAATCAATGGATTCGTTTTCAAGGAACCATTGAAAGTGATGGGAAACATCAAGGAAATCACGACACACGTCAAGGCCCGGAAGTCGACGGCGGATTGCGACATCATTTCCTATTTCGACAACCGCGAGGGCAGGAATTTCACGGTGCTGGAAGGGAATTACTGGCGTGTCTGCCATTATGTGCGGAACTCCGTTTCCCATGAAACCGCCGAGGATCCGAAGGTCCTTCGCAGCGCGGGATATGCGTTCGGACGTTTTCAGCAGCTTCTTTCCGATCTGCCCATGGACCGGCTGCACGATACCATTCCCGATTTCCACAACACCAGAAAGCGGATGGACGATTTTTTCGAAATGGTGGACCGGGACCCGCTGGGGAAAGCGAAAGAAGTGACGGAAGACATCCGTTTTTTTGCCAGGAACCGCGAAATTGCCTCGAAACTGATCTGCATGCAGGAGGCGGGTGAGCTGCCGCTCCGTGTGACGCACAACGATACGAAGTACAACAATATCCTGATGGACAAGACAACCTGCGAGCCACTCTGCGTCATCGATCTTGATACGGTCATGCCCGGGCTCAGCATGTACGACTTTGGGGATGCCATCCGGTTTGCCGCCAATACGGCTGTGGAAGATGAGGCGGACCTGTCCAAGGTTGGTTTGAACATGGTCAATTATGAGGAATTCACCAGAGGATTCATCCTTGCATCGCGCGACTTCCTGTCCGAAAAAGAGATTGAAAACATGGCACTCGGCGCAATTGTGATCACAATAGAGCTTGCTTCACGATTCCTCGCGGATCATCTCGACGGAGACAAGTATTTCCGCATCCACAGACCGAATCACAACCTTGAACGCGCGCGCTGTCAGATAAAGCTGGCTCAGGACATGATGCTGAAGTTTGATGCCATGCACAAGGTGATTGAAGAAACCGCGATGATGACCGCAATCTGATCCCGAAGGCATGATTCGAGATTTCCAAATACTCACAATTGAATCAAAGGATCATATTCCAAGGGATGACTTCCAAGTGATCCGTTCTATCATACCTACTCAAATCTATTTGAAAATATTCAAATAGATTCAATGCTGATTTCCTGCTTCTTCAAAGACCAACCCGTCCCGATTCTGCAATCGGAATAAGTTCCTATCTTCTCCACAGGCTGTCACC
>JAIFNI010000198.1 GCA_020047785.1 Clostridia bacterium
TCGCCCGGTTCTCGTCACATATGCTTCCATCCGCCCGGGGACCGACATTCAGCAGGAAGTTCCCGCCCATGGCGAGAATCCGATCCATGCTCTGCTGAAGGAACTTGCAGGAATAGTAGTCTTCATCCGCCTTGTATCCCCAGCTTTCCCTGCCCAGCGATTGGCAGGCTTCGGTGGGACGGCTGAACCCCGTACCGGCTGGAACATGCCGCTCCGGCGTTCCATAGTCGCCTTCATCCGGTCCCCGGTCATTGATGAGGATGCCCGGCTGCAGCGAGCGTATCAGCTCGTTGAGAGACGGATCGTGGTATTCCGCCACATTGACATCCCAGAAGAACTGATAGATTTTCCCGTATCGGGTGCACAGCTCCGTCACCTGGGCGCGAACATACTCGTAATACTTCTCCAGATCCGGCTCATCTCCGGGTCTCGGTCCGAACATCTCATGATGCCTGCCTTTGTTCGGGTAGTTCGGGTGATGCCAGTCGGGGCAGGAGTAGTACAGGCTCAGCGGGAAACCACGTCGACTGCAGGCTTCCGCCAGCATGCCCAGGACATCCCTTCCATAGGGCGTGTTCATGACATTGTATTGCGTATGGCAAGTATCCCACAGACAGAAGCCGTCGTGATGCTTGGTCGTGAAACAGACATACTGCATGCCCGCTTCCTCGGCCAAATCCAGCCAGGCATCCGGGTCGAAGGCAAGCGGATTGAACTGATGGACATACTGCTCATATTGCTTCCGCGGCATTCTTCCCCGCCACAGGATCTGCTCGTGCCAGGCGGGAATGGCATACAGACCCCAATGAATGAACAGTCCGAATCTTCGCTCGAAAAAAACATCTCTTTCATCGTGAAAACGCTTGATTCCCATACATCTCCTCAAAGGATTACGGCCACCAGATGGCCAGCCAGGTGAGTGGCGCACCGCTGCGGTTTTCCATTGTGTGGGCGGCATTCCTGGGGATTTCCACCACATCGCCCGCGACCACGGCGGCTTCTTCATCATCAATGATGACGAAACCAGCACCAGCCATGACAATGTAAATCTCCGCGGTCGGATGGGCATGTCCCCTGCGGTTGCCGTCCATGATGCCATTGGTCTCAAGATGCCCGTACAAATGGGAAAAAGGTTCGCCCATGCCGGAGGAGAATGCTTTCATGCCAAGGATCGTCCCATTATGTACCGGTTCGGCCAGGGATTTGTCAAAGCGACTGATTTTGATCATGGTGCAACCTCCGTGCTGTTGGTTCGGAACACATTCACTTGAGAATATTCGCTTCAAACTCAGCCAGCAGCTTCTTGATTTCCGCATCATCCGTCATCCTGCTGAAGGGAGACGCAGCGCAGGGATACCCGGCAGGAATCCCGTAATAGCCTTCCAGAACAGCTTTGATGGCGGGAATCATCTGGCGTTTTGGTGAATCGATGGATTGGTAGATGTTGTTGTTGCGCGTCTGCAGTTCCTTGGCGCCTGTAATGTCCCCTGCATGGAACTTCTCCCACATCACGCGCATATGCCCGGTCGTGATCGCCTGGAGGGCGCCGATGGCGCCATCGCTTCCCATGAGGCTGCCTGAAAGGCACATGGCATCCACACCGGTCAGGATGTTGATGTCCGGCTGATGCCGGCGCATCCGGTCCACGAAGTACAAGTTGCTGTCAGTGTATTTCAGGCCGCGGAATGTCGGAACGGCTTGCATGGCATCCAGCAGATCCTCCGGTTCGATGCGTCTGCCGCCGTTCAGATTACCTGCAAAGGAATTCCAGTAGATATAGAATGGGAGGTTCGACGCCTCGGAAATCCGCTTGAAATAGGCTACGTTTTCGTCCAGATCGGACTCAGATGAAATTCCGACGGAAGAAACAGCGAAAGCTCCGTGCCTTGAGGCATGCGCAGCCAGCTCCACGGCATCATCCGGGTTGGCGCAATAGCCGACATGCACGAAAACAGGCAATTTATCCTCTGCAGCCTTCAGCACCGCTTCCGCCCAGGCTTTCCGCTGACCGACGTCCATAAAGGCCCCTTCACCGGTAAAACCGGTCATATAGAGCCCTGCGGCACCCTGATCCTGATACAGCTTCACCAGATCAGGCGCAAGTTCAAGCTTGATGTTGCCATTCTCATCAAAGGGCGTGATTAGTGCAGCCAGGATTCCACTGATTCTTTCCTTCATATGAGTACCTCCTTCAAAGGGGATTTACCAGACCGTGTATCCGCCATCGATGCTGAACACCGCACCTGTGACGAAGGAAGACGAATCCGAAGCCAGATACAGCGCAATACCCTGCAATTCATCAGGTGTTCCGGGTCTTTTCATCGGCGACAGATCCATCCAGCGCTGAACCATTTCACCGTTGCCCTCAAAATACGGTCGGGTCAATTCCGTTTTCATGTAGCCGGGCGCAATGCTGTTGACGCGGATGCCATGTTCCGCCCATTCGGAAGCCAGACTTTTCGTCAGCATGATGACGCCCGCCTTCGACACATTGTAGGCGCACTGGCACTGAGGGGTGTTGACAATGAGGCCCGACATGGAGGCGATGTTGATGATGGAGCCTCTTTTTTGCCGGATCATCACCCGGCCGACAATCTGCGACATGATGAAGACGCTGTTCAGGTTGACATCCATGATGGTGCGCCAGTCCTCGATTTTCATGTCCTCGATTTTCACATGCTTGGCAATTCCCGCATTGTTGATCAGCACGTCGATCCGGCCGAATGTCTCCAGAACGGACTCGCTCAGCTGTTCGGCCTGGTCGGGGTTCGTGACGTCGCAGCGCATTGCCGTGACCCGGGTGCCGATGCGGCTGAGTTCGGCAGCCGTCGCCTCCGCGGCCTCCATGTTGATGTCGGCGATGACGATGTCGGACCCCGCCTCCGCGAGTGCTTCCGCCATCGCTTTTCCAAGGCCCATGGCCGCTCCGGTCACAATGGAACAACGGCCCCTGAGATCGAACTTGTCCATCACACTCATCTTGATTCCCTCCAATTGATGATTTGCATGTCGGATTCAGTGAAAATGATCCCAGTATTTCTTATGATCTCTATCATCACCATAATCGCAAGTATCCCTGTTATCCCTTTCCGGCTCGTTGCTTGATTCTTTCTTCAAGTTGGACCAGTTCCGCCTGATGCGTCCGGATAATACGGTCACATATCGCAACTGCCATTTCCTTCTCATAGATATGGGTCGTGGAATTCCTGTCATCAAGCATGAGCAGCCACAAATCCTGATCTTCGACCAACCCGGCCGCGTACGCCTCACGCAGAACGGATTTTGGGGAATTCAAACCAATCAGCCCTTCAGAAACAAATAAGTCACGAAGCACCTTCCAAGCCAGTTCAAAGGTAAATTCAAAGCGTTGAATCAGACCATCCCGTTGTAAATCATCATGCCTGTCATATTGGACGACACCTTCCTGAAGGCGCAGATTCGCCTGATGAAAATGATTCATTTTTGTGCCATTGTCACTCATACAGCACCACGCCCTCCCTTTCTACATTCTTTTGAAGCATATCGTCCATACTTGGCTTCATGAAAACAACATCCACCTTCAAAAGCGTTGGCAGATTATCCATATCACTCTTTATCCGTGCTTCCAGAATCGGATCCGGACCGGAGAAAACCGCCAGATCGATGTCACTCCTCTTGTGAAAATCGCCCCTCGCTCTGGAGCCGAACAAAACGATTCTCAGGATGCCATGACGGAAACCAATTTCCTTGATTTCATCAAGAACCTTTTGTGAAATGTTTTCCCTGTCCTGCAACTGAATGGATGACATGATATTGTTCCCTCCATCCGAATGGATGACATGGTTGCATTTCTTCTCAAACAGCACGATTCATGAAATCGCGACACCTGTATGCTTCCAATTATGCCTTTTCCAGTCCATGATAGCAATCGAGGATCACCCTATGGAAGCTCATCCATCGGATCATGGGTTGAGCATCGCATCATAGAGTGCCTTCGTATCCGCAGCCGTACCCTGGTTGACGAAAATTGTCTGGTCTTCAGTCCGAATCATGATGAACGGCGGAATGCTCCTGTCTATGAAGAGTTTCACCTTTCCGACCGTTTCCATCGTAAAATTGCCTTTCAGGTGGTTTTCGACCGCTGAGCCGTTTGTCCGCTTCAGGATAGCCGGAAGTGTTTCCTGAAGTGATATGTCCCGGATGGAAGCGCGTTCGAGTGTAACTCCATACATGCCCGTTATCTCGACGGACTGTTGCGACAGAACAAGGACCACCGGCTTGCTGTTGGTTTGCATTGAATAGACAATCCCACCTGTCAGTACAATCAGGAAAAAGATGATGCCGCCAAGCAGGATTTTGCTACTCGTCTTCATTCTGCCGGATTCATCCCGCGTGGTGCCATCAAACTTCTGCGCGCCAATGAGCAGATAGATGACAACCGGCAGGATGATCAGCATGACGTATAGCCCGGCTGTCTCCATCCGGAAGGCCACCAGGGACATGCCAGCCATCATCAGGCCGCCCATCAGGAAGAGACAACCTCCCATGAACCGGCCAAGTCCTTCCGTATCCACCTGCTTCTTCTTCTCGGCCGACATGGTGTTGTATCCTGATATCAGGAAATACATCCTGCGGTATCGGATCAGATATCCGGCCAAGAAAAGAAGCGCACCCGGAGCCAGGCCTATCAGCAATGTCGAAATATCCATTTTTCACTCCTTCCTGCGTGTATCGGTTGACGGTCAGGCTTCAGCGATGATCGGAGCTGAAGCGGGCAAATATTGAGAATTGGGTGATTTATTCTTATAACGTTACCTTTTATGGCGGTAAACATGCAAGTATCCCGGCCAATCTTGGCTCATGCCGCTTGGTTAACTTTCGTGATAACAATTAGTACGGTATACTTGTGAATATCTTGAATATTCACGTTGTGTGATTGTTGCACGCAACGATGTTGGAATAGTGGAGGTGTCGATGGAATATAAGGCGTTGTCAGTTCTGGATATCACTAAAAGAGCAAGAGCGGCTTTTCAGCGATTTGATGTTCAAAAAGCCGCTGTTTTTGGTTCAAGCGCACGTGGCGAAATGCATCGAGGCAGTGATGTCGATATCCTCATTGATCTGGGTAACTATTCAAGCGGCTTGATTTTTATTGATATCAAGCGCTCTTTGGAACATGCTTTGAGAAGAAAAGTAGATTTGGTTTCCTTTCAATCATTGGAATACACCGACATGAAAGATGAAATCCTCTCTGAAGCACAGGTGATCTATGAAAAAAGACCGTGAGCTTCTCAAACATATTTCCGAAGATGTTAACGATATCCTCAATTATACAAATGGACATGCTTTCGAAGATATTGTCAATGACAGTATGATGAGGAAAGCTGTTTGCATGTCCCTGATCAATATTGGAGAACTTGCAAAGTCTTTGTCGTCTGCATTCAAAACCGAGCACAAGCAGATTCCTTGGAAGAGCATCTGTGGACTTCGTGACGTGACAGCACACAAGTACCATACACTCAATCTGGATGTCATCTGAACTGTCGTCACGCACGACATCCCGCCGCTTCATGATTTCCTTACCACTCTTCTCCCTTAAACCCCTTCGGTGGAACACTCTTGCTTTTCGGAACATCTTGCAGAAAATACTGGTACTGGAAAAGCGGGTCTGTCGACGGGATTAATTTCAGGTTTAGCATCGGCTATAGCTTCGGCGCCACCAGCAACCCCATTCTCTTGAGCTGGTATTCATACGACCAGCTCAACCCTTCCGTCCGCCAGGCAGCGGTGCCGAACCAGCGGAATGCGGGATTGCACAGATGCACACAACCAAAGGCATTGAACCGGTTGCCGAACGCGGTGATGTCCAGTTGGTGGATGCCCTTCTCCGGCGTACCGAGTTCCAGCCGATATGGTGCGAACGCAATGCGACCCGCGAAGGTGCCGTCCATGGCCACAGACAACACCGGATTCGGGAATTGCGGGGTTTCCAGAGCAAGTGGATTGGTACCATCCGCTTCAAGCCGGCAGTGATACGTCACATTGCCTGCATAAAAAGGCAAGCCCTGCGTGGTCCAGTCCCCGAACGCAAGTGTTTGAACCGGTGCCGTGATCGTCTTATGGCGACCCGCCACTCGGACACCGAAGTCCCCGAGCAAATACATCCATTCCGTGTCCGTGCCCTTTCCGAAGGGGATCTCCACTTCCAGCACATGCGTGCCGGCCTGCATGGGCGGCATGGCGACTTTGCGGATGCAAATATCCGTGAACCAACCGGTATCTTCTTTTTCAACCAATTCCCCATTGAGCCGAATGCTGGCCGTCTCCGGATGCTCCAGCGCCAGCGTCGGCGAAGTCACGGCCACCTCCAGGTTCAGATTGAATCGCATGGTGAGTCTGTGCATATCTGCAGGAATCGGTTCCGGCAGCCCTTTGGCTTCCCGCTCCGCCCTCGCAACCCAAGGCTGCACGATGGCATCCATGCGCAACGGAAGGTCAAGCTGTTTACGCAAGGTGGAGTCCAAACGCAGCAACTCCTCTTCGGTTTGCCAGTCTCCGTCATCAAGACGATATGCTGCCATGTCCAGAAGCAGCACATTGGGTTCCGACAGGGAGATCGGCACCGGGTCGACAAGCTCACGGAATGCACCATCCACTGAGTTTTGCACGGTGGGAACACCGGTATCGGCGGTCTGTCCCGATTTTGTGTTCCCATTCGTCATTTCAGGGGACATCGCGGGAATACCAGGCAACAGTTGCAGCAACAGACTGTCATGGATGGACAGTGTCACTTCCAGCACGGTCTCTCCCTTGTTGTCCTGTCGATATACGGCTGGCATGGGGCGGATTTCACCAGTCATGGCATCGTGGCAGACAGGGTTCCAACGTCCGGCGATCCGGATGCGGAGCGGCTCAACGATGCCGGTGCCTCCCATCCAGTCCGCTTGTATCTCTTTGTCCCATGCATGAGCCAGAAACAGCCAGCGGGCTTCCCCGTCCTGCCGGATCCGGGTGATGAGATTGGTGTGACGGGTTCCCCCCTCGGTCCAGACGGACACTTCCCGCCAAGGCAGCAAAGCATCCAGAATGGCGGTTTTGGTGAATGGCACACAGGGGCATTGCGCAGCCAATTGTTGTGCGCGTGCATCCGGACGGGCATCCACCCACGGTGCAGGCGTGCCCAGGAACAGCACGGTGCCGCCGGACCTGCGGAATTCCGCCAACCGCTCGAGCGTGGTGGCACGCAATGTGTGGTTGCCAGGCACCAGAACGACCTCGTAGCGCATGGTTCCGACCGGGAAGCCATTCGGGTCCATACCGGCCTCGGACAGCGGACACTGGGAAGGCAGCAGGGATTCACTGATCCAGTCGAAATCGATCTGGCCGGGCAGCAGCCACTCCATGAGGTTCTTGAAGTTCGTCTCCAACTCATCCCGGGCCGGGAACGTCTGTTCGAAGGGACCCCAGTGAAGCCAGTAGGATTCCACCGGGTGGATGGCGGCGACGCGCACATGGGGCCGGCCGCGCGTGAGGGCTGTGTTCAGGCGGGAAAAATAGTCCTCGACCATGCGGTATTCCGTGTGCCATGGAGACTGGTAGTTGATGGACGCGGGATAATCGCGCTTCGCCTCCCCCTCCATGGATACCCAGCTGAGATGATGAACGCGGACGGACACGCCGAGTGCCGCCTGCCAGTCCCCCTGCATCTTGTGACTGCGGAACGGGAAATCCCAGTTTGTGACGCCATACAGCTCACTGAGCACACCGGGATAACCGAACTGGTTGGCCGCGGATTGCGCTTGCTTGGCAGTGGAGAACTCCCGGCTGTCGCACAGCATGTCGATACCCGGCAGTTGGAAAGACCGGTAGGAGCGCATGGCGTCTCCGAGTGCGCCGGTCTGGGACTGAAGCGATTCTTCCGCCATCATGTGGCCGGTGAGCATGAGATTGCGCGCCTTGCACCAATCGCCGATCTGATCGGCGAACGATTGGGAGAAGCGCTCCGCAAGGTGATCATGATACTGATACCGGCTCACGGACACGGCACCTTCCGGCAACTCCCAGAACAGCTCGGGGAGCACGGCCAGGAGATCCGAACCATAGGCAGTCTGGTAGGTTTCCGGGAAATCGTCGGTGAATGGGATGACGATATCGCGCGCCTCATCCGCGAAACGCAATGCCTGTTTGTGGACGAACTGCGGTTCGTCTGTGAAGATGGCCGGCACCGTGCCTCCAAATTCGGTGGACAACTCTTTCGCATAGATTTCATGGGTTTCCTCGATGAATCGCCGGATGGCGGCAGGGTCCAAGGTGTTGACGTACGCCTGGCCGTTGTACCAGGCGTTGTCCGGCTCCACGCAGAGCAGTGCGTGCCAGACGCGGGTAAGTGTGGAGGCTGTGTTGTGCTGTTGCCCCGCCATTTCCCGCTCCATCAGTTCTGCTTCCTCGCGGGAACTGAGTGCTTTGATTTCAAGCAGTGCACCGGACTGTAAGGTCACGGCATGTGCCGCAAGCCAATACCCACGCAGAACGGTTCCCTCCGCTAGCGCAGCCTCGTAAACCGCACGGTTTGGCGCGAAGCCCTCAGCCGGCGGATTCAACGTGTAGGACAGGTAGCGGGCACGATAACGGTGATCACAGGTGACAAGCCCACCTGCCGCACCGGACGGCCAGCGGTCCTCGTCATACAGCCAGGCCAGCATGTTTCGCTTTTTCGCTTCATCGACACAGGCATGAACCATCTGCAGAAATTCCGGTCCGAGGTATGGCGTGTCCAATCCCACACGACTGTGCATGTGGAAACCGCCCATGCCCATGTCCTGGAGCACGCCGATTTGGCGCAGCAGTTCGGCTTTATCAAGGCGGTTGTTCCACGCCCAGAAGGGGGTGCCACGGTATTCGGACGTCGGGTTGCGGAAGAGTTCGTGGGAGAGCGATTGTTCCTGATTCTTTGGGTAGAGCATGGGGGCACCTCCATAGGGCGAATAACATACGCACAAGATTTCTTACAACTTGGCACATCTTCTGAAGGATGCAGATCAATGACATCCTATCACTGTGGCTGACAGAATTCTTGGGTGATTCTTACGATGTTGTTTTGTGTTGCTGGATATTTTACTGTTTTTCGTCATTTTTCACGGTTGCGCTTGTGCCATGTAAGGTGAAAACATTCATAATGAGACTATCACTATGGATACCGACAATTAACAATTCACGAAGCATGCTTGAGGAGGAGCAGTTCTATTATCAGGTTTTCAAGGACCTGTGCATACAGATATCCTATCAGCACAAGCCCGTCATGATGCTGAAAGACATCTCATTGAAACCGGCTTCAAGTTCTGCGATACTGTCATGGCAGACTTCTGCCTTCATCCGACAACTCGGCACCTTGGCAATCGTGGACCAAAACACCATCCTGGAGGTACCATGCAACCCATCATTCGCCGGATTCCTTCTCTGCTTCTCGCCCTGATGATCACACTGACCGCCGCCGGATGCACGGGCGCCGACCCAACGGCAACCTCACCCGATGCCGGCGCAGCCGTGGCGTCCACAACCACCCCGACGCCCACCGCCGACGAAACGGGGGCATCCGCTGCAGCGAGCCCCACCGGCTCCGCGACCGTCCCGGACCCATCGGCCACCGCCACACCGGAGGTCAAGCCGGAACCACGCCTTGTCGATCTGGTGGCGGATGGCACCAGGTCAATTGACGATCTCCTCGCCGAAATGACCCTGGATGAGAAGTTGGGGCAGATGCTTCAGGCGGAACGCAAGACTGCAGGCCCCAAGCACGTCGTTCAGCACGCCCTCGGATCCATCCTCAGCGGCGGTGGTTCCGTGCCGGGTGACGGCGGACAGGCCGCCTGGCTTGACATGATGCAGAAGTACCAGGACGCGGCTGTGCAAACACGCCTCGGCATCCCGGTGCTGTACGGGGTCGACGCGGTGCACGGACACAACAACGCGGCCGGTGCCGTCATCTTTCCGCACAACATCGGTCTCGGCGCGGCGAACGACCCGGCGATGATGTCGGACATCGGCGCCGCGACAGCCCGGGAAGTTGCGGCCACGGGGGTTCGCTGGAATTTCGCGCCGGTCGTCGCGCCGGTCGGAGACATCCGCTGGGGCCGCACATATGAGGGCTTCAGCCAGGATCCCGCGCGTGTCGCATCCCTCTCCATCCCCTTCCTCACAGGCCACGAGGCCTTCGGCGTCGCGGCCTGCGCCAAGCACTTCATCGGTGACGGCGCCACAATCTGGAATACCGGCGACCACGGGTACTCCATCGATCAGGGGGATGCCCGGATGTCGGAGGAAACCCTCCGCTCGGTCTATCTGCCGCTTTACAAGCAGGCGGTCGACGCCGGTGTGAAAACCGTGATGGTATCCTTCAGCAGCTGGAACGGAGTCAAGAACCACGGAAACAGGTATCTGATCACCGATGTGCTCAAGGGCGAGCTCGGATTCGAGGGCTTCGTGGTGTCCGATTGGGAAGCCCTGCATCAGGTGGAGGCGGATGGCATCCACGCGCAGATCGTCAAGGTGGTCAACGCCGGTGTCGACATGCTGATGGAACCGGATCATTGGCTCGTCTGCCTCACAGAGCTCAGGCAGGCCGTCGATGCCGGGGAAATCCCGCAGGCGCGTATTGACGATGCTGTCCGTCGCATCCTGCGCGTCAAGCTATCCATCGGTCTTTTGAAGAACCCGCTGGGTCCGGCGTCCGACACGCAAGCCACACTCGGTGACGACGCGGCTCGTGCGCTTGCCCGGGAGGCCGCGGCAAAATCACTCGTCCTGCTCAAAAACGACCAGGGAATTCTGCCATTGGCGAAGGACGCGAAACTTCTGGTTCTGGGACCCGCCGCCGACGATCTCGGTGTTCAGTGCGGCGGCTGGACACGTGAATGGCAGGGAGGCCGGGACAGGACGGACACGCGCTGGGTTCAGGGCACCACAATACTGGAGGGGCTGCGGGCTGTCGCGGAATCGTCAGGCGGGCGCATCGTGACCGATCCGGCCGAGGCGGATGGCGCTGCGGCTGTCCTTGTTGTGATCGGCGAGCGGCCCTATGCGGAGGGCCAGGGCGACGATGGCACCCTGACCCTGTATGATGGAACGGCGCTGCCCGAAAACCGCACGGCACTTGAAACAGCCGGTGCGACGGGGCTTCCTGTCATCTCCGTGCTGGTCTCCGGCCGTCCGCGGCTTGTGACGGAGGAACTGAAAAACTGGTCCGCCTTCGTGGCGGCATGGCTGCCCGGTTCCGAAGGGGCCGGTGTGGCCGACGTGCTTTACGGGGACAAGCCCTTTGCCGGAACACTGCCCTACGCATGGCCCAGGACGCTGGCACAGGCGGATACGAAGGGTTCTTCCGCCGATTTGGGGAAACCGTTGTTCCCGCTGGGTTACGCCTTCTCGAAGTAACGGGGCCACCATACGACAAAGGCGCTCTATTCTCTTTGTGATCAGGCCCGCCGCTTCAGTCCCTGATCCACCAGGAACCGCATCAGATAACTGGGTTCCTCGCGCAGGAACTCGGACTTCCCGGCGAACCTCATGCCGTAGGGGGCGTCCGTACGGTAGGGTTCCCACGTGGGCAGCATCTCGCCGGTGGAATCGGGGCCGTTCGGGTCGCCCGTGCGGATGAAATGGCACCAGTAGTTGCACATCTGGCGCGCCAGGTCATAGTGCTTGCCGACAAACGGACGCCAGCACTTGGCAAGGGTTTCGAAAAAGAACCACAGGTCCACCGAGTGGAAGGTACCGGGGTTGTCCCAACCTGGAATCTCCGGATCGAAGTTGTAATAGTAGATGGGCGCCTTCGAGCCGGCCATTTCGCTGCCCTTGGCCGCAAGCCGGATGGAATACTCAATGCCGCGGACGGACGCGCGCTGCTTGATTTCGTCGATCGATCCCCGATCCGCGCCGACAAGCTTCAGAAACGTGTCAGCGTTCTCGCCGAACATCCGCCCGGCCATGTCCTTGAGCGCGTCGACGCTTTCGACCATGGGGCTGTTGTAGAACTCGTCGGAGGTGTGTCCCATCATCACGGGCACCATCCAGCGCTCGTTGCGAAGGAACCGCTCAACGGGATTGGCGACGCAGAACCTTCCATCCATGACCGTTCCCCAGAAGGCCCCATGCGCCAGCACCTTGTCGCGCAGCTCGATGGCAGGAATGCGGCGTGCCTGCTCGAGGGTCTTGACACCCAGGAAATCGAAGAACTGCACACCCATCTACTCGGCCCCGGCGAGGTCAAGCCAGTTGCCCGGCATGCGGTTTCCTTCATACAGTTTCGTGATGATGCCGCTTTCCACGATCGCCTGATGGAAAAGACCCTCGTTCTGCGGGCTTGTGAGCTGACTCATGACGCTGCCACCGCCGGCGGACTGCCCGCCGATGGTGATGTTGTCGGGATCTCCGCCGAAGGCGGCGATGTTGCGCTTGACCCACTGCGTGCCGTACTGCTGGTCGAGATGGCCGAAGTTGGCGGGCGTCTCGGGCGCCTCTGCGGTGATTTCCGGGTGGCACAGGAAGCCGAACGCATTGAGCCGGTAGTTGACCGTCACCACAACAATGCCGCGTCGCGCGATACGTTCGCCATCGAACTCCATCTCCGCTGGATGGCCGACCTGCAAGCCGCCGCCGAAGTACCAGACAAAGACGGGCAGCTTATCATCCGCCTTCATGGCGGGTGTCCAGACGTTGAGGCAGAGACAATCCTCGTCCATCGGCTGGTCGGGATCCACCGACCACTCGCGCGTGTAGATGTTCTTGACATCGATGACCGTAGGCGCCTGCAGCGCGGCCGGCGCGAAGTCGTAAGCCTGGAGTGTGCCTTTCCAGGAGGCGGCTGGCTGTGGCGCGCGCCAGCGGTTCCGACCGACAGGCGGCGCTGCGAACGGAATGCCCTTGAAGCTCGTGATGCGGGGATCGGCGGCGGGAAGACCCTGAACAAGACCTGTTTCGACTTTGACGACTCGAAGCATGCGCGTGTTCTCCTTTTCCCGGGCGGTGTCATGGGCCAATCCTTGTATTGTGCCCTGTTGCCCACTTTTATGAAGATTTGCTGCTACGCCTTACCATAGCACTGCATGTCCCAGTTGCGCAAGAGACGCATTGTCGCCAACAACAGCCCCCTCAACGGGCAGGAGCCCTCGCAATGGAAATCAACAGGGCCTCTTCTCCTTCCCCTTCGATCTCCACCGTCGTCACAGCCTCTGTCACCACCCCAACCTCACTCAGCGTCTCCCGGCAGATATATTCAGTCCATTCCTCCGGATAAACCCCCGTGATGCTGATGACGATCCGATCCGTGATATCGCATCCAATCTGCTTTCTTGCCTCCTGAATATGACGAACCATCTCACGGGCAAGGCCTTCACGTTTCAGTTCCTCTGACACCGACAGGTCCAGCGAAACAACAACGCCCTGATGGCCGGCGGCGTGCATGCCTTCCCTTGCCTGATAGGTGACAAGGAGGATGCCTGCATCAAAACGTTCCTGTTCGCCGTTGATGGTGAGCCAAACCCCATCCTCACGAAGCGTAAACGCGCCGCTCTTGATGGCTTTGATGATCTCCGGAATCCGCTGGGGATACTTGTCTCGGATTTCCTGGAAGTATGGGTCGTACTTCGCAGACACGATGGCGCTGGCATCCTGCAGCACCTCCACCACTTTCACATTGAGCTCTTCCGCAATGATCTCCTTGAATTCCGCGACGATGGCATTGTGCTCCGGATCGGTAAGCGCCACCTTCAGGACGCTCAACGGCTGTCGATTCTTGATCCGGTTCTTGTTCCGGATGGACCTTGCCAGGTTGATCACGTTCTGCACAAGCTCCACCTTCTGCAGCATGGCATCGTCCTGGAACGACGCCGGGATGATTGGCCAATCCGCGAGGTGAACAGACTGCTCGTCGGTGAACGTCTTGTACAGCTTCTCCGCAAGAAACGGCGCAACCGGCGCAAACAGCAAGGCCGTGTTCACAAGGACATAGTAGAGGGTCTCATAGGCATTGCGTTTGTCCTGTGACATGCCTCTGCCCCAGAACCTTCTCCTGGAGCGCCGGATATACCAATTGGTCAGGCCATCCACAAGAGAAACGAGCCGCTCCACATACTGGTTCACCTGATACGCGTCCATGCTGGTTGTGATCTTGCCCGCGGCATCATACAATTTGGCCAGGATCCATTGGTCAAGCGGGTTTTCGGAGTCCGGCACCTTCGGCGTCTTCTGGCAGAACCCATCGATGTTGGCATAAGACAAATAAAAGTTGCAGGCATTCCAGTAAGGTAACAACAGCTGCTGATAGGCATCCTGTATGCCGTCTTCATCAAAGAGCAGATCCCCAATCAGCATCGCATTGGTTTGGTACAGATACAGCCGGAATGCGTCTGTTCCCCATTTTTGCATCAGCACCATCGGGTCCGTATAGTTTTTGGAGGACTTGGACAGTTTTTTCCCGTCCTTGGCCAGGATCGTGCCGTGGACGATGCAATGCTGGAACGCAGGCTTATCGAACAGCGCAACGGCCAGTACATGCAGATAATAGAACCAGCACCGGATCTGCCCGGTATATTCCACAATAAAATCGCTCGGGAAGTGGGATTCGAACCAGTCCTTGTTCTCAAAGGGGTAATGTTTCTGGGCAAAGGGAACGGAACCGCTTTCAAACCAGCAGTCCAGCACTTCGGGGATACGCTTCATCGTACCGCCGCAGCAGGAACACGGGAAGGTCACCTCGTCCATGTATTGCCGATGCAGGTCTGACAAATGAACGCCACTCGCCTGATAGATCTCGTCGATGCTGCCGAGCACCACTCTCTCCGCGCACACCTCACATTCCCAGATGGGCATGGGGGTGCTCCAATACCGATTTCTTGAGATATTCCAGTCCCGCGCATTTGCCAGCCAGTTTCCGAAACGGCCATGTTTCACGGTCTCCGGGATCCAGTCTATATCATCGTTGCAGGCCAGCAGCCGGTCCTTGATCTTTTCGATGTTGAAATACCAGGCATCCATCGCCTTATAGATCAAGGGACGCTTGCATCGCCAGCAATGGGGATAATTGTGCTCCAGGGTGCCATCCGCAACAGCTTTTCCGCTCTCATTGAGAAAACGGATGATGGCGGGATTCCAGTCAAGCACCTGCTTCTGGCCATCGGGTGTATAGAAATCCGTGACTTCCGCGGTGAACCGGCCCTTCGCGTCGACAGGATTCACCAGCGGGATATGATGTTTCTTGCAAGTCCAGTAATCGTCTTCACCAAAGGCCGGGGCTGTGTGCACAATTCCCACGCCGTCTTCAGCATCTACATAGTCAGCCGGCACCACTTGGAATGCGCCTTCGTCCTTCTTGTCCGTAAAATAGGGGAATAGCGGTTCATACGTCATGCCAACCAGCTCGGTTCCCGGAACAACCTTCACAATTTGCGGTTGTTCACCAAACACCTTTGGATATCTTGACAGGCAATTCTCGCTGGCGATCAGGATCTCCTGCCCCACATCCACAAACGCATAACGGAATGTGGGCCCTACAGCCAAACACATGTTGGCGGGCAACGTCCAGGGGGTTGTGGTCCAGGCCAGAAAACTGACAGGTTTGTCCTCGATGCGCGTTCCGGAATCGAACTTCACGACCACCCACCGGTCCTGTCTTGGACGCGTGGAGTCGGATTCTCTTGTGTCCGAAATCGACAACGAGGTTTCACAATGCGTGCAATAGGGCGTCACACGATAGTCCCTGTAGATCAAGTCTTTGCCATAGCACTGCTTGAACGCCCACAGCACGCTTTCCATGAACGGCGTGTCCATGGTCTTGTAGGCTCCGTCATAATCGACCCACCGCGCCATGTACGCGACATAGTCCCTCCAGGATTCATTGTTGTGGGAGACAATTTCCCGGCAGGTGTCATTGA
>JAIFNI010000219.1 GCA_020047785.1 Clostridia bacterium
TGAATGGCACAATATGTGCCATTCACACACCGAATCACGTGATTCCGTGCCTTGTGGCGACAATGTCGCCACAAGCATGCAAGTTGCATTTGCAACTTGCATGAAAAAGTCGATTTTCGACTTTTTGCACGAGAATCAACAATGACGTGGAGGAAACCATGATTGGCAACAAAATTGATATCGATCGCTGCGATTGCGAGGTCATCCATGAGGAGATTGTCGGCCGGGTGCGGGCCAAAATGCCGAAAGAGGAATCCCTGTACGACCTTGCGGAACTTTTCAAGGTTTTCGGCGATTCGACCCGGATCAAGATCCTCTGGGCGCTCGATGAATCCGAAATGTGCGTCTGCGACATCGCGTTCCTCCTGAACATGACGCAGTCAGCGATTTCCCATCAGCTTCGGGTGCTGAAGCAGGCCAATCTCGTGCACAGCCGAAAAGAGGGGAAGATTGTCTTTTATTCCCTGACGGACGAGCATGTCCGCCAGATTTTCGACCAGGGCATGACCCATGTCAATGAAGGCTGATGAACAGGCATGATGGACGGCAGTCAATTCCCTTGATCATTGAAGCGGAATACCGGCATCGGCGGGATACATGCGGAATACCGGCATCGGCGGGATACATGCGGGAATACCGGCATCGTTGGAAACATGCGAGAATGGCGGCATCGGTGGGAAACAGCGGGGGGAGGAAGGACCATGGAGAAAGGCGAAAAGAAGCAGCTGATTCTGGAAGGCCTGGACTGTGCCAATTGTGCGGCGAAAATCGAGGCGAGTGTGGGGAAACTGGATGCAGTTCTTCACGCATCCATGCATTTCCCCACCAGGACCCTTTTTATTGAAACACTTCCGGACAGTGATATGTCGGCCGTCCTGAGGCAGACAAGCCATGTGATTCTCACCCTTGAACCGGACGTGGTCATCCGGGAAAAAACAGGGTTGTCTGCAACCGGTGCGGCAAATAAAGCCGGTGCGGCAGATACAGCCGGTGCAGCAAATACAGCCGGTGCGGCAGATACAGCCGGAGCATCAGATAAAGCCGGTGCAGCAAATGCGGTGGATGCGTCGGATGCAGGGAATCCAGGATTGCCGGGTTCCGGTGAATATGTCCGGCTGGGTCTTGGCGTGCTACTCTTCCTGGTCGGGATTGCCTTCCATTTCAACGGGCGTGTCGAGTTCGGACTGTTTCTTGTCAGCTATCTTCTGATAGGCGGCGAAGTTGTCTGGCAGGCTGTCCGGAACATCCTCAGGGGACAGGTGTTTGATGAGAATTTCCTGATGGGTGTCGCTACGGTTGGCGCATTCGCCATCGGCCAATACCCGGAAGGCGTTGCCGTCATGCTGTTTTACAAGATCGGCGAGTTCTTTCAGAAAATGGCGGTGAACCATTCCCGCAAATCCATCGCCGGACTGATGGACATTCGGCCGGACTATGCCAATCTGAAAACCGGGGACAATCTCACAAGGGTATCGCCGGACCAGGTGGCCATCGGTGGGATCATTCTGGTGAAACCCGGCGAAAAAGTGCCATTGGACGGCAGAGTCCTTTCCGGATACTCCCTGCTCGATTCTTCGGCCATCACCGGCGAGTCGTTGCCGAAGGAAGTTGGCCCCGGCGATGAAATCCTTTCAGGTACCATCAACCGGAACGGGTTGCTCACCATTGAAGTGACGAAGGGATTCGGGGAATCGACGGTGTCGAAAATCCTCGATCTGGTTCAGAATGCTTCGATGCACAAGGCGCCAACAGAAAACTTCATAACGAAATTCGCCAGATACTACACGCCTGCCGTGGTGTTCATTGCCCTTGGACTTGCTGTGATTCCACCCATCCTGCTGGGGGACGGCAGCTTCTCGTCCTGGATCTACCGTGCGCTCATTTTTCTGGTGGTTTCCTGTCCTTGTGCCCTGGTGATATCCATTCCGCTCTTCGGTGGCATCGGAGGAGCGTCCAAACATGGCATTCTGATGAAAGGGAGCAATTATCTGGAGGCGCTCAATGCCGTGGATATGATCGTGTTCGACAAGACCGGCACACTGACCAAGGGCGTATTCTCTGTCACGAAGATTCATGACGGGTCGGGAACGGGTGGGAAGGAACTTCTGGAAACAGCTGCCTATGCGGAATGTCATTCAACACATCCCATTGCTGCCTCTATTCTGAATGCATACGGAAAAGAACCGGACAGGCGGCTCATTGAAAGCCATGAGGAGCTGTCCGGATACGGGACCAAAGTGGTCGTGGGCGGCAGGGAGATCTGTGTTGGCAATGCCAGTCTGATGAAAATGGTCGGCATCGGGTACCCGGAGCCGGACGAAATCGGGACACTCGTTCATGTCGCGATTGACGGTGCATATGCAGGATACCTGCTGATTTCGGATGAGATCAAGGAGGATTCCGCATCTGCAATCCGCCTGCTGAAAGAAATGGGCATCAGAAGAATCGTCATGCTGACCGGCGACAATCAGGCGACGGGTGACCGGATTGGCAATCTGCTTGGTGTGGATGCGGTGTATGCGAATCTGCTTCCGCATCAAAAAGTTGAACAGCTCGAACTCCTCCAGAACCAACGCACAGGCAGAGCGAAAATCGCTTTTGTGGGGGACGGCATCAATGACGCGCCGGTTCTCAGTCGCGCCGATGTGGGCATCGCCATGGGGGGACTCGGGTCCGACGCAGCCATTGAAGCTGCGGATATTGTCCTGATGACCGATGAACCCATGAAAATTGTCAGTGCCATCCGCATCGCCCGCAAAACCAGGCAGGTTGTGTGGCAGAACATTGCTTTCGCGTTTGGCGTGAAGGGGCTTGTGCTCCTGCTGGGTGCCGGTGGTCTGGCGACCATGTGGGAAGCGGTATTTGCGGACATCGGCGTTGCGCTGATCGCGATTTTCAATGCGATTCGCGTGCTCCATGTGAAGCATGTCTGACAGGTTCGATTCCCGCAAGGAATCTCTGAAGATGTCGGACGAATTTCCGGGCAACAGGTTTTCTTTCCCCCTCCGGGGAGAAGGAAGCGACAACATGGCTGTAGACGGGCGGCCGGAGCGGGATGACTTTCATCGCTTCCGTGTGAAAAACCGTCTCGATTCTTCTCATCAGGAGCGAACCGCATTTTCCGGCCTCGATGGAGCCGATGAGGGTCTCGATTCTGGCATGCTGCAGGATGAACGGATGGATTCCGGCTTCCTCGATGTATTGTTCTGCCATCCGGCATACACCCGTCTGCTTCGGCATCAGCATCAGAGGAAGCTGGTCCAGATCTCCGGAAGTGATTTCCAGACGGTCGGCCAGCCGATGATCGCGTCTGACGAACAGACACAGCTCATCCGTGGCAAGAGGTTCCGTGCGCAAGGTGTCGGTCCCGAACATCTCTTTCCGGGCGATTGCCAGGTCGCACGCGCTGGCCCGCAAGGAAGCCAGCAGGTCCTGTTCTTCATACTCCCGCATGATGACCCGGGTTTCGGGATGCGTTTCCTCAAAATCGCGGATGGCCTCGAGGAGCCGGTACTGCTGAAGAATGGGCAGAGACACGAGTTGGATCTCCGAAATCTTCTCACGGGCATGCAGCCGGGCGAGACGGAGACTTTCCTCATACGCATTTCGAATCATCTCGCAGTGCGTCTGAAAGCTTCGGCCGAAAACTGTCAGACTGACACGGCGACGGCTCCGATCGAACAGCAGGATGCCCAGTTCGGTTTCAAGCGCGTGAATTTGCTTGGAAACAGTCGCTTGTGTCATGTTGTGCAAGGCAGCCGTTTCCGTGAAGCTCAGTGTATCGGAAAGGGAGAGAAAAATCCGCGCCTGATCCGTTGTCATGCCGACCTCCGTGTGACAGGTGAAGAAAACCATTTGGTTCATTCCATTCTGGCATGATGATATCCTCTATTGGAATTGCATGCAAGACCGCTCCTGAATATGATGGTGGCAGTAATGGTCGGAACTTGTCATGAAGGTGGCAGCTATGGACGGAACTTGTCATGAAGGTGGAGCCATGGTCGGAACTGGACAGGATGGTGGCAGTGGTGGACGGAAAGGAATGCGGATATGCAGAGCAACCTCCGATTCGATGAAGCAGATTTCACAGTCAGGACCTGGACCTTCGGGGAAGAAACGGTCACCTGCCGTGCTTATGAAAACTTCCTGTATGTGAAATATCCGTCGGATCCTGAACATCAGGTGATGAGCCTTTATGTGCCTCAGGCCTACTATGAAAACAAAGCGTCAGGTGGATTCACCCGGGATACGGCACCGGTTTTTTTTCCGAACGCCGTCGGCGGCTATATGCCCGGTCTTCCTGCCTCTCCGGGCGCAAGCAGAGGGAATGAAGATGGAAATGCCTCATTTCAAGCGCTGCGGCGCGGGTATGTCGTAGCGGCACCTGGTGCGCGCGGCCGCACGACGAAAGATTCCTCCGGCCGATTCAATGGGAAGGCGCCTGCCTGCATCGTGGATCTGAAGGCGGCAGTCCGATATCTGCGAGCGAATCGCGACGCCATTCCCGGAAATTTCGAGCGGATCATTTCGAACGGAACAAGTGCCGGCGGCGCACTGTCCGCTTTATTGGGCGCCACCGGAAACCATCCGGACTATGCGCCCTGGCTGAAGGAAATCGGCGCGGCGGAAGAACGGGATGATATTTTCGCAGCTTCCTGCTACTGTCCCATCACGAATCTGGAACAGGCCGACATGGCGTACGAGTGGCAGTTCCATGGCACGAAAGAGGCATACGGCCGGGCGTTTCGCAAGGTCGGCGACAGGATGGAAATGGTGCCCGCCCATACCGTCCTGACAGAGGAGCAACTGGCGCATTCCAAGGCGCTTCATGCGCTGTTTCCTGCCTATCTGAACAGTCTGGCTCTTGCCGGACCGGATGGAAAGCCGTTGACACTGGATGCACAGGGCGGGGGAACTTTCCTTGACCATGTGAAGCAAGCCATCATCACCTCGGCACAGCAGGCGCTTCGGAAAGAACCCGGCCTTGCGGCGCATGAATGGCTGCGCATCCGGAACGGGCGGGTCGAAGATGTGGATTTTCAGGCGTTCACAGCATTTTCAACCCGGATGAAACTGCCGTTTGCCTTCGACGGATTGAATCTGGAGACACCGGAAAACAATCTGTTCGGAACTGAAATGATAGATTCCCTTCATTTTACGCCATGTGCCCGGGAGCGGGCGGGGACAGAGGGAGTCCTTGCAGACCCGTCGATTGTCGCCATGATGAATCCGATGGGTGCCATCGGTGCGGCTGAGGCCATAACAGCGAAGCATTGGCGCATCCGACACGGGGTGGTTGACCGCGACACCTCACTCGCTGTACCGGTCATGCTGGCGACCCGGCTCCGGAATCATGGCTGTGAAGTGGATTTCGAGCTGCCATGGGGCATGGCGCATGCAGGAGACTACGACCTGGAGGAACTTTTCAACTGGATGGATCAAGTGACTCTGTGACTGTTCCAATGATGGATCGTACGCTCCGATGACCGTTCAGAAGACGGATTCAGGTAATGAAAGGAAAGTGCGAATGCCAATCGGTATCTTTGCCAATGCCCTCGCCGTACTCCTCGGTGGCCTGCTTGGCGCAGCGTTCGGGAAAAAGATTCCGGAGAGAATCCGCACCTCGCTGCCGCTTGTTTTCAGCATTGCGGCAATGGGAATGGGCGTCGCCGGCATTGTGAAACTGAAGACGATGCCGGCCGTCATTCTGGCCATCATTCTGGGAACCGCCATCGGAGAATGGCTGCAGGTGGAAAACCGAATCGAACGGGCAGCCGGAAGGCTGAAGGACCCTCTTGAAAAGCTGTTCTCGAAAAAGAGGACTGAAGAGACGCGGATGGCCGATGCGGGCGAAGTGGTTCGGGAGCCTGCAGACGCCGCATTTCTGCAGCAATTTGTCGCCATCCTCATCTTGTTTTCCGCCAGCGGGACCGGGATTTTTGGTGCCCTGACAGAGGGCATGACCGGAGATGCGACCATTCTGCTGACCAAATCCATTCTTGACTTCTTCACTGCCATCATCTTTGCGGCATCCCTCGGTGTGATCGTTGCGGCGGTCTGCATTCCTCAGGTCATCCTGTTCCTGCTGCTGTTCCTGAGCGCTTCCATCCTGATGCCTCTGGCAACGCCGGACATGATTCTCGATTTTTCCGCGTGCGGTGGATTGCTCATGCTGGCGACCGGTTTCCGGATAAGCGGCCTTAAGGCTTTTCCGATAGCGAACATGCTGCCCGCCCTGGTTCTGGTGATGCCGCTCTCTTACATATGGACCCTGTTCTGAGACGCTTCTCCTGTTATTCACAGACCGCTCCCATCCAGAGGCGAATGGATGGGAGCGGTGCAAAACTCGCTCGCGTCACGCCAGGATGCAAAAACGGCTTCAGCGTATTTGCATGCCAGTCATGAATGATTCTGGTGTAACAACTC
>JAIFNI010000019.1 GCA_020047785.1 Clostridia bacterium
TCCACCTGGGCGACGCTGCGCGCGCAGGCGGGATTGGGCATCCCCGCATACGGCACGACGCATGCCGACTACTTTTATGGGGAAATCCCCTGCACACGCGCCATGACTTCGAAAGAAATCAACGGTGCCTATGAGGCGGAAACCGGGGCGGTCATCGTGGAGGCATTCCACACAGGAAAAATATCCGCCGCACAGGTTCCGGGGGTTTTGGTCCGTTCCCATGGTCCATTCTCCTGGGGTCCGGATGCGGATGCAGCGGTTCACAATGCAGTCGTGCTAGAGCAAGTGGCCAGAATGGCCCATGAAGCCGAACTCGCCTATTCCGCAGGATTCCCGGGGCAGAACCTTCCACCCATGCCGCAGGAACTTCTTGATCGGCATTTTCTGAGGAAGCATGGGCCAGGTGCTTATTACGGACAGACAGGCGATCGATAGAATCCTCTTTTTTTCTGAAAGATAACCTTGTTTTATTGTTTCTTTCAGAAACATTCTTCTGATGGAGTGGTTTACACGTTGATTCAAATCATGAAAAAAACCGGTGAATCACTTCATTCACCGGTTTTTTTCATGCTTTTTTCCGGCAGGACCCGGGACCTATGGAGAACAACCGGCATTCGGTGTTATACTGAAAGAGCGGGTTCTTCAGGGAACCATGATGCGGATGCAGCGGCTCGTTATCTTGCGTTCTGCACAGGGATTCCCTTGCGGAAAGAAAGGCGGTGCGGACATGACGGTTCAGAATGGGACAGCCGGTACAGTCGCGAACAGCGGTGAATACGGCCTGTGGCTCGCGCAGCTCATGCTCCAGAAAAAGAGCATGGACGGACAAACCCTTGCGGTGGCCCGGCTCCTCGAATCGTTGCCCTCACCGGAAGCCGGAGTAGGACGGAATATTGATATCCGGGTCTAATCGGTTCCGCTGCGGCAATTTCGGTCCGGCGACTTTTCAGTCCAGCGGCAGGTCCTCCAGCGCAAATTCCTCCGCATTCAGTTCGAGTTTCGGCAGATCGCGGATAGAAGCGAAGCCGAACGCACGCAGGAATTCCATCGTGGTTTCGAACAGGAAGGGCTTCCCGGGTGTATCATCCCGACCGGCCTCCCGAATCAGATTCTTTTCCTGAAGCTTCAAAAGCACGCCATCGCAGCTTACTCCGCGGATCTGCTCAATCACGGCACGCGTCACCGGCTGCCTGTATGCTACGATGGACAGCGTCTCATATGCGGCCTGCGTCAGTCCGGGCGTTTTCCGTACAGTTCCCAGCTGTGCGATGTAATCGGCATAAGCCGGCTTCGTGCACAACTGCCAGGCCCCATCCATTTCCCGGAGCATGATGCCGCGCGGGGTATTGAGCATCTGACCGGCCAGGTTCTCCAGAATGCCCTGTATGGTTTTTCGGTCCTGTGCACAGATATCGGCCAGTTTTTCCACCGGCACCGGGTCACCCGCCGTGAACAACACGGCTTCAAGGATGCATTCAATCTCTCTTATGGTCAGCATTTCTTCAGCCTTCTCCTTCCGAACCCACCGAACTCACCGGACTCGATTCTTTTCCTTGGAACCGCGCGAAGGAAACCCCAGACGGTTCCGAATCCGCCGTCTCAGCTTCGACGTCTTCCGGCGTCAGGGGAATCCACCCGTCCGTCTCTCCCCCCTCCAATGTCTTTTGCCGCCAACCCGGCGGGTCTTTTTCTTCCAGAGACTTCAGATGCCAGCCGTCTTCTCCGCGGCTCTCCGGGTTTTTCTGCGTCCAGCCTTCCAGATCTTCCGTCTCGGCGGCTTTCCGCCGTATGCCTTCCGGAATCGGATCGATCCAGATTTCGTCGAACATGTCCGGTTGGTCCACGGTGGCCCGCCCCAGCTTCACGACCTCAAGCATGGCCAGAAACCCTGTGGCAACCTCAAGACGTGATTTTCGCCTCACATCGAACAACTGGGAAAATCGAAGCCGCATGCCGGCTGCCAACTCGGAAAGGCCGTGAAGGATTTCCCGAATCTTCGTTTTCAAGGATACTTTTTCATTGTCCAGAATGCGTGCCATCTTTCCTTTGGTATGGTTCATTTTGGCGTGAAGCCGCTTCAGTACGGATTCATAGCTCTCGCGCAGCAGCAGGGGCGAGACATCGAACACCCTCTCACGCTTCACTTCGGGGAGAGGCTCAGGCAATTTGTAGAAAACCTGCGACCAGTGTTCCGCCCGTTCCCCGAGCACAGCCGCGAACTCCTTGTGACGCCGGTAGGCGACAAGCTTCTGAATCAGCAGCTCCCTCGGGTCCTCTTCCGGGGTTTCATCCGGTTCGACGTGTACGGGCAGAAGCATGCGGGACTTGATGTGCAGCAAGGTGGCCGCCATGACGAGAAATTCGCTGGCAATCTCCAGATCCAGCACCTGCATGGCCTGGAGGTAATCGAGATACTGATCCGTGATCATGACTATCGGTATGTCGTACAAATCAATCTGATTCTTTTCAATCAGATGAAAAAGCAGATCCAGAGGACCTTCAAACTTGTCGAGTTTCAAAGTGAGGACATCGGCAGGGCTGTTGCTCATGGGAACGAGTCCTTTCACATGGTCTTGGAAAGAAACAACCTGTCAGTTCGCACCGTCCTGCGGGCCGGACAGGACACGGGCAGGACACGGACAGGATTCAGACGGATTCAGACGGATTCCGGCTTGCGCCTCGGACAGCGATCCGAAAGGGAGAACCAGCTGCATCCTTTCCTGCAATGAAGGCAGGCAAGGATTTCCTCACCGCTCTCCGCCTTCGCTCCCCAACGGGCATCCACCAACCAGTCCTTGCCAATCGCGACAAAGTCCGCCCAGCCGTTTTCAATGAGCCATGCCGCCCGTTCGGGGCTTCGGATGTCATTCACGACGATGACTGGTATGCCGACAGCGTGTTTGATGGACGCACCGCCCCAGACGATCCAATTGTAAGGAAAATGCTCCGGCACGGCCGGCTTGTTCCGATCGTGTCCGGACGCGGAGACATGGAGCAAATCGAATCCGTTCTCCTCCAGGTATTTTGCACCCGCGATGCCTCCTGCCAGATCCGGTTCGTTGCAGCCCACCCGAATGGACAGGATGAAGTCTCTCCCGCAGGCGGCGCGAATGCCACGCCCGATTTCCACGTGCAGTCTGTATCTGTTCTCCAGTGTTCCTCCATATTCATCCGTTCGCCGGTTGTCATAGGGGGAAGCAAACTGGCTGAGCAGATATCCATGGGCGCCATGAAGTTCCACTCCATGGAATCCTGCTTCCCGGGCCCGTTTCGCGGCGGAAACGAAAGCATCCCGCACCGCGTGGATTTCTTCCGTCGACATCGCCCGGCTCGCATCCGGCCTGTCAGGGTTCACGGAAGGCCCGGCCGCCACCGGGGCGCATTCGGAAACCGATTTCCATCCGGCATGATGAATCTGGACAAGAGCCAGTGCTCCGGCAGCGCTGCAGCTTGCCGCAATTTCCTTCATGCCTGGCAACTGTGCGTCATTCCACAGTCCGAGCTGGTCCATGGAAAGACGGCCGTCGGGCACGACGCAGGTCGCCTCGATGACCAGGAGGCCTGCTCCGCCCTCCGCTCTTGCCCGGTAATGGGACAAATGCTTTTCCGATACGATTCCGTCCGCCCCTGCCCAGCCGAAACAAACCATAGGCGGAAGCACCATGCGGTTTTTCACACGCATGCCCCGAATTGATGCCTCTGAAAACAAACCTGCCATCCTGACGCTCCTCCGGCCAATCCAAACAAGGAGAATGGCCTGTCATTTCCTGCATCCGTCATCCCGCGGTCCGGTCCCGATATCAGCGGCAGGTGCGGTTGGTTTCCGCACGGGATAATCAGGGTCCGAAACGGGCTCATGGCGGAGATTCATGCAGTCATTGTAACAGATTCCGCATGCAGCGTGCCACCCGGCGGGACAAAATCGGTGTTTTGACCGGAATCTCCCTTTATGCCGGAAATCCTGCTTGAACAGGGAGCCCGGGGGGAAATACGGAATGATGGGCAGGCAAAGGTCGTTCATCAGATGGAGAACCGCCATGAATACGGGGAAAAGACTCGACGAAGCCTATCGGAAAGCACTTGTCGTGCCATTTGGCGACAAAGACCGCTTCATCATCTTCAGCGACGCGCATCGCGGTGACAACAGCGCCGCGGATGAATTCGCCCATAATCAGAGCATATTCTATCATGCCCTCAATTATTACAATGCCCATGCATACACCTTCATCGAAGCCGGCGACGGAGACGAGCTCTGGGAACACAAGCGGTTCAGGCACATCCGGGAAGCGCACAGCGACGTCTACCAGCTGCTTTCGTCCTTTCATGCGGAAAAACGGCTATTGCTGCTGTATGGAAACCACAACATGTATTGGCGCAATTCCGCCAGCGTGGTGCGCGACCTCTACCGGTTCCACGACGAATATACGGACAGCGACACGGATCTGCTGCCCGGCATCCGGGTTCACGAGGCCCTTCGCCTGCGTCATGCGGCATCCGGAAAGGAGCTTTTCATCCTGCACGGGCATCAGGGAGACCTGACCAACGATCAGCTCTGGCGGATGTCGATGATCCTGTTCCGGTATTTCTGGCGTTTCATGCACATCGTCGGGTTTCGAAATCCCGCCAGTCCCGCCAAAAACGTCGACAAACAGCATAAGATCGAAAAGAACTTCATCCGATGGATCGCACGGACAGGCATTCCGGTCCTGTGCGGGCATACGCATCGCCCCAAATTTCCTGCCTCCGGCGGCATGCCCTACTTGAACAGCGGATGCTGCGTGCATCCCCGAGGCATCACGGGCATCGAGGTATCGGACGGAGAAATTTCCCTGGTCGACTGGCGCATCCGGCCCGACGAGAAAGGAGTCCTGTCCGTCAGTCGGAAAATCATCCGGGGTCCCTTGCCACTGGCGAGTCTCGGCTACCCGCATCAGGATCACGAGCCCGACCTCAACATGCGCAAGATCGGACAAAAAAGGCGCAATGCCGTGCATGGCAGGGCAGATGGGCAGCACCTATAATATAGATGTCCGCAAGGGTTTTTTTATCCTTGCCCTTATGCGGAACATATCATGGAAACGGAGATGAAAACATGAAACAGATAAAAATCGGAACCCTCATCGGAGGCAATGACGCAGTCCGCGTCATCCCACAGATCATAGACTACGGATTCGAAACCTTCAGTCTCACCTTCTGGCAGACCACCGGCGGCCTGAACCTGGCCGATCTGGCCAGCCGGGTCCGCGCCATCACGGACCCGAAAAATGCGGCAGTCTCCTCGCTCAGCGTATTCGGCAATCCGCTCACCGGAACCGGCGCAAACGCGGATACCCTCGCCAGCTGGGAACGTGCCATCGATCATGCGCACCTTTTCGGTACGGACCTCGTGACCGGTTTCACAGGCCGCATCGTGGACCGGCCCATTGAAGAATCCATTCCCGCTTTCACGAAGGTGTTCGGAGAACTGGTCCGCCGCGCGAAGGACAGAGGCGTGCGGATCGCCTTCGAGAACTGTGACATGGGCGGCACCTGGGAACGGGGCGACTGGAACATCGCCCAGAATCCGACTGCCTGGGAAATGATGTTCAATGCGGTTCCCGAAAACAACATCGGTCTCCAATGGGAGCCCTGCCACCAGATGGTCAGTCTCATCGACCCCATCCCCCAGCTGAAGAAATGGGTGGGTAAAGTTTTCAACGTTCACGGCAAGGATTGCACGATCGACTGGAATGTCATCAAGGAATTCGGCATCCACGGCTCCCAGCAGTTCGCCTGGCACCGTACCCCCGGTTTCGGCGACACGGACTGGGTGCGGGTCATCTCCATTCTTCGGGAAGCAGGCTATGAAGGCTCCATCGACATCGAAGGCTGGCATGATCCCGTCTATCGCGGGGAACTGGAATATACGGGACAAGTTCATGCCCTCAATTATCTGAAACAGTGCCGCGGCGGCACATTCATCCCGAACCCGAAGTGAATCGGACGCATTCACCGGACCGGGAAAGGCGGAAAAGGAAACAGACCGCCGCCTGTCCCGGCCCGGTCATCCAGCAGGAGGTTGCAATGGAGAAAAGATTCAAAGTGCTTCAAGTCGGCTGCGGCGGCATCAGCAACGCATGGATTCCGCACGTCTCGGCACGGGATGATGTCCAGTTTGTCGGCGCGGTGGATATCCGGCTGGAAAGCGCGCAGGCACTGATCACGAAATACGGGTTCGATTGCCCGGCCTATACGGATCTGGCCACGGCACTCCGCGAGTCCGGTGCCAATCTTGTCATCGACAACACCATCCCGGAAAGCCATCACGACGTGGTCACCGCCGCACTGCGGGCCGGCTGCGACGTCTTCGGCGAAAAACCGCTCGCAGGCACGCTCGACGATGCCCTGGACATGGTCCGGACCGCCCGGGAAACCGGCCGTTCCTACTCGGTCATGCAAAATCGCCGTTACATCCGAAACAACCGCAGTTTCCAGAAAATTGTACAGTCCGGCACCATCGGACAGGCGGGTTTCATTCAGTCGGACTTTTTCATCGGCGCCCATTTCGGCGGTTTCCGCGATGTGATGGACAGCCCGCTTCTGCTCGACATGGCCATCCATACGTTCGATCAGGCCCGTTTCGTCACCGGATCGGACCCCGTTTCGGTCTACTGCCAGGAATTCAACCCGCCGGGCTCCTGGTACCAGGGCAATGCAGGCGCCACGGCCATCTTTGAATTCGCAAACGGGATGGTATATACTTATAGCGGCTCGTGGTGCGCAACCGGCTGCAATACATCCTGGGAGTGCACCTGGCGCGTTTCCGGCACCCACGGCTCAGCCGTATGGGACGGTTCGGAAGCGCCCTGGTACGAAGTACCCGAGGCTGACAACGATCCTGCCTCCTTCATCTGGAAAACCGGCAAGATCACGCCGGAGGCGGACTGGGCGGGACACGAAGGCCATCAGGGCTGCATCGATGAAATGTTCGCCGCGCTGCTGGAGGGCCGAAAGGCGGAAACCGACTGTGCGGACAACATCCAGAGTCTCGCGATGGTGCTCGCCGCCATTGAGAGCGCACGCACGGGTCAGAAAGTCAAAATCGACATGCAGGAGGTCTGAATCATGAAACTCAGCGTATTTGCAGTTCTCTTGTCCGGACAGGATCTGGAATCGGCCCTGAGCTATCTCCACAACTCCGGCGTACAGGCCGTGGAACTCGGCACCGGCGGTTATCCGGGCGACGCGCACGTGAAACCTGTCGACCTGCTGGCCCATCCGGAGAAGATCGAAGCGCTGAAAGCCCTGCTGACCAAGTACGACATGACCATCAGCGCCCTCAGCTGCCACGGCAACCCGGTTCATCCCCAGAAGGACATCGCCGCAGGATTCGACAAGGCGTTCCACGATACGGTCCTGCTGGCCGAGAAGCTGGGCGTCGAGACCATCGTCACCTTCTCCGGCTGCCCCGGCGACCATGACGGCGCGAAGTATCCGAACTGGGTCACCTGCCCGTGGCCGGAAGACTTCCTCTCCGTACTGGATTACCAGTGGAACGAAGTCCTCATCCCCTATTGGAAGAAAACCGCCGCTTTCGCGAAGGAACACGGCCTGAAGAAAATCGCACTCGAAATGCACCCGGGCTTCTGCGTCTACAATCCGCATTCCCTCAAGAAACTGCGTCTGGCTGTCGGCGACATCATCGGCGCCAATTTCGACCCTTCGCACCTGTTCTGGCAGGGCATCGATCCCGTGCATGCCATCCGCGATCTCGGTCCGGCCATCTATCATTTCCATGCGAAGGACACAGGCATCGACGACCTCAACTGCAAGGTCAACGGCGTCCTCGACACCCAGCATTATGCCGATGAAATCAAGCGTTCCTGGGTATTCCGCAGCGTCGGCTACGGCCACGACATGCAGTGCTGGCGCGAAATGATGAGCAACCTGCGTCTGGTCGGGTATGACGGCGCCATCAGCATCGAGCACGAGGACAGCCTCATGAGCGTGAACGAGGGCCTCCAGAAGGCCATCACGTTCCTGAAGGACGCCATGATGTTCGAAGCCAAGGGCGGCATGTGGTGGGCTTGATCCGCAGTCTTTCCGCCGCTGATGCGGCGGATCAGGAGGAATAGGGACATGAGGACACTCAATGTCGGCATGGTGGGCTACAAGTTCATGGGCAAGGCCCACAGCAATGCGCTGCAGCGCCTCGGCATGTTTTTCGATCCGGGCGTGAAAGTCCATTTGAAGGCCCTCTGCGGCCGGGATGCGGAATGGGTCCGCAAGGCCGCGGACCAGTTCGGTTTCGAGGAAATCGAGACAGACTGGGAAAAGCTGGTGACCCGTTCCGATATCGACCTGATCGATATCACGGCACCCAGCAATGTTCACAAGCAGATCGCCATCGCGGCCGCGAAAAACGGCAAACATATCTTCTGCGAAAAGCCGCTGGCCCTTTCGGTCGGGGATGCGCGGGAGATTCTTGCCGCTGCGCAGGCAGCAGGCGTCAAACATCAGATCGGGTTCAACTACCGGTTCGCTCCCGCCATCCTCCTCGCGAAACAGCTCATCGACGGCGGAAAAATCGGCACCATCCGCCATTTCCGTGCCAAGTATCTCCAGGACTGGATCATCGACCCGATGTTTCCGCTGGTGTGGCGTTTGGACAAGAGCGTGGCAGGTTCCGGTTCTCATGGGGATCTTGGCGCCCATCTCATCGATCTGGCGCATTTCCTCGTGGGAGACATGGATCGGGTCATCGGCATGAGCAGGACTTTTGTGAAGGAGCGCCCGGAAGTCGGCGTCATGCAGGGATTGACCGCTTCCTCTTCAGACAGTGCCGAGATGAAGCCGGTCACGGTCGATGATGCAACCCTTTTCCTCACGGAATTCGAAAACGGCGCACTCGGTTCTTTCGAAGCGACCCGGTTCGCCGCGGGACACAAAAACGACATGTCCTTCGAAATCAATGGCGACAAGGGAAGTATCCGCTTCGAATTCGAGAGAATGAACGAACTTCAGTATTATGACGCCGCCGATGACACATCCGTCTGCGGGTTCCGGACCATCCAGGCATCCGAGGGATGTCATCCCTACATGTCGGCCTGGTGGCCGGTCGGACACGTCATCGGTTATGAACAGACATTCGTGCACGAATTCTTCGAGTTCACAAAATCCATTGCAGGGGGTACCGCCACCGCGCCCGACTTCACGGACGGGGTGAAATGCTGCCAGGTGCTGGATGCCGTGGACAAGTCGATCACGGAGGAACGCTGGATCAAGGTCTCCTCTATATGAGTCCGGATGCTCCGACCCGAATCGAAACCCATGAGAAACCGGATTTCCCCATCAGCATCTACCATAACAGGGGAAGCGGTGACGGGGTTCTGGGCATCCATTGCCACGGTGATTTTGAGATTCTGCAGGTCACCCGTGGCGAAGCGGTGTTTCGGATCGGGCCGGACTCCTACCCGTGCCGGCAGGGGGATATTCTCTTCGTCAACCCGTACGAATTCCACTCCGCTGCCACGACCCCCGATCAAACCGTCGAGTATGTAGCCATCGTCTATGAACGAAATCTGTTGGAATCCATCACGCTGCATCCCGATTACAACCGATTCATCCGTCCGTTGCTGGAAAACCGTCTCCGGTTCCCGCACAGGATTGCCCCTGAATCTCGACTGGAGGGACAGGTTCAGTCCCTCCTCGTCGAGATTCTCGAGGAATATGAAAAAAAGCCGGTTGGCCATGAATGGATGATCCGGACATGTCTGGAGAAAATGGTGGTGCTGCTGTACCGCCAGGCACCGTCAGACGGGTCCGGCGGAAGACTGACCGCGCAGCAGCGGCTTGGGTGGGATTTTGCGGACCTGTTCAGGCTGATCGCGGAACAGCCGTCCCGACACATGTCCACCAGGGACGCAGCTGCCCAGGTCCGGATGAGTCCCTACCATTTCTGTCGTCGCTTCAAGGAATACGCCGGCAGGACTTTCGTGGATTTTCTCAATCTCTACCGCGTGAACGAAGCGGAGCGCCTGCTTCGCGATACAACGCTGACCATCACCGAAATCGCGGAACAGGTGGGGTTCTGCAACATTCATTACTTCGACCGCGTATTTCGGGCTTACAAAAAACGCGCACCTTCCAGCATGCGGATCTCGCGTGCAGGGGACTGATTTCTTTTCAGGGGACTGATTTTTTTCAATGGACTGATTTCTTTTCAATGGACTGATTTCTTTTCAATGGACTGATTTCATTATTGGGAATATTTTTGTAATATTTTTATTGGGTGTGCATCCTGCAGGACATGCAGGCCTTGGTGCTGAAGGCCATGCAGGACTTTGAAGGAAATCATCTGCGCAGCACCATCCGGTTCACTTCCGCTTCAAAGCCACAGGTTTCAAGCAGGGTTCCCAGTTCATCCGGCTGCATGCCGCTCCACGCGGACAGATTGACGGAAAGTTTCCGTTCCGCCGGCCATATCCGTTTCTCAAGGAAAGCCTTGCCCGCCTGTCGGACGGCTTTCACCAGAGAATCCCCCGAAAGCGTGGTACGCAGGCCGGAGCCGTTCCGTTCCATCGTCAGAACCGGGATACCACCCCTCAGAACGACGAGTGTGCCAGGGACGCGGGAAAACCCAAGCGGAGATTCGGCGTGCGGAAGGATTCTGCCGTAGGCCAGGCCGGGATCGCAGGCTGCGAGGACATGCCAGGAGTCTTCGTCGGGCGGGGGCGGCATGCGTCCGGCAAGAAACTGAATACCCGACAATCCGGAGAAATGCAGTCCGCGACCGGCCTTCCCGGCAAATTCCCTGTTCTTGAGCGTTTCATAGGTCTCCGCCCAACCAGGCGGGCCCTCCGCTTCGGCCACTTCCCTGCAGACCATGCCATAACGTCCGAACCATAAGTCCAGCGTCTGTTCCGTCCCTGGCGGAATGGGTGGGGAAACCCGCTCCCATCGGCCCATTTCCATCTTAGCCGTCATGAGTGCGATGCGCTTCGTGAAAGCGGATGGGTCTTTTGCCTTCTGCCACTCCAGAAAAAGCCGGAGCGGCGCAAAGGAGTCGTTCGTCACCAGCCCCTTTGCCACAAGTCCGGAGAGGGACTGCATGAGCTGGCTGATCGGTTGGCGGGAAACGGATGTCAGAACATGGGTGAAGCAGGCACCCCGGTCCGCGAGGATGCGCCAGACAACCCGTTCATCCGGCGCCAGGTCCGCATCCTGCGCCAGATCTGCTTCCTGCGCCAGGTCTGCTTCCGGCAGCACATCGGCGGAAAGGGTTTCCCTGTCGAAAAAGGCCAATTGGACCCCCTTTCCCTCCATATCCGGAAACACACGCCAGCAGACCCGTCCGGAAGCACAAAGGCGATCGAGCAGGCTGCCGCTGTACCCGGAAACACGGGCAGGAAAAACGATCGACTCCCACCATTCCACCGGAAGCGGAAGTCCTGTCATCTGTGTGATCACAGTGAGCAGCGCCTCCGCCGGTCTTGCCGTCATCTTCCCGACATGCTGGAGTTCCGGCAGCCAGGCGGCATAATCCGATGCGGGGCGGCTTTTCACGGCTGCGGCGGATTCCCGGAGATTCCGATACCGGATGCGTTCCCAGACCACCCGGTGGCACCATTCGTCCGCATCAGGTGCGGTGTAGGCACCCCGCAGAAGAAACCCCTCCTCCTCAAGCTTATCCAACAGCCGAAGCATCAAGCCGGCTGGAAACGCATACCGTGCAGCTGCCGAGGACTCCGCAAACGGACTGTTGTAACGGGCAAATCGCCGCAGGATGCGAAGCCCGGCTTCTTCGGAAGTCCAGATTTCGCCGTTGCCTTCTCCGGCAGCCGCAAGATACAGCTCGGCTTCCTCCGCCGCTATCCAATGTGGGCCAGGTTCGGAAAGAAACAGGACGCGGCCTGCGTCCGCGAGTTCGGAAAGACGTTTCTGCAGAAGCGCCTGGTTTTCACCTGCCGGCACGTCGGATGGATGCAAATCGGATGGGGAAAGATCACCATGCATCAACAGAAGGGAATGGACCGCATTGGCAGAATCCGCCTCCAGATATTTTCTGGAAATTCTGTTTTCATCGGCCACAGCCCGAACCAGTTCCGGGGCCAGCACTGGACGCGCATCGACCCTTTTCTCCAGATGCAGCACATCCATGCCCGAAACGACCGGTTTTCCGACCCCGCCGGGATGCCCTTCCGCAGAAGCATACAGCAAGGTGCTCTCGAACTGGAAGAGGACGTCCGAGGCAAAGGGTGACGGATACCATGAGATGACGGGCACCACCGCAATGCGGCCTGCAGCAATATCACGCAAAACCGTCACGGTGTTCGCGACATCGAAGGCATCTTCCATGCATTCCCGCATCGTTTCGATCATCAGCGGGTGGTCGGCGGAACGGGCCGCCTGATCCAGTGCTTCGACCGACCGGAGCCGCTGGACCCAAAGCGGCAGGCGTGCGCCATGCTTTCGGGTACCCATGATGAGGGAGCGGTAGGCATTGTGGCGGAATGTGATGGAAAACCGGGATGTTCCGGGGAGTATCCGGAGCAGTGTCCGTTCGACGCTGTCCGCTGAAAGCAGGGGGAAAAGGGAGGGCACTTCGTCCGGCACACCATACAGATACAAAAGGATGAGATCATCCGTGTGCGTGGTGAAGGTTGAAATGCGCAGGGTCTCTTCCACAGCCTGCCGCAGCAGCGCTTCAAGGGTTGCATTCACACGGCCGCCGAAGTGTGCATGGAGGACAACGGACACACCGGCTTCTCCGTCGGCGAGCGTTTCCACCATGATCCTTCTGTCATGGGGGATCATCCCGACAGCATCGCATTGGTCCGAAAGATACTGCTGCACGTTCACGGCACCCGCCTCATCCAGCAGGCCTCCCCGCATCAGTTCCGGCACAAGCGTTCCATCCGCCAGACGGGGCTCCATGTCCCGCAGCCATTCGCCATACCGCTGGCCTTGAACATAGGGCATGCCCAACCCGTCCCCTTTCCAGAACGGTGTTTCAGCTCCCTGCGCAGAGGCGGCGGGCGATACGGTGACCCGGTTCCTGTCAATCATATCCATGCGCCAGGGTGCGTTGCCCAGCATGAAAATATCTCCCTGCCGGGATTCGAACACGTACTCCTCGTCCAGTTCCCCGATGCGGGTATGACCATCCGAGAGTACGACCGGGAACATGCCCCTGTCCGGAATGGTCCCCCCCGCACTGATGGCAAGCATCCTGCTGTAGGGTGTGCCCTCCACGACCTTGTTGATCCGGTCCCAGGAAAGGCGTGGCTTCGCGGGAATGTCCTCCTTGTGCTCGTAATCTCCCGCGAGCATCGACAGAACGCGGTGGAGGTCGGCCTCCCGTACCTCCCGGTAGGACGCGGAACGCCGGATGACGCCAAGGAGTGCTTCCTCCTGCCAGCGCCCGCCGCAAGCCATGGACACGATATGCTGCGCCATCACATCCAGTGGTTCGCGGGGAAGCCGGGTGGCCTCGATGCGGCCGGCCAGCATTTCACGGGCCACAAAGACAGATTTCAACAAATCTCCCCGGGTTTTGGGAATGATCCGGCCGCAGCTGACTGCATCCAGCCGGTGTCCGGCACGTCCAAGCCGCTGCAGCCCGCCTGCGATGGAAATCGGGGTGGCGATCTGAATCATCAGGTCCACCTGGCCGATGTCAATGCCGAGTTCAAGGGTGGCGGTCGCAACCATGCAGCGGATGCCCCCTGACTTGAACCGGCCTTCGATGTCGAAGCGCCGTTCCTTTGAAAGACTTCCATGATGGGGAATGCAGATTTCCTCTCCCGCCATGTCATTGACATTGGCGGCTATCTTTTCCGCCGTGGCCCGGTTGTTCACGAACACGATGGTGGCGGTATGCGCCTTGACAAGCCGAAGAACCGTGTCATAGACATCCGGCCAGACACTGCCTGTCTCCAGGGCTCTGTAATCTTCCACAGGAAGTTCGATGCGCAGATCCTTCAGTTTCTCCAGAGGCGGCGCGACGATGGCAACCGGATTGGGCAGGCTGTCATGATGCAGACCACCCAGAAAAAGCGCTGCCGTCTCCAGCGGATGAATGGTCGCTGAAAGTCCGATCCGGACAAGACCCGGAGCAGCCGCAGCCGCGAGGCGCTCTACGGAAAGAGACAGATGTGCGCCGCGTTTCGAGCCGATGAGTGCATGAATCTCATCCAGAATGAGGTACCGCACCTGCTTCAGCATGGCGGACGCCTTCCCGGAAGTAAGCATCAGAAACAGGGATTCCGGGGTGGTGATGAGAATGTGCGGGGGCTTCTTCAGCATCTGCTGGCGTTCCGAAGCCGGCGTGTCGCCTGTCCGGACGGATTTGCGGATCTCCGGAAAGGGGATGCCGCGTTCCGTGCACATCGCCCGGATTTCTGCCAGGGGGCGGTCCAGGTTTCGGCTGATGTCATTGTTCAGTGCCTTCAGGGGCGATACATAGAGAATATGCACACCCTCGGGCAGCTCTCCGGCCAGTCCCGCCGTGAAAAGGCGGTCAATGCTTTCCAGAAAGGCCGCCAGCGTCTTGCCGGCACCTGTGGGGGCCGTGACAAGCACGTTCCTGCCCGCATTGATTTCCGGCCATGCCTCCCGCTGAGGAAGGGACGGTATGCCGATGCGGGTACGAAACCATTCCGCGACAATGGGGTGGAATCCTTCCAGACCGTCCGGTACAGAAGGAATACGGTATGCTTCCAAAGGCTTCCTCCTGAAATCCTGTCCCGCCTGCTCCGGCGCAGGGAATCTCCCTGTGCCCCCTACAAACCGAACAGGGTCCTCGTGAACCAGGTCATGCCATATTCTATCGGACTATAGGCCGCAACGATGAAAGAACTGACGATGCTTTCATTTCCGGTGATGCGCGGCAGAATGATGACAAGGAAGAGAAAGGCAAGACCGATCCACCTCTCGGCACGATACAGGACGGTCATCCAGGACGTCGGCAAAAATGCGGACAGGATGCGGGAACCATCTAGAGGCGGAACCGGAATCAGATTGAACACGGCAAGGACGATATTGATCTGCACCAGGATGCGCAGCAAATCGAAAACGCCTGAGAGAACCGCGCCACCGACCCCTGTTCCGGCATTCAGGATGCCGACCGTCTCCAGCTTGGCCAGAAGACCCATGAGGAGCATGGAAGAGAAAGCGAGCAGCAGATTGGACAGGGGGCCTGCCAGTGCGACAAGCAGCATCCCGAACCGCTTGTTCCGAAAATTCCGCGGGTCTACCGGGACAGGTTTCGCCCAACCAAAATGGGCGACATACATCATGATGGTACCCAACGGATCCAGATGCTTGAGTGGATTCAAGGTGAGACGACCCATGTCCTTGGCAGTATTGTCTCCAAATCTGTATGCCACCCAGCCATGCGCGAACTCGTGCAGCGGCAGCGCAAGCAGCAGAACAACCGTTGTATAGATCAAATCGAACAGTTTGGCTTGATCCATTCTTGTCCTTTCACTCCTCCAGGCGATGCGTGATGCATGCAGGATGAACCATCTGTCCTGGACAAATTCACAGAGATTTCCGGTGATTCATGGCGAAGCGGCAGTTGGCTGCCGGATGGCATGGATTCCTTCCCTTGAAGGGACTCAGCCGGGAAACAGCAGAAGTCTGATCGGGTC
>JAIFNI010000133.1 GCA_020047785.1 Clostridia bacterium
CACCCCGATGATCTGCTTGTGCTGAACCGTGCCTTGCAGGACTGCGACGATGGCACAACCGAGCAGGTTTCTATGGAAATGCGCATCGGAAGTGAGCGGGAGGGCTGGCGCTGGTTCCTGAACAATGGCATGTACGGCGTGCTTCCGGACGGTGTTCCCCATGCATGGTGCATGCTGTCTGACATTACGGCCCAGAAACAGATACAGGACCAGCTGCTGGATGCCTTGCGGGAAACCTCCCGCCTGGAACAGGTGAAAACCAGTTTTCTCGCGAATATGAGCCATGAGCTGCGTACGCCGCTCAATGGCATTGTCGGGAATGCCAAACTGCTGGAAATGGGTGGGTTGGACGAGGATCAGGGGGAACTGGTTCAGGCCATCCGCCAGTCCGCCCGGCGTATGGTGAGGCTGGTCCAGAATTTTTTGCTGCTGTCTGAACTCGAGGCCGGAACAGTTCTTTCCGTCATGGAGGAAGTCCATCCCGCGTTGCTGCTGCATGATCTCATCGAGGCACAGGCGCGCGAGGCGGGTCACCCGGGTGTCACATTGCGGCTGCTGATTAGCGGACTCCTGCCGGACAAGCTTCAGGCCGACCAGGAAAATCTGCTGCACATCCTGAACCAGCTGGTTGACAATGCGTTGAAGCATACGCCATCCGGGACCGTCACCATCCATGCGAGGATGCTGGACGGAACGATGGACGGAATCCCGGGAGACCAGTTGGAGATTAAAGTCCGGGACAGCGGGGTTGGCATCGGGCCGGAACAGCAGGCTGAATTGTTCCAGTCCTTCAAGCTGACGGATGATACATACACCAGACGTTTCCAGGGCGCCGGTCTGGGCCTGAGCATCTGCCGGAAGCTGGCACACCTCATGGAGGCCAGTCTGGAAGCGGAAAGCACGCCGGGTGTCGGAAGCTGCTTCAGGCTGAAGATTCCTGTCCGGCTGAAAGAACCGGCCATGTCCCGGGACGGAATGAAACCGGCAGCCCGGGTGCTGGTGGTGGATGATGATGAAACCGGCAGAATCCTGCTGGGCATGTTCTGTGAGTGCGAGGGTCTTCAACCCGTTCTGGCAACGAATGGGAAGGAAGCGCTTGAACTGATGGGCCGGCAAACTTTCGACCTCGTGCTGCTCGACATCCAGATGCCGATGATCAGCGGATTGGATGTCTGCCGCACCATTCGGAACGACGCATCCTTCACAGCCTGTCGGCCCATGGTTGTCGCCGTGACGGCCTATGCTTTGCCGGGGGACCGGGAGCGGTTTCTGGCGGACGGATTCGATGATTACATGGAAAAACCGATCAGTCTGGCTCTTTTCGGGGCGCTGCTCCGCAAGATGGGCATGGTACCCGGATCCTGAACACGAGGGGTCATGTCTGCAGCATGGAGCTGCCAATGACCACAGGATGGAGCTGCCGATACACACAGTATGGAGACGACAATGATCAATGGAAAACAACCGAAGGATGGATACGGAGGATGCGATGAATCGGAGAACGTACTACGATTTCCTGCAGATTCGGTCGGACGCGGAACCGGAAGTGATCGACGCGGTGTACCGCCGGTTGTGCCGGAAATACCACCCCGATGTGAATCATGACCTGGAGTCCGAACAACGGATACGCAACCTCAACGAGGCGTATGCGGTCCTTGGCGATCCGGTCCGCAGAAAAGCCTATGACAAGGCTTTGGAGGAAACCCGGATGACGCCCTTTTCCCGCACGGCCAAAGCCGGGTCCGGGGGACAGGACCCTTCCGAAGAAGCCTTGCTTGAAGAGGCGCTCTCCTGTGTGGCAGATTACTTCTCCCATCTTCGGGACCAGCGGTTTCATCTGGCTTATCGGCTGCTCAGCGAGGCCGATCGGAAAAGGATCCCGCTTCGTGATTTCCTGGATTGGCAGGAAGCGGTCTGCGGCATGTTCCAGATTGGGGATGTGGCGGTTTCCGTCTTCCGTACCCACCGGATGCCGGGCCGGCTGATGGGTGCGGACATCCTGGCCGAAGGACATGAAATCGATTTGTCCCGGGACGGCGTCCAGTCCTTCCAGATGATCAAGGTGCTTGTCCGCGAGCGGGACGAATGGCGCATCCGGCTGGGGTATGAAGAGGTACGGGGTCTTGCGGCGAAATTCCGTCTGATGGCGGAAAGCACGCATCCCCGTGTGACGGATGCCGAAGATCTGCTGCGGCTTGCCGAACGGGAAGCCTATCTGTTCAAGCGCTATGAAATCCCCTTTTCCCTGGTCCTGTTCCACGTCCGTGATGCGGCCGCGGATGCCGGCTCCCGGGGATTGTGGGAAGTGAAGACGCACAGCTGGATTTCCCATTCGATGGACATGCTCCGGCAGACCGATGTGCTTGCCTGGACCGAGGCAGGCGATGGCATCCTCCTGCTGGCGCATACCGATCAGAAGCAGGGGCAGACAGCCGTGCGGAAACTTGCGGGGCAGGTGGAGCGGCTGGCAGCCGGAGAGGGCGCAAACGTACTGTTCCAATGGACGGTCAGCCAATACTCCGGGCTGTCTCTGGAGGCCTGGATGAACAGGCTGCAGCGAAGCCTTCAGCACAAGGCGCTGAAGCGTGCGGCACGCGAATCCTGATGTCGGCACACCCGGCGCTGAAGCGTTCCGTACCCAAAACTTGATGTGCGGCAAGACCTGGGGCTATAATGGATCGTACAAGAGGGCAGTCCTTGATGGAAGGGCACATGCGTTTGCGTAGGCCGCTTCCATTTTTTTTGAGGGGATCGTCGAAAGGGAGGAACATGAACAAGGAGATATGGCAAAAGCCGCTCAAAGCAACAGATGTGGGCGGCGAGGCGTTGATAGAGGGCGTTATGATGCGCGGCAACGGAAAGATGGCCGTTGCGGTCCGCATGCCGAATGGCACCATCGATCTGGAGGTTTCGGACTATGTCCCGGCAGCCAAGAGAAGCCGCTGGTTCCGCACCCCGTTTGTCCGCGGCGCGGTTTCCTTTGTGGAGTCCATGGTCGTCGGCGTGCGGGTCCTGCTGAACTCTGCGGAAAAACTCGAGGAGCCTGCGGCAGCTGAACCGGCCGACATGAAGCCAAATGACAAGCCGCAGCAGGAAGAGGATAAATTTGACAAATTCATGCGCAAGGTTCTGGGAGAAAACTATTTCCAGTACATGCTCTATTTCTCGGTAGCCATTGCACTGGTGCTCGGTATCGGCCTGTTCATGCTGCTGCCGAACTTTCTCATCGACCTGCTGAAATTCGACAAATCCGGCGCAACCGGTTCTTTCTACGCGAACATGCTTGAAGGTGCCGTGCGCCTCATCCTGTTTGTCTCCTACATCTATCTGGTTTCCCGCAACAAGGAGATCAAGCGCGTTTTTCAATATCATGGCGCGGAGCACAAGAGCATTTATGCATTGGAGAACAATGAGCCCCTCACGGTGGAAAATGCCAGACGCCACACCACCCTGCACCCGCGCTGTGGTACGGCATTCCTTTTCGTGGTGATGATTATTTCCATTTTCATTTTCATGTTCGTGGGCTGGCACTCCCGCATCGTGAATCTCCTGCTTCGTCTTGTGCTCCTGCCGGTCATCGCGGGGGTTTCCTACGAAGTGTTCAAGGCGGCTGCAAGGACTGATTTCAAGCCGATGCGCGCCTTGACCATGCCCGGCCTGATGCTGCAGAAGATCACGACGCAGGAACCGGACGACGAGATGCTGGAAGTGGCCCTGACCGCATTGCGTGCGGTGGTCGGACCGGAAGTGTCGCAGATGCCGGTTCCGGTGCCGGAGGCAAATCCGACTGTTGAATCGGATGAAGCTGTTGATAATGAATCGGATGAAACTGCTGATTCGGATGAAGCTGTTGAATCGAATGAAGCTGTTGATTCTGATGAAGCCGCTGATAATGAATCGGATGAATCCGCTGGCGGCAAAACTGCTGAGTCAGTTGATGAAATCACTGCTGAAACAGCCGTTGAAGAAGGAGAGAATCGCCCATGACCTGGTCGGACCTGCTCCGGGATGCACAAACCCGGCTCCTCGGCGGGATGCCGGCCGAGACGGCGGCAAACATGCGGCAGGAGGCAAGACAGCTTCTTTCCTGGATATCGGAAAAATCCATCGCCTGGCTTCAGGCACATGGGGACGAGGAGGCCGGCGCGGACATCGCGTCGGCTTTTCTGCATGCGGCCGATCGGCGGGCAGGAAGGGAACCCATGGCCTATATCACAGGCCATGCGGGTTTTTACGGGCATGATTTCGAGGTCGGTCCAGCCACGCTCATTCCCCGACCGGATACGGAACTGCTGGTGGAAAAGGTGTCGCTTTTTCTTGATGGGATGTCCGATGAGATGTGTGCACACGATGCAGTCTCGAAGTCCAATGATCTTTCGCTTCCTTTCTCGCCTCGGCCATGCCGGGTGCTCGATGTCGGAACCGGTTCCGGATGCATCCCCATCAGCCTGGTGCTGGAGCACCCCTTGCTGCAGGCCGTTTCCATTGACATTTCACCGGATGCCTTGCGGATTGCGAAGCGAAACGCAGATCGACTCGGTGTGGCGGACCGCATCGATTTTCGGCTGGCGGATGTGCTCGTGGAAGACAGTCCGGGTGAATGGCCTCTTTACGATGTGATTGTATCCAATCCACCCTACATTCCCTCGGCGGACATTCCCGCCCTCATGCCGGAGGTTGCCTGTCATGAGCCGAAAGCCGCACTTGATGGCGGACCGGATGGGCTCCTTTTCTACCGCCGCCTTCTGTTGCTTTCCTGTCGACTCCTTCGGCCAGGTGGACTTCTGGCGGTGGAGATCGGATATGACCAGGGGGATGCGGTTCCTGCCCTTTTCAGAAAAGCAGGATTCGTGCCGCAGCTTTTTCGGGATGTCGGTGGCCAGCCACGCGTTGTTCTTGGTATCAGACCGGACTGATTCGGTGTGTTTGTTGTTCGGGATGCCGGAACGGCTTGATAACGAGTTGCTTTTTCAGGATGCCGGAACAGCTTGATTTCATGTGTTTGTTACGCGCATATGCCGGATAAGAAGAATAATAACGTATGAATGACATATCTCTTCTTGAAGGGCTGTAGTGCCAATGATAGAATGAAAAGGACACGTCAATTGAACCCAGCTGTGCAGGGTGGCATGTGAGGAATCCGGATGGTTCATCCGGGGAACCTTTTCTCATGCCCGGTGATGCATGGTGAAGCATCAGAAATCTGCCCCGTGCAAGTACGAAAGGATGATGGCGAACATGAAAATCAAAACGCCGGATCTTCTGAGAAAAAAAGGCACCGTATCCAGAAAAAAGACCCAGTTCAAAGGGTTGGAGTCATTTTCCAGCTCGCCGGAAAAGGGATTTCGCGGACTGGCCGCCAGGATGATGCGTTTGCGTTTGCTGGCCGGCATGAACCGCAGCATCCGGACCAAGCTGATCGTCTCCTTTCTGGTGCCCGTTCTTTTTTTGGTCGTTCTTGGGGTGATTTCCTATTCGATGGCTTCCGAGGCACTCGTCAACACCGCATCGGAGTCATCCCGCCGTCTGCTGACAAGCAAGGCTCAATATCTGGATCTCGTTCTGACCAAGGTGGACGGCAGTGCCATGCAACTGTTGTCGAATAAGGATCTGCAGAGCTATCTGACCGCCACGGACATCATGGACCAGGTCCAGTCCACCAGCGCGGTCACATCCCTCGTAACCGGTCTTACGACTGCGGACAAGGTTGTTCGGCACCTGACCATTCTTGGAAAACTGAATTCATTCAATTCTCCGTTTCTGAATACGAATTACGACAAAATCAGTGAAATCGGCATCATGAAGGCCGCCCTGGCTGCCAATGGGAAAGGCGTATGGGTCTCGGACCATGCCGTCATTGATGAGTATCTCGGCAAGGCAGAGGTTTCCAGCGTCAAGTCCCTGTATGACCCGAAAGAGCCGCAGCTGCTCTATACCCGTTCGCTTCGGAGCACGATGACGGGGAAATCGATGGGCGTTCTCATCATCATGGTGAATCAGGATTTCCTGAACGATTTCATCGGAGGCATGTCCCTCGGGGCGGATGCGCAGACCCATCTCATCGGTCCCGACGGGTACGACGTGGCGTCCCGGTATGCAGCCGACAAGGAGACGAAGGAAACCATCGATCCGCTTGCGGCCGGATCCAGAAATTTCTCTGAAACGGCATTCTTCAAGCGGTACCTTTCCGACAAGAAAGTGTTCAGTTTCAGCGAGGACGTCACATTTGAAGGCGTCAAGTATCTTGCCGTCACCGAACATCTCGCAAAATACGGGCTTGTGCTTTCGGGGCTCATGCCTTATGCGACGCTTCTTGCCGGAGCGAACGGCATCCTGCGGCTGACCATCGTGTTCGTGCTGCTTGCGGGTGTTCTCTCTGTTGCCGTAGGCGTTTATATGGCGAACGGCATGGGAAGGACCATCGGCCGCATGGTTCGGATGTCGGAACAGGCAGCGGCCGGTGATCTGACCGTCAATCCCGTTTCCGGGCGGGCGGATGAACTCGGGGTGCTCACCAAAGCCATCAATGCGATGATAGCCAGCATGCGCAGTCTGATTGAGCGCGCAGCCGGTACGGCGAACCGGGTTGCGGAGTCCGCCATCGTGGTGTCCGATTCGACCGGGGAAGTCACCCGCGTATCGAAGGAGATCGCGAGAGCCATTTCGGAAATCGCACAGGGCGCGAATTCCCAGGCGCAGGATTCAGAGCGGGGTGTGGAGAAAATGAGTCAGCTTTCCGTGTCCATGGGGACAGTCGGGGAGAAGACGCGCGTCATCGAACAGGTCACGAATGACGCTGTCCAGCTTACCCGGAACGGGTTGTCCTCCATCGGAGAACTGGACAGGAAGGCAAAGGAAACCAATGAACTGATCCGGGCCATCGTGGGGGACATCAAGGTGCTTTCCGATCGGTCAAAGTCCATCGGCAGCATTGTGAAGGCCATCAACGGCATCGCGGACCAGACGAATCTGCTGGCGCTGAATGCGGCCATCGAAGCCGCCCGTGCGGGGGAATCCGGCAGGGGTTTCGCCGTGGTTGCGGAGGAAGTCCGGAAGCTTGCCGAACAGTCGATGCGGGCAACGAAGGAAATCGGCGGAATTGTCGTGGAAACGCAGAAACAGACGCAGGCCACCTCGCTGAAGGCGGAACGGACCGGGGCCATTCTGGATTCGCAGGACGCCGCGCTGGATGCCGCCATCCGCGTTTTCAACGACATCAACGGCTCCATGGACAGGCTTGTCGGCGAGGTTCACGTCATCATGCGCGACGTGGATGCCATGGAACAGGTGAAGCAGGATACCTTGCTGGCCATTCAGAACATTTCGGCGGTCTCCGAGGAAACCGCCGCCTCCACGCAGGAAGTCATGGCGTCCAGTGATCAGCAGATCGACAGCATCGAGGGAATGGCCGAATACGCGGAGCGTCTTGGTGTGGAAGCCCGTGAGCTGCAGGATGCCATCAGCCAGTTCAAGGTGTAGGGGAATGGATCATCAAAGAAAAAGAAAGATCATTCCGTGAGGTTGTTTCTTTCCAAGACCTTAAAACAATCCGGTGATGACACCCGCCTCGTTGATGTCTATCTTGTTGGCGGAAGGCACTTTCGGCAGACCCGGCATCGTCATGATGTCGCCGGTCATGACCACGACAAATCCCGCCCCGGCGGAAAGCCGCACTTCCTTCACGGTGAGGTCGAATCCGCGCGGACTCCCCAGCAGTTTCGGATTGTCGGACAGGGAGTACTGCGTCTTGGCCATGCAGATCGGCAGATGGCCGTATCCGAGGGCTTCAATGTTCTGCAGTTCCTTCAGCGCCTTGTCCTGGAATACGACATGCGCACCGCCGTAAATCTCCCGGTTGATGGTCTCGATCTTCTTGACCAGAGGCATGTCCAAATCGTAGAGTAGCTTGAAATCCGCGGGTTCCCGCTCTATCAGGGCACACAGCGTTTCAGCCAGTTCAACGCCGCCTTCTCCACCTTTTGCGAACACTTCGGAAAAAGCCACATCCACTTGCCATTCGGCGCATTTCGCCTTTACGACCGAGATTTCCGCATCCGTATCTGTCGCGAAGTGGTTGATGGCGACGACAACCGGAACGCCGAATTTGCGCAGGTTCTCGACATGACGTCCCAGGTTTGCAATGCCGGCCTCCAGCGCAGGCACGTTTTCAATTCCTGTTTCTTCCTTTTTCACGCCCCCGTTGTATTTGAGGGCGCGCACGGTTGCGACCAGCACCACGGCATCCGGGGACAAACCGGCGTACCGGCACTTGATGTCGAAGAATTTCTCCGCGCCAAGGTCTGCGCCGAAACCGGCTTCCGTGATGACAAAGTCGGATAGCTTCAGGGCAAGGCGGGTGGCGGAAACACTGTTGCATCCGTGGGCAATGTTCGCGAATGGACCGCCATGCATGAATGCGGGTGTGTTTTCGAGTGTCTGGACAAGATTCGGTTTGATGGCATCCTTCAGCAGGAGCGTCATGGCACCGGCCACGCCGAGTTCGCCGGCGGTCACCGGTTTTTCCTCAAGCGTATAGGCCACCAGGATGCGGGAAAGCCGCGCCTTCAAGTCCATCAGGTCGGTTGCCAGGCACAGGATGGCCATGACTTCGGAAGCAACCGTGATGTTGAATCCGTCTTCGCGGGGGAACCCGTTGATCTTCCCGCCGAGTCCCACCGTGATGTCCCGCAACGCACGGTCGTTCATGTCCATGCAGCGTTTCCACAGAATGCGGCGGCTGTCGATGCGGAGGACATTGCCCTGATGGAGGTGGTTGTCTATGGCAGCGGACAGCAGGTTGTTGGCGGACGTGATGGCGTGCATGTCGCCCGTGAAATGCAGGTTGATGTCTTCCATCGGGACAACCTGCGCATAGCCGCCACCGGCAGCTCCACCCTTTATGCCCATGACAGGACCGAGGGAGGGTTCGCGCAGCGCAATGCTGGCTTTTTTTCCGATCTTTGCCATGGCCTGGCCGAGACCGACGGTGGTCGTGGTCTTGCCTTCCCCGGCCGGTGTGGGATTGATGGCCGTCACGAGGATGAGCTTTCCGTCAGGCCGATCCTTCACGGTATCCCACAAGCCCGCCTTTAATTTCGCTTTGCCGTCTCCATACAGCTCAAGCCATTCGCGGCCGACACCCAGTTTTGCTGCGACCGTTTCGATTGGTTCCATGGTGGCGCTCTGGGCGATTTCGATGTCGGTAAGCATGGTTTCCTCCTGTTGTATCGTAGTTCTGATGAAAGGGACCGGTTCGGACTCACGCACATAGTTTGACACAACCACCGATGTGTTTTCAATGGCCATTCGCTGATCTGCCGAAATCTGCGCCTTCCCTTGCAAAGTCAGAAAAATCCTGTTTGCCGCAAGGGCAGTGAGGTATCTATCCTTATCCGCTATAGCGCGGCATCACAGTGGTTGGCCTTTATTTTCCAGACAAGGGTGCGGTTGGTTTTTGATGACATCAACCATGTGTTTTCAAGTGGATTTGAACGCACAATCATAAAGACTGCAGGCTGAGGGGGGATGGAGACGATCAGGATGAAAACCCATGGCAAAAACCGAAGTCATGCTGTCAGTTATCGCATGCTCAGCGCGCTGCTGGTGACGGTCGCGCTGCTTCTGCTTTGTGTGAGCCTGTTTGTGAGATATCGTTTCTACGTTCGGTACGACCCTCTTTTTACCAGACATGCCGGCTTGATCGATGAATTGATGGCGCTGCAGGAAAACGCGCGGTATACCGTTCGCATATTCGACAACATAGAAACACAATTGAAACTATACGAACAAATGGACGACCAGCGATTTCAGAAATTGAAAACCGCCTATGCGGAGAAGCGGGAACTCTTTTCCAGCAACCTCCAAAGCATGTCCGGCATTGCGGACCAGCTGCGTCTGGATTCGATTGCCTTCCGCAAGATTTCCCGATACCTGCCCTTCGGATTGGAACCCGAATATGCAAACCAGATTCAAACTGTTTTCCTTTCACTCTCGGACATGTCCCAGGCAATCAGCAATTCGCTGCCGGACCCGGATTTTTTTCAGAACATCGACATGGAGGATCTGAACCGCAGAGTGGAACCGCTGGGAGCCGAACTGAAAGCTTTGCGGGACATGACGGACAGGCAGTCCTCCTTGCATAACAGCCGGTTCTATCGGTTCGTTGAGTACAGCATGGGGACACTTTTCCTGCTGATGATGCTGTTTGCCTTTCTTGTCCGTCGAATTCTTCAGGTGGGTGTCGGCTATGCGGAAAAATCCATCGACCTGCTCTCCCGGCATGAATATGACTTATCCCGGCTGCCGACCGTCAACAGTCGGTTTCGGGAAGAAAAGGAATTGGTCCGGCAGATGGGTGCCGTCCTGGAGGAACAGGCATTTCTTGAAGAAGTCAAGAACGCAGCCGGGCGTGGGTATGTGATTGAGGATGTCATGGAAAACCTCTTCCGGCATATCCGCGAAAGAATGCCGGTCGACCGGATCGACCTTCTGCGCATCAATCCGGACAACAGCACGGCATCCACAGTATCCACCGTGATGAAGGAGTATTCGGTCCCCATTCAGCAGAATCAGACCTATGACTTGGCTGAGGGGCCGATGAAAAAATGCCTGGATAACGAAAAGGCGGTGATTGTCAAAGACCTGGAAGTCGAGTTGGGCGACGGCGAACCCCCTGGCGGCCTTGCACAGGTTTTCAGACAAGGCATTCGCTCCGTTATGATTCTGCCGCTTTTTCTGAACGGATTCCTGTATGCGTTTCTGGTTTTCGGGTCGGTAAAAACGGCGCAATACGGGATGCAGGAGGAACAGCTTGGAAAGAACATCGCGCGGGAGATCTCAGCCCTGCTGGAAAAGACGCTGCTGACAAAAACAATGTTCAGCAAGTTGGCCACTTCCTTTGCGGAACTTGTGGACAGAAAAGACATCGAAACGGGATTCCACATTCAAAGAATGGTTGCCTATGCCACACTCATCGCGCAGGAGCTGGTCACCCATTCGGATCCGGAGTACAAACTGAACCCGCAGGTGGTCCGGGATATCGAAAACAATGCGGCCATTCACGACATCGGCAAGGTCGCCATCCCGGATGTAATTCTGAAAAAGCCCGGCAAACTTGATGAAGCTGAGTGGGAGATCATGCGGACCCACACCTCCGTTGGCGCGGATATCCTCCATGAGATCCGGGATGAATTGGAAATTTTCAGGCAGAATTTTTACGAAGTGGCAGAGAACATTGCCCGATACCACCATGAGCGATGGGATGGGAAAGGCTATCCGGAAGGACTGCAGGGATGCGGCATTCCGCTCGAGGCAAGAATTGTGGCGGTTGCGGATGTGTTTGATGCGGTTTCTTCCAAACGTGCGTACAAGGAACCCTGGCCGCTTGAAGATACTTTTTCCGAGCTCGAGAACATCTCGGGCACCCATCTGGATCCCGTCCTGGTCTCGTTGTTTCTTTCCAAGAAAATGGAGATTCGGGAAATATTCAACCGGCTGCTGTGAATGCGAAACAACCTGCTGCTGTGAAAGCGAAACACCCAGATGCTTCGAGCGTGTTTTTGGAATGATTGCAGCGCTTGGATTTCAGGTACGAAAAACGCCGTATTGGCGATGCAAAGCGTGATACAAAACACACAAACTCCACACGGTGCGCCGGAAGCGGGTTTGGCGAATGTGCACAACGCTTGTTTGACATAATAGCCGTTTTATGGTAAGATGGTGAGGAAATGAGGTGGACGCAGTATGGACAAGAACTCAATTGCCCAGATCCGGAAAGAGATGGAATGTTGTGTCGGCCAGAAGATTCAACTCAAGGCAAACAAAGGTCGGAAGAAGACATTCGTGAAGGAAGGCGTCATCGAACATGCATATCCCAGCATCTTCACGGTGTGTTTCGAAAGTGACTACAATTCTCCCCGGAAGGTATCCTACAGCTATACCGACATTCTCACGAACACGGTCGAAGTCAAGCCGGTCACCCTTCATATGGTCTGAGGCCATCGCCTTCAAGATATATCCTGAACTGTCCTGAATAGGTCACAATGCATAGACGCCAATGTATTATAGGTCATATTGCATACGTTACGATGCATAGGTCATATTACATAGGTCACCATGCATAGGTCGCAAAGAGATGGAAGAACCGGATTACCGGTTCTTTTTCTTTTGCATCCCGATGTTTATTCTTTTGCATCCCGGTATTTTTTCTTTTGCGTCCCGATGTCTTCTTCATTTGCGCCCGATGTTTTCTGCCTTTGCGTCCCAATGTCTTTTTTGCATCCCGATGCCTTCTTCTTCTGCATCCCGATGTCTTTCCTGCGTGCGGCAAGCGGCCATTGCAGGTTGTATCAACTGCGTTTTTTGTATATAATGTACACGCAAGATACATGCTTCGGCAGGGTGAGAAACACATCCCGCCAGATATCCTGTATGGCCTACGGCAGGCCGGCGAGGGGACTTTCGATGCGGGAATGGACTGTTGAAGCGCCGGCGAAAATCAATCTGTCGCTGGATGTTCTGGAACGGTTGCCGAACGGTTACCACAGATTGGCCATGATCATGCAGACGATTGGCCTGACGGACAGCATCCATCTTGATAAACGCGCTTCGGGCATTTCCCTTGCCTGTGTGTCCGCACGTGCCGAAGAGGCATCCCTTGTCCCCGTTGATGCGAAGAACATTGCCTGGAAAGCAGCGGCTGCATTTCTGGAAAGGGTTCCCGGGGCTGGTGTTCACATACGCCTGGAGAAACGCATTCCGGCGGCGGCGGGACTTGCCGGCGGAAGCACGGATGCCGCTGCCGTTCTGTCCGGGCTCAATGAATTGCATGGCAGCCCATTGTCTCCCGACGAGTTGGCGCAAATCGGCGTGCGGCTTGGTGCGGATGTTCCCTATTGTCTGATGGGGGGAACCTGCCTCTCGGAAGGAATCGGAGAAATTCTGACGAAGCTGCCCTCTTTTTCCGATGTTTGGCTGGTTCTCATCAAACCGATCTTTCCCGTATCCACCCCCTGGGTTTTTTCACACCTCCGGTTGGATGATTTGGGTGAGCGGCCTGACACGTCGCGCCTGGTGGAAGCGGTTTCAAGAAGAGACCTAGCCACACTGGCACAAGGCATGCGGAATGTGCTGGAAAGTGTGACGGTGCCGGAATATCCGGAGATTGCGCGCATTCGGGAAAAGTTGCTGGCCTGTGGTGCGCAGGGAAGCAGGATGAGCGGAAGCGGACCTTCCGTATTCGGTTTATTTGCGGAAGAGCAGGGTGCACGAGGTGCTCTTGAGGAGATGAAAACCCAATGGCCCGACAGCTGGGCTGTTCAAACGGTGAACGGGCCCTACGGGCTTTGAGGAGGAGAAGTCATGGCAAAGATTCCAAAAATCAAACTGGACAACTACCAGCCGCTGCGCGACGTGATATTTGAAACGCTGCGCAATGCAATCGTGAACGGGGATTTGCGCCCCGGGGAACGCTTGATGGAAGTATATCTTGCCGAGCAGATGGGTGTCAGCCGGACGCCTGTCCGGGAAGCCATCCGCAAGCTCGAAGCAGATGGTCTGGTGATGATGGAACCCCGTCGTGGAACCCGTGTGGCAGAGATATCCGTCAAGGACATCATGGATGTGCTTGAGGTGCGCTCCGCATTGGACAGGCTTGCCACCGGTCTGGCCGCAAGACGGATTCAACCGGTGCAGATCAAGGCGCTGGAGGCGGTGCACAAGCATTATGCCTCCCATGTGCTGAAAGAAAACATAGAAGGCGCCATCAAAAAGGATATCGAGTTTCACGATCTCATCTATGTCGCCTCCGGCAATCCCCGCCTGGTGGCAGCGGCGGCCAGTCTTCGGGAGCATATCTACAGATTCCGTGTCATCTATCTGCGGGACATTTCCAAAGCGGTTGATGTGGAAACGGAACATGCGGGCATCCTCGAAGCGCTCCGCTCCGGGAACGAAACCGAAGCGTCCAGTTTCGCGGACAAGCACATCCGTCACCAGATGGAAACGATCATCGACAGCATGAATGCGAAACTGTGAGGAACATGGCGGAGAAGCGCAATTTTCGCGTTCTGATTTGTTCTGCTCGATTCTGAATTGTTCGGACTGATTTTGATTTGTTCGTATTGGTTTTGAATTATTTTGATTGATTCCGATGTGAACCGATTCCTGCCGAATGCCGACCGGAGGACCGCTCATGCTGTTTAATTCCCTGGCATTCCTCGTCTTTTATCCGATTGTCCTCATCCTGTACTTTTTGATTCCGGGTCTTCGGGCCCGGAATTTGCTGTTGCTTGCGGCAAGCTATTTTTTCTATATGTTCTACCGGCCCGAATATGCGCTGCTGATGCTGGCCTCCACTTTGGTGGACTATTACGCGGCCATCGGCATGGAGAGGCATGACAGGCCGGCATATCGCAGGTTTTTTCTGGGCATGAGCCTCTTCGGAAATCTAGGCATGCTCTTTTTCTTCAAATACTTCAATTTCTTCAACGAGAATCTCGGCAGTCTTGCGCAGCTGGTCGGAATCCCCTATGCTCCGGCGCATCTGGACCTGCTTCTGCCGGTGGGGATATCCTTTTATACCTTCCAGACCCTCAGTTACACCATAGATGTTTACCGCCGCGACATGAAGGCGGAGCACGATTTCTGGCAATTCGCGCTGTATGTGTCCTTCTTTCCGCAGCTGGTGGCGGGTCCAATCGAACGCTCGACGAACCTGCTTCCCCAGTTCCGTGATGTGAAGGCTTTTCAGGTTGAACGCGCGGTCTCGGGTCTTCGCATCATGCTGTGGGGATTTTTCAAGAAAGTGGTCATCGCAGATCGCCTTGCGGTTGTTGTGAACACCATTTATGCGGAACCGGAGAAATGGTCCGGGATTTATCTCATCATCGGGACACTGGCCTTTGCCTTCCAGATTTACTGCGACTTTTCAGGCTATTCCGATATTGCCATCGGCGGCGCACGAATCATGGGGTTTTCCCTCATGAAGAACTTCGACCGTCCGTACCATGCCAAAAGCGTGACAGAGTTCTGGCGGCGCTGGCACATCTCCCTTTCCACCTGGTTCCGAGACTACCTGTACTTCCCCTTGGGCGGGAACCGGAAAGGGTATGCACGAACTTTGTTCAATCTGTTCGTGATTTTTCTGGTCAGCGGCCTATGGCATGGAGCCCGGTGGACCTTCGTCATCTGGGGTGCGCTGAACGGGCTTGCGATGGTGTTTGAGCGGGTGGTCGGGATCGGGCGGACGGACGGGGGGAAGCATCTGCATGTTTCGCCGGCGTTGGGAGTAGGTTTGCCGGCGTCGGGGGTTGGGTCACCGGCATCGGGAGTTGGTTTGCCGGCATCGGGAGTTGGGTCGCCGGCGTCGAAAGTTGGGTCGCCGGCGTCGGGAGTTGGTTTGCCGGCATTGGGGAGTGGTTCCGGAATGTCGGAAGGGCATGAAGATTCCCTCGGGGAGCCTGTTACAGTCGGAACTCCCAAACCGGCAGGTTGGCGCAGGTTCGTTTCAAAAGCAACATCCCATGTGATTGGATTCGCCGCTAC